>NZ_JBYBLQ010000045.1:0-255 GCF_059337855.1 Stenotrophomonas maltophilia complex sp. Om-AH-Sm3 | reverse complement strand
CCCCCCCCCCCCCCCCCCCCCCCCCCCCCCCCCCCCCCCCCCCCCCCCCCCCCCCCCCCCCCCCCCCCCCCCCCCCCCCCCCCCCCCCCCCCCCCCCCCCCCCCCCCCCCCCCCCCCCCCCCCCCCCTCCCCCCCCCCCCCCCCCCCCCCCCCCCCCCCCCCCCCCCCCCCCCCCCCCCCCCCCCCCCCCCCCCCCCCCCCCCCCCCCCCCCCCCCCCCCCCCCCCCCCCCCCCCCCCCCCCCCCCCCCCCCCCC
>NZ_JBYBLQ010000044.1:0-255 GCF_059337855.1 Stenotrophomonas maltophilia complex sp. Om-AH-Sm3 | reverse complement strand
AAACTTGTGACGTAGCGAGCGTTTGAGATGTTCTATCAGACGTGTCGTGAGGCTAAGGCGAGAGACGCAAGTCTCTTTATTGATTGAGTCGTTATATTCGTATCCGGGCTTTGTACCCCCGGGTCATGTGTAACCCAAGGCAACTTGCGGTTATATGGTCAAGCGAATAAGCGCACACGGTGGATGCCTTGGCGGTCAGAGGCGATGAAGGACGTGGCAGCCTGCGAAAAGTATCGGGGAGCTGGCAACAAGCTT
>NZ_JBYBLQ010000043.1:0-285 GCF_059337855.1 Stenotrophomonas maltophilia complex sp. Om-AH-Sm3 | reverse complement strand
AACCTTCGGGAGGGCGCTTGCCACGGTGTGGCCGATGACTGGGGTGAAGTCGTAACAAGGTAGCCGTATCGGAAGGTGCGGCTGGATCACCTCCTTTTGAGCAAAGACAGCATCGTCCTGTCGGGCGTCTTCACAAAGTACCTGCATTCAGAGATTTGCATCGGCCAGGCCGGTGTGAGATGTCCCTTTCTGGGGCCTTAGCTCAGCTGGGAGAGCACCTGCTTTGCAAGCAGGGGGTCGTCGGTTCGATCCCGACAGGCTCCACCAGGGAGATTAAGAAACAAG
>NZ_JBYBLQ010000042.1:0-398 GCF_059337855.1 Stenotrophomonas maltophilia complex sp. Om-AH-Sm3 | reverse complement strand
CTATTTATATGGACACGTTGAAGTCAATGCACTCGTGCCGGACTCTCAACTTCGCAGAATCACGACGGATAACGCGCAGATCAATCTGGTGACGCAGGATGTTACCTCTGAAGACCTCGTCACGTTATACGGAACAACATTTAACTCCAGCGGTCTGAAAATGCGCGGCAACTTACGCAGCAAGAACGCCGAGCTGATTGAAAAGGTTAGAACATCCTATGAAATTCAAAACAAACAAACTCAGCCTTAATCTTGTGCTTGCCAGCTCACTTCTGGCCGCCAGCATTCCGGCATTTGCCGTAACCGGAGACACTGATCAGCCGATCCACATTGAATCGGACCAGCAATCTCTTGATATGCAAGGCAACGTGGTTACCTTTACCGGTAATGTTATCGTC
>NZ_JBYBLQ010000041.1:0-470 GCF_059337855.1 Stenotrophomonas maltophilia complex sp. Om-AH-Sm3 | reverse complement strand
CTCCCTGGTGAAATTAGCGCTGTGGAACCACCCGATCCCATCCCGAACTCGGAAGTGAAACGCAGCTGCGCCGATGGTAGTGTGGCTCAAGCCATGCGAGAGTAGGTCATCGCCAGGGTTTACACCCGAGAACCCCGCTGCATGCGCAGCGGGGTTTTCCTTTTTTTGCAGGTACCTGGTTTCGACCTGGACTTGCAGCAACAACTTCACGAAGAGCTTCAAGTTCCTCAAACAAGTTGTTGACAAAGCTGAAAGGCCTGCCATAATAGGCGGCTCGCAACGACGAAAGGCCCTCGGGCCCAACGACGAAGCAGCATCGGCAACAACGTCCACTCCGGTGAGACGGCCTTGAAAAAAGGTGTTGACGAAGCAGAAAAGCCGGCTATAATGGGCGGCTCGCTACGAAGGAAACTTCGCAGCACACGGGAACGGCGCTGAGGCCACTTCCCCGGATCTTTGAAAGTATGCGC
>NZ_JBYBLQ010000040.1:0-477 GCF_059337855.1 Stenotrophomonas maltophilia complex sp. Om-AH-Sm3 | reverse complement strand
AGATAGGTCAGGTAGTGGGCCACGATGTAGCCGATGATGCTCGGCACGATCGAGTGGACGAAGGCGTTGGGCAGGTCGCGTCGGCGGGTCGCCGGGCCGACGGCAGTCAGAACCGTGCCAACCGCGAAGACCAGTCCCACTCCAACGCAGAAGGACAGACGCGCCAGGTTGTTGGCGAGGTCGACCATCGCCCGGCTGCCCGAGATGGTCTCGTTGTTCTGGATGAACCGGATCCAGACCGAGGAGTCCTGGAACGAGTCGAAGGCGGTACTGCAGAAGAGCACCGCCGCGACCCCGACGAGGCCGGGTCGCACCTCGACCGTGTCGAGGTTGGCGAGCGGGCTGCGGACGACCAGGGTGCCGCCGGCCTGGCCGCTGCCGGGTGCCGGGTCCCTCCGTCCCCAGACCGACAGCTTGGCGACCAGCGAGGAGTAGACCTCGAACGGGTCGCCGCGCTCGTAGAACACGCTGCCGAAC
>NZ_JBYBLQ010000039.1:0-487 GCF_059337855.1 Stenotrophomonas maltophilia complex sp. Om-AH-Sm3 | reverse complement strand
AGACCATACTGAGCGTCGGTCTTGATGAACCACGCATCGGTGTCCGTCAGGTAGTGATTGACCGAATAGTCAAGCATTCCCTTCAGGGCATTGATGTCGTTGTTCGCGGAGCCAGACTGCTGATCGGACTTCAGAATGCGCTTGGCATCGAACATAAGGTTCGACGGCACGATCAACTTCATAGCTTTGAGGTTGATGACGTGACCGCGATCGTTCTTTGCCTGAGCAATCTGGATCATCATGTCTTCAAGCGCGGCTTCCGACAGGTCGGCGTCGGTAGCGAGCTTGTTCGACCAGTTGCCAGCGGTCGACGGATGCGCAGTCGAGAGAAGGACTACGCCGTC
Organism: Stenotrophomonas maltophilia complex sp. Om-AH-Sm3; assembly: GCF_059337855.1. Lineage (NCBI taxonomy): Bacteria > Pseudomonadati > Pseudomonadota > Gammaproteobacteria > Lysobacterales > Lysobacteraceae > Stenotrophomonas > Stenotrophomonas maltophilia complex sp. Om-AH-Sm3. The sequence continues at coordinate 143 of NZ_JBYBLQ010000039.1, read as the reverse complement.
GCCGCCAGTGTAGCCGGAGGTGAAGGCGCGATTGTAGACGTTCGCGACAACGTTCTCCTTGGTCTGGCGCGCAGAGAAGGCAAGGCGCTTGATGCGCTTCTTGGAGACGACCTCATAGAGGTTATCTTCAAGCTCTTCCTGCG
>NZ_JBYBLQ010000038.1:0-688 GCF_059337855.1 Stenotrophomonas maltophilia complex sp. Om-AH-Sm3 | reverse complement strand
AACCTTCGGGAGGGCGCTTGCCACGGTGTGGCCGATGACTGGGGTGAAGTCGTAACAAGGTAGCCGTATCGGAAGGTGCGGCTGGATCACCTCCTTTTGAGCAAAGACAGCATCGTCCTGTCGGGCGCCTTCACAAAGTACCTGCATTCAGAGATTTACATCGGCCAGGCCGGTGTGAGATGTCCCTTTCTGGGGCCTTAGCTCAGCTGGGAGAGCACCTGCTTTGCAAGCAGGGGGTCGTCGGTTCGATCCCGACAGGCTCCACCAGGGAGATTAAGAAACAAGCTCCGGGTCTGTAGCTCAGGTGGTTAGAGCGCACCCCTGATAAGGGTGAGGTCGGTGGTTCGAGTCCTCCCAGACCCACCATTCTCTGAATGACGCATACATTCGATCTTTATACGCATCAGCACTGTGGCTGGTACGTGTTCTTTTAAAACTTGTGACGTAGCGAGCGTTTGAGATGTTCTATCAGACGTGTCGTGAGGCTAAGGCGAGAGACGCAAGTCTCTTTATTGATTGAGTCGTTATATTCGTATCCGGGCTTTGTACCCCCGGGTCATATGTAACCCAAGGCAACTTGCGGTTATATGGTCAAGCGAATAAGCGCACACGGTGGATGCCTTGGCGGTCAGAGGCGATGAAGGACGTGGCAGCCTGCGAAAAGTATCGGGGAGCTGGCAACAAGCTT
>NZ_JBYBLQ010000037.1:0-1024 GCF_059337855.1 Stenotrophomonas maltophilia complex sp. Om-AH-Sm3 | reverse complement strand
CTGTGATCTCTCGGTAGGTTGTTCATCCGGGGCATCTTTGGAAAATGGTGGTTACCACACCTATCCAGTCCCCAAAGAGCCCGGATGAACCATCATAAAAATGCCCGTTTGACGCCGTTTAGTCGAGAACTTCTTGTCCGCCGCATCACTGAGCAAGGCCTTCGGCCAGAAGAGGCCGCCCAGGCTTGCGGGGTGAGTGTACGCACGGCTTACAAGTGGCTGGCCCGATATCGAGCCGAGGGCCTGATTGGGCTGCAGAACCGCAGCTCTCGGCCCAGCCGCAGCCCCCATGGCACCCCCGAGGCACTGGTAGAGCAGATCGTCCAGCGTCGACGTCAACGGCAAACCTACCTGACCATTTCCAAGGCACTGGGTGTGGCTCACAGCACCATTTCACGACTGATGCGCCGACGAGGACTCAATCGCCTGTGCCTTCTGGACCCACCGAAGAAGGCGGTCCGGTATGAGTACGACAGCCCGGGCGGCTTGCTGCACTTGGATATCAAGAAACTCGGCAACTTCCACCGGCCCGGACACCGGGTCGATCCGAATCGGCGTGGCAATGCTGGCGGCGGTGGCTGGGGCTATGTCCATGTGGCCATTGATGACCACTCCCGAGTCGCCTTCAGCAGCGTTCACACCGATGAGAAGGGCCCAACGGCCTGCCAAGCGCTGCTGGCCGCTTTGGCGTACTACAAGACGCTGGGGGTCACCTTCCAGCGTGTCCTGACTGACAACGGCGCCTGCTATCGCTCCGGCGTCTTCGCTCGACTCGTCGCCTCGTTGGGCATGAAGCACTATCGGACCAAGCCCTACACCCCGCGAACCAACGGCAAGGCCGAGCGCTTCATCCAGACCAGCTTGCGCGAATGGGCCTACGCCTGCGAGTACGCTTCGTCAGAGCAACGCGATGCCGTGCTACCTGAATGGCTGCATCACTACAACTGGCACCGACCCCACATGGGGATCGGCAGCCAGCCGCCTATTTCCAGAATCCCGCTGAACAACGTGGTGGGTTTACACA
>NZ_JBYBLQ010000036.1:0-1231 GCF_059337855.1 Stenotrophomonas maltophilia complex sp. Om-AH-Sm3 | reverse complement strand
TGTAGCAACTGTGTTGACGGAGGGGCCTGGCCCCTCCATGAGACGGGCACGGTAGTGCCGGCCGCTGGCCGGCAGCCTTTTGGGGCACGCGCAGGCTGGCTTCAGGCGGGGATCGATCCGCCTTGAGCGTCACGCACGCGGGCGTTGAGAATCACCAGCATCTTCCGCATCACCGCCACGATGGCCACTTTCCCTTCCTTGCCGCGGGCCCGCAGCGACCGGTAAAAGTCCCGCAATCGTGGCTCATGTCGCATGGCCGACATGGCCGACATGTAGAGCACCTGGCGGATCTCGGCCCTGCCACCGTGGATGCTTCGCCTCCCTCGCATGGCCCCGCTGTCGTGGGAGATCGGCGCCACGCCGACCAGGCTGGCAATGGCTTTTCCGCTGATCTGACCCAGCTCAGGCAGGTAGCTGGCCAGCACCGCCTGCAATGCCGGGCCAACCCCTTTCATCGACTTCAGCACTGCCAGTTGGGGCTGCTGCGCGACCTGTTCAGAGATCTGCTTCCCCAGTCGCTCGACCAGTGTCTGCAGGCGAATGATGTTGCCTTGCATCTGCCGGCGTAGCTCGCGGTCAGTCACCATTTCCTGCTGTTGGCGGGCTACGGTCAGTGCCTGCATCGTTTGTCGACGCGCCCGCACAAACTCGCGCAGTTTCCGCTGCCAGGGCTCCAGTGGCTGATAGGAAGGCAGTTCCACCAGTGCGGCCATCTGCGCCAATACAAGAGCATCCAAGCGGTCCGTCTTGGCCACTTTACCCAGCCCCTGAGCCAGTCTACGCGCCCGCAGGGCGTTGGCGCGGATCACCGGATGGCCGGCCTTGTGAAGAAAGTCCAGGACAGTCTGCTCATAGCCGCCAGTGGCTTCCAGAACGATCTGAATGGCCGGCCGCGTGCTCAACCAAGTGCTCAATTCAGCATAGCCAGAGGGGCTATTGCTGACCTGCACAGTCTCGCCGTCTGTCGTGCCGATATCCAGTCGGCGCTTGCTCACATCGATCCCGATCCCGTTCATTGCCCGACTCCGTATAGTCTGGAAGGGTCGAGAGCTCCCCCGCTTGCCCAGTCTTATCGCTTCGAGTGTCAGCTCCAGCAACTGTTCGGGCGGATCAAGGGAGAATCCGGTGTGGGCGCCAAGCTACATGGCGATCGTCGAGATCCAGGCTCGTACGGCGGCCCACGCCGGCTCTCGACACCTACGCTGACAGATTTCCATCAGATAAGGCTCGG
>NZ_JBYBLQ010000034.1:0-3150 GCF_059337855.1 Stenotrophomonas maltophilia complex sp. Om-AH-Sm3 | reverse complement strand
TGTAACCCAAGGCAACTTGCGGTTATATGGTCAAGCGAATAAGCGCACACGGTGGATGCCTTGGCGGTCAGAGGCGATGAAGGACGTGGCAGCCTGCGAAAAGTATCGGGGAGCTGGCAACAAGCTTTGATCCGGTAATGTCCGAATGGGGAAACCCACCCGCTTGCGGGTATCCTGCAGTGAATACATAGCTGCTGGAAGCGAACCTGGTGAACTGAAATATCTAAGTAACCAGAGGAAAAGAAATCAACCGAGATTCCGTAAGTAGCGACGAGCGAACGCGGACTAGCCCTTAAGCTGATTTGGTTCTAGGAAAACGCTCTGGAAAGAGTGGCCATAGAAGGTGATAGCCCTGTATCTGAAAGGGCCATTTCAGTGAAGACGAGTAGGGCGGGGCACGTGAAACCCTGTCTGAACATGGGGGGACCATCCTCCAAGGCTAAATACTACTGACCGACCGATAGTGAACCAGTACCGTGAGGGAAAGGCGAAAAGAACCCCGGAGAGGGGAGTGAAATAGAACCTGAAACCGTGTGCGTACAAGCAGTAGGAGCTCCGCAAGGAGTGACTGCGTACCTTTTGTATAATGGGTCAGCGACTTACTGTTCGTGGCAAGCTTAACCGTATAGGGGAGGCGAAGGGAAACCGAGTCTGATAAGGGCGCATAGTCGCGGGCAGTAGACCCGAAACCGGGTGATCTAGTCATGCCCAGGGTGAAGGTGCGGTAACACGCACTGGAGGCCCGAACCCACTCCCGTTGCAAAGGTAGGGGATGAGGTGTGATTAGGAGTGAAAAGCTAATCGAACCCGGAGATAGCTGGTTCTCCTCGAAAGCTATTTAGGTAGCGCCTCATATGTATCCTCTCGGGGGTAGAGCACTGTTATGGCTAGGGGGTCATCGCGACTTACCAAACCATTGCAAACTCCGAATACCGAGACGGACTGTATGGGAGACACACGGCGGGTGCTAACGTCCGTCGTGAAAAGGGAAACAACCCAGACCCACAGCTAAGGTCCCAAATTTTGTGCTAAGTGGAAAACCATGTGGAAAGGCACAGACAGCCAGGAGGTTGGCTTAGAAGCAGCCACCCTTTAAAGAAAGCGTAATAGCTCACTGGTCGAGTCGGTCTGCGGGGAAGATTTAACGGGGCTAAGCACAGAACCGAAGCTTGGGGTGCATACTTTGTATGCGCGGTAGAGGAGCGTTCCGTAAGCCGTTGAAGGTGGATTGAGAAGTCTGCTGGAGGTATCGGAAGTGCGAATGCTGACATGAGTAACGATAATGCGGGTGAAAAACCCGCACGCCGAAAGCCCAAGGTTTCCTTGCGCAACGTTAATCGGCGCAGGGTGAGTCGGCCCCTAAGGCGAGGACGAAAGTCGTAGTCGATGGGAAGCAGGTTAATATTCCTGCACCTCGCGTAAGTGCGATGGAGGGACGGAGAAGGTTAGGTGTACCAGGCGTTGGTTGTCCTGGGGAAAGGCGGTAGGTTTGGATCTTTGGCAAATCCGGGATCCTCTAAGACCGAGCACCGAGACGAGCCTTTATGGCAAAGTCACTGATACCACGCTTCCAGGAAAAGCTCCTAAGCTTCAGCTTACGCAGACCGTACCGTAAACCGACACAGGTGGGTAGGATGAGAATTCTCAGGCGCTTGAGAGAACTCGGGTGAAGGAACTAGGCAACATGGCACCGTAACTTCGGGAGAAGGTGCACCCTTTTTGGTGGCTCGTGCGAGCTATAGCTGAAGAGGGTCGCAGTAACCAGGCCGCTGCGACTGTTTATCAAAAACACAGCACTCTGCAAACACGAAAGTGGACGTATAGGGTGTGACGCCTGCCCGGTGCTGGAAGGTTAATTGATGGGGTCAGCCGCAAGGCGAAGCTCTTGATCGAAGCCCCAGTAAACGGCGGCCGTAACTATAACGGTCCTAAGGTAGCGAAATTCCTTGTCGGGTAAGTTCCGACCTGCACGAATGGCGTAACGACAGCGGCGCTGTCTCCACCCGAGACTCAGTGAAATTGAAATCGCTGTGAAGATGCAGCGTTCCCGTGGCAAGACGGAAAGACCCCGTGAACCTTTACTATAGCTTTACACTGAACGTTGAGTTCGTCTGTGTAGGATAGGTGGGAGGCTATGAAACCATGGCGCTAGCTGTGGCGGAGCCATCCTTGAAATACCACCCTGTCGTGCTTGACGTTCTAACCTGGGCCCATTATCTGGGTCGGGGACCGTGTATGGTGGGTAGTTTGACTGGGGCGGTCTCCTCCTAAAGAGTAACGGAGGAGCTCGAAGGTACGCTCAGCGCGGTCGGACATCGCGCACTGTGTGCAAAGGCATAAGCGTGCTTGACTGCAAGATCGACGGATCAAGCAGGTAGGAAACTAGGACTTAGTGATCCGGTGGTTCTGTATGGAAGGGCCATCGCTCAACGGATAAAAGGTACTCCGGGGATAACAGGCTGATACCGCCCAAGAGTTCATATCGACGGCGGTGTTTGGCACCTCGATGTCGGCTCATCACATCCTGGGGCTGTAGTCGGTCCCAAGGGTATGGCTGTTCGCCATTTAAAGTGGTACGCGAGCTGGGTTCAGAACGTCGTGAGACAGTTCGGTCCCTATCTGCCATGGGCGTTGGAGATTTGAGAGGGGCTGCTCCTAGTACGAGAGGACCGGAGTGGACGAACCTCTGGTGTTCCGGTTGTCACGCCAGTGGCATTGCCGGGTAGCTATGTTCGGAAGCGATAACCGCTGAAAGCATCTAAGCGGGAAGCGCGCCTCAAGATGAGATCTCCCGGGGCACAAGCCCCCTGAAGGAACCATGTAGACTACGTGGTTGATAGGTCAGGTGTGTAAGTACAGCAATGTATTGAGCTAACTGATACTAATGATCCGTGCGGCTTGACCATATAACCTCAAGTTGCCTTGGCTTTACGACAGCGTCGTAAGAGCATCCAAGTGCACGCTACGTCACAAGAACTATGCGAGGCTGGCGCCTTGTCCCCCGGGACGAGTGCGACTCTCCAAAAGCCTCCCTGGTGAAATTAGCGCTGTGGAACCACCCGATCCCATCCCGAACTCGGAAGTGAAACGCAGCTGCGCCGATGGTAGTGTGGCTCAAGCCATGCGAGAGTAGGTCATCGCCAGGGTTTA
>NZ_JBYBLQ010000033.1:0-3190 GCF_059337855.1 Stenotrophomonas maltophilia complex sp. Om-AH-Sm3 | reverse complement strand
GGATGCTCTTCGATCAATTGTCGAAATACTCGAACTCGATGGAGATTCATCCACGCATGGCGTGGATCCATCAGATCGCTGAAATCTGTCAGAGGTGGGGTGGCATGGGCAGGCAGGACCGTTGGCGCCATGGATGGCGCCATCGAGCCCCCATGGATGGGTTTACGGCGTGTCCTGCCTGCCCCTCCCGGCCTGCCCAGCACGTAAAAACCCAGAGCCATGGACACCGCTGTTGCTGTTGCCCTGGCTTGAAACGGGTGCCGGGCAGCGCCCTGCCGGGTATCCTTTCCCTCTGATGTCCGACCTTGTCCATGCCAGCCGCGAAGCCCTCAGCGAAGGCGGCGCGCTCGCCTCGCATCTGGATGCCTTCGTCCCGCGTCCGGCACAGCTGCACCTGACCGCTGCCATTGCCGATGCGCTGCAGCAGCGGGACCTGCTGCTGGCCGAGGCCGGTACCGGCACCGGCAAGACCTTCGCCTATCTGGTGCCGGTGCTGCTGTCCGGGCTGCGCACCATCATCTCCACCGGTACCCGCGCGCTGCAGGACCAGCTCTACCACCGCGATCTGCCGCGCGTGCGCCAGGCGCTGGGCGTCGGCCTGCGCAGCGCGCTGCTGAAGGGGCGCGCGAACTACCTGTGCCGCTATCGACTGCAGCAGGCGCGGGGCGAGCCGCGGTTTTCCAGTCCCGAACAGGCCGCGCAGTTCCAGCGCATCCTGGCGTGGTCCGGCCGCTCGGAGTTCGGTGACATCGCCGAGCTGGAGGGCCTGGCCGATGACTCGCCGCTGCTGCCAATGGTCACCTCCACTGTCGACAATTGTCTGGGCACCGATTGCCCATTCTGGGACGACTGCTTCGTGGTGCGCGCACGGCAGCGTGCGCAGGCCGCCGACGTGGTGGTGGTCAACCACCACCTGCTGCTGGCCGATCTGGCACTGAAACAGGACGGCTTCGGCGAGTTGCTGCCGGGGGCGCAGGCCTTTGTCATCGACGAGGCACACCAGCTGCCCGAACTGGCAGCGCAGTTCTTCGGCGAAGGTTTCGGCATGCGCCCATGGCAGGAACTGGGTCGCGACTGCCTGGCTGAAGCGCGCGGCGTAGGGGGCGCACAATCGGCGCTGCAGGAGCCGGTCGACCAGTTGCAACAGGCGTTGCTGGCGTTGCGTTCGGCGATGGAGGGGCTGCCGCCGCGTGGTACGCAGTGGCGTGCGCTGGCCATGCCACAGGTCCGCGACGGCTTCGATACGGTGATGGCCGGCCTGGTGGCACTGGAGCAGGGACTTCAGCCGCTGCGCGAATCGGCGGCGGGTCTGGACGCCTGCCATGCGCGGGCGCGCGAGGCGGTGTCGCGGTTGCAGCGCTGGCTGGGCGATGATGAACCCACCCTGGATTTCGATACCGATCCGGCGGACCACGCCAGTGCCGCCGATGTGCTCTGGTACGAGCTCACGCCGCGGGGTTTCCGCTGCCAGCGCACGCCGATGGATGTGTCCGGCCCGCTGCGCGAGCATCGCGAGCGCAGCCGCGCGGCATGGATCTTCACCTCGGCCACGCTGACCGTGGGCAATGGATTCGACCACATCGCCACGCGCTTGGGCCTGGACGATCCGCATACCCTGGTCCAGCCGAGTCCGTTCAACTGGCCCGAGCAGGCGTTGTGCTACCTGCCGGAAGGCCTGCCTGATCCGGCCGCACGGGGCTTCGGAACCGCGCTGATCCAGACCCTTCGGCCGGTGCTGCAGGCATCGCAGGGCAGGGCATTCCTGTTGTTCGCCTCGCACCGTGCATTGCGCGAGGCGGCCGAAGCACTGCGCGACGGGCCATGGCCGTTGTTCGTGCAGGGTGAGGCACCGCGCGCGACGCTGCTGCAGCGCTTCCGTGAATCGGGCAATGGCGTGCTGCTGGGCTCGGCCAGTTTCCGCGAGGGCGTGGACGTGGTCGGCGAAGCGCTGAGCGTGGTGATGATCGACAAGCTGCCGTTCGCGGCACCGGACGATCCGGTGTACGAGGCACGCCTGGAGGCGATCCGCAGCCAGGGCGGCAATCCGTTCCGCGACGAACAGTTGCCGCAGGCGGTGATCGCACTGAAGCAGGGTGTCGGTCGCCTGATCCGCAGCGAAAGCGACCGTGGCGTGCTGGTCCTGTGCGATCCGCGCCTGCTCAACCGTGGCTATGGCCGGGTCTTCCTGGATTCACTGCCACCCTTCCGCCGCACCCGCAGCCTGGCCGATGTGCAGGCCTTCTTTACGCCACAATGGGGGCCCGTGGCTGATGATCCGGCTGACCCGGCCGCTGTCGCGCCGGGCCCGGAGCCGGCTCCCGGTGCCACGTTCCCCCTGTTCTGACCTGATCTGATGAAACTGCTCGCCTTTGAAACCGCCACCGAAGCCTGCTCCGTTGCCCTGCATGTTGATGGGCAGGTGCTGGAACGCTTCGAGATCGCCCCGCGCCGGCATGCCGACCTGAGCCTGCCATGGGCCGAGGCGCTGCTCGCCGAAGCCGGCATCGGCCGTCGCCAGCTCGACGGCATCGCGCTCAGTCGCGGCCCGGGGGCGTTCACCGGTGTGCGCCTGGCGATCGCCATCGCCCAGGGCATCGCGTTGGCGTTGGACCGCCCGCTGCTGCCGGTTTCGACGCTGCAGGTGCTGGCGCTGCGGGCACCGGTGGAAGAAACGCAGATCCTGTCGGCAATCGATGCCCGGATGGGTGAACTCTACGTCGCGCGCTTCGAACGCGTCGACGGCCTGCCGGTCGCGCGCGATGCCGAGCGCGTCTGCGCGCCCTCCGTGGTGACGTTGCCGGAAGGAATGTCGGCCTACGGTGTCGGTACCGGTTTCGGCGCGGGCGACGGCGCGCTGGTGGCACAGTTGGGCAGTGGCCTGCGCGGTTTCGATGCCGCGGCATTGCCGCGGGCGTCGGACGTGCTGGCACTGGCGGTGCCGGCGTTCGCGCGTGGCGAGGCGATCGCACCGGAGAAGGTCGAGCCGGCGTACCTGCGCGACAACGTGGCATTGACCCTGGTCGAGCAGCAGGCCGCGCGCGAGGCGAAGGCGAAGGCCAACGGCTGAGCCCCTCGTGGCGGAGCGCGAAAGCACAAGCCGTGGTTTGGCCGGGCGGGTGGGCTGCGCAGGGGGCGCTGCAAGTACGTCCATGTAAGCTCGGTCGCCGCATCCATGCGGCTCACGCCCCTG
>NZ_JBYBLQ010000032.1:0-8523 GCF_059337855.1 Stenotrophomonas maltophilia complex sp. Om-AH-Sm3 | reverse complement strand
GGCGTGAGCCGCATGGATGCGGCGACCGAGCTTACATGGACGTACTTGCAGCGCCCCCCGCAACCGGACCCACCCCGCCATCCCACAGCAAACCCGCTTCTGCTTCGGCTGTTGCTGTTGCCGTTGCTGTTGCTTCCGCTTCTGGGCAGGTGCAGGGCTGCAAGCCCTGCCGACCAACACCCTCCTTACAAACGACTGACGTGACGCTCATGCGCCATGCGCGAGGCTGTCCACTTGCTTGTCCGACTGGAGGTGGCAACGGTGCACTGGCAGAGCGCACAGGCCTACGCATGGCCGTTGGGTTTGGCCGCATTGGTGGGCGGTATCGGCGCGTGGCTGATCCTGTGGATCTACCATCGGCTGAAAGGGCGTGATCGGCGGCGCGCGCGCATCGGGCGTGTGCTCGGGCTGCCAATGGCCACCGCATGGCCGCTGCTGCTGTTGATCCCTGCATTGCAGGCCACGCCGCTGCAGGATCCCCTTCTGGGCAACCTGCAACGGGTGCTGCATATCGCACTGACCGCCTGCTTCATCTGGTTGCTGGTACGCGCAGTGGCAGCGGGTGAGCGGGCCATCCTGCGCAGCCATCCCATCGATGTCTCCGATAATCTGGAGGCGCGCCGCATCCAGACCCAGACGCGGGTGCTCAGCCGAGTGCTGATGGGCGGCATCATCGTGCTGGGTGCTTCGCTGGTGCTGTTGACCTTTCCCATGGTGCAGAAGATCGGCACCGCGCTGCTGGCCTCGGCGGGCCTCATCGGCCTGGTGGCCGGTATCGCCGCAAAGCCAGTGTTCGGCAACCTGATCGCTGGCCTGCAGATTGCAGTGACCCAGCCGATCCGGCTGGACGATGTGGTGATCGTCGAGGGCGAGTGGGGACGCATCGAGGAGATCGGCAGCAGCTACGTGGTGGTACGCATCTGGGACGAGCGGAGGATGGTGGTGCCGTTGACCTGGTTCATCGAGAACCCCTTCCAGAACTGGACGCGGCGTAGCGCTGACCTGCTCGGCACAGCCTTCCTGTGGCTGGATTATCGTGCCCCGATTGCGGCGATCCGTGCTGAACTGGAGCGCATCTGCCGGGGCGAAGCGTTGTGGGATGGCCGGGTCTGCGTGACCCAGGTGACCGAAACCAGCGAGCGTGCGATCCAGGTGCGCCTGCTGGTGAGTGCGCGCAGCTCCGGCGACGCGTTCGACCTGCGTTGCCTGGTACGCGAGCGCATGCTCGATTTCCTCGCGCGTGAGCATCCGCACTCGCTGCCGCAGCTGCGTGCGCGGCTGCAGCATGCAGACGAGCTGGACATGCCGCGAGGTCCTCGTGCACGCACTGCAGATGTGCGTTCGCCGGGGGCTGAAGACGGTGAGGCGGCAATCGTGCCGATGGAGCCGGAACCCGAACGGTAGCGCCGGCCAGCGGCCGGCACTACCGGATCAAGGCTCGCCGGCGTCGATCAGCGTGTCGGTGCCGAAGTGCGGTGGCCGCCGCGCGCGGGTGCGCTGTTCGTAGGCGTACGCCATTTCGATCAGCTTCGGTTCGCTCCAGGCGGTGCCCATGAACAGCAGGCCGACCGGCAGGCCATCGATCTGGCCCATCGGCACGCTGAGGCTGGGATAGCCGGCGACGGCGGCGGCACTGTAGCTCTCGCCGGGGAAGTCGTCGCCTTCGCTGCGGATCGGCCACGCCACGCCGGTGGTCGGCGCGACCAGGGCGTCGAGCTGGTGGGCGGCGAGGGCCGCATCGATGCCTTCCGGGCCCGCCAACCGGCGCGCATCGCTGCGTGCGCGGATGTAGGCGGGGTCAGCCAGGCCGGCGGTGGCGTCGGCCTCCACCAGCAGTTCCTGGCCGAACAGGCCAAGCTCCTGCTTGCTGTGCGCCTGGTTGAAGGCGATCAATTCGGCCAGGCTGTGCAGGGGAGCGCGGTGGGTGCTGAAGTAACGCTCCAGCCCGGCCTTGAACTCGTACAGCAGTACCTTGCGTTCGGCGTCGGCCCAGGCGCCCTGGTTGGGCAGCTCCACCGGCACCACGACGGCACCGGCCCGACGCAGCTCGGTGGCGGCGTGTTCGATCAGTGGCGGCATGCCGCGGTACTTCAGCAGCGGCGTCTGCAGCAGGCCGATGCGCTTGCCACGCAGTCCCTGCGGATCCAGCCGCGCGGTGTAGTCGTACACCGCACGGCCGGGCATGGTTGCGGTGGCCGGGTCGGCATCATCGCGGCCGGCAATTGCGGTCAGTACGGCCGCAGCGTCGGCGACGCTGCGTGTCATCGGCCCCGCAGTATCCTGGCTGAAGGAAATCGGGATGATGCCATCGCGGCTGACCAGGCCGACGGTCGGCTTGAGGCCGACGATGCCATTGATCGCCGCAGGGCAGACGATGCTGCCGTCGGTTTCGGTGCCGATCGCCACGCTGGCCAGGTTGGCGGCGACCGCTACCGCGCTGCCGCTGCTGGAGCCGCAAGGCGAGTGGCTGAGGCGATAGGGATTGCGGGTCTGGCCGCCGCGCGCGCTCCAGCCGGACACCGAATCGTTGCCGCGGAAATTGGCCCATTCGCTGAGATTGGTCTTGCCCAGCACCACGGCCCCGGCCTCGCGCAGGCGCCGCACCAGATACGCATCGTCAGGGCGGAACCCCTGCAGGGCCAGAGAGCCGGCACTGGTGGCCATCGGCGCAGCGTTGATGTTGTCCTTCAGCAGTACCGGGATGCCGTGCAGCGGGCCACGCAGGCGTCCATCGCGGCGCTCGCGATCGCGCGCCGCGGCTTCCTTCAGGGCATCGGGGTTGAGCTCGATCACCGCGCGCAGGCGGGGCCCGGCCCGATCCAGGGCGGCGATGCGCTGCAGGTAGGCCTGGGTCAGGGTGGTGCTGTCCAGTTCACCGGCGGTCATCCGCGCCTGCAGGTCGGTAACATCGGTTTCAGCGTACGGGAACGGCACGTTGCGGCTCGCAGGTTCGGCCGCATGCGCGCTGGGCGTGGCCGGGCTGCAGCCAGCCGAAAGCAGCGCAGGCAGCGCGGCGAGCAGGCAGGTCAGCAGAGGCGGCAAGGACGGGCGCATGGGGCGGCTTGGTCGGCTCCAATCCCCAGTGTAGCCGGTGCTCAGCGGTGGCGCTTGCGCAGGTCGCGGGCGAGAACGTAGACCACGATCAGGTTGATCGCCAGGATCGTCCACGACGGCCAGCCGGGGTGGCGGATGATCGCAAAGATGTCGAAGGGCAGGTACAGCGAGGCAGTCAGGCAGCCCAGCCAGGAGGCCCAGGCCTTGGCCCGCCACAAGCCCCAGGCTTCGACCAGGTGCAGCAGGCCGTAGCCGATCATCCCCGCCGCGGCCAGGTGGACCGCGTCGGGGCTGATCATATGCAGCAGCGAGGGCAGGGTGCCATGGTCCGGATCCAGGCTGAAACGCCGGATCAGGACCATGATGCCGTGCCGAAGCGGCTGCGGTCCGAGCACTTCCAGCCCGGTGGCGGCCAACAGCGCCAGCAACGCCTTGCTCGCTTCGAGCAGGGCGATGACGTGCAGGCCCGGATGCCGGTGTGGATCCGGGTTGTAGCCGCTCTGGTTCACGGGGTGCAGGCTCAGCCGCCGCGCGAAGCCTTCTTGCGATCGCTTTCGGTCAGGAACTTCTTGCGCAGGCGGATCTCCTTCGGGGTGATCTCGACCAGCTCATCGTCTTCGATGAAGTCCAGGGCCTGTTCCAGCGAGTACTTGATCGCCGGGGTCAGCTGGATCGCATCGTCCTTGCCCGAAGCGCGCATGTTGGTCAGCGGCTTGGTCTTGATCGCGTTGACGGTCAGGTCGTTGTCCTTGGAGTGGATGCCGACCAGCTGACCTTCATACACGTTGTCGCCTTCGGCAGCGAAGAGCTTGCCGCGTTCCTGCAGCGGACCCAGCGAGTAGGCCGGGGTGACACCCGGCGCATTGGCGATCATCACGCCGTTGATGCGCTTGGCGATGGCGCCCTGTTCCTTCGGGCCGTAGTGATCGAACACGTGGAACAGCAGGCCCGAACCCTGGGTCAGGGTCTTGAACTCGTTCTGGAAGCCGATCAGGCCACGGGCCGGGATCTGGTACTCCAGGCGCACGCGGCCCTTGCCGTCCGATTCCATGTTCTTCAACTGGCCCTTGCGGGTGCCCAGCTTTTCCATCACGCCGCCCTGGTGGATTTCTTCGATGTCCACCACCAGCTGCTCGATCGGCTCCATCAGCTGGCCGTCGATTTCCTTGATGATCACTTCCGGGCGCGACACAGCCAGCTCGTAGCCTTCGCGGCGCATGTTCTCGATCAGCACCGACAGGTGCAGTTCGCCACGGCCGGAGACCAGGAACTTGTCGGCGTCTTCCAGCTGCTCGACCTTCAGGGCCACGTTGTGGACCTTTTCACGGTCCAGGCGGTCCTTGATCTGGCGGCTGGTCAGGAACTTGCCACCGGACAGGTCCTTGTTGCCGGCGAACGGCGAATTGTTCACCTGGAAGGTCATCGAGATGGTCGGCTCGTCGACGGTCAGCGCAGGCAGGGCTTCCGGGAAGTCCGGTGCGCAGATGGTGTCGGAGATGGTCAGCTCCTGGATGCCGGAGATGGCCACGATGTCGCCGGCCTCGGCCGAATCCTGCTCGATGCGCTCCAGGCCCATGAAGCCCAGCACCTGCAGCACCTTGCCGTTGCGCTTCTTGCCTTCACGGTCAATGACCGCGACCTGCATGTTCTTCTTCAGGGTGCCGCGCTGGATGCGGCCGATGCCGATCACGCCCACGAAGTTGTTGTAGTCCAGCTGGCTGATGCGCATCTGGAACGGGCCTTCCGGGTCCACTTCCGGCTTCGGCGCGTGCTGCATGATCGCTTCGTACAGCGGGGTCATGTCGCCGTCGCGCACGGTGTCTTCCAGGCCCGCGTAGCCGTTCAGGCCCGAGGCGTAGACGATCGGGAAATCCAGCTGCTCGTTGGTGGCACCGAGCTTGTCGAACAGGTCGAAGACCTGGTCGATCACCCACTCCGGACGGGCGCCCGGACGGTCGACCTTGTTGACCACGACGATCGGCTTGAAGCCCATCGCGAAGGCCTTCTGGGTCACGAAGCGGGTCTGCGGCATCGGGCCGTCCATCGCATCAACCAGGATCAGCACGGTGTCGACCATCGACAGCACGCGCTCGACCTCACCGCCGAAGTCGGCGTGGCCGGGGGTATCGACGATGTTGATCCGGTTCTTGATGCCGGTCTTCTTGTCTTCCCAGGTGATGGCGGTGTTCTTGGCCAGGATGGTGATGCCGCGTTCCTTTTCCTGGTCGTTGCTGTCCATCACGCGCTCGGCGAGGACGGTGCGCTCGGACAGGGTGCCGGACTGCTTCAGCAGCTGGTCGACCAGGGTGGTCTTGCCATGGTCGACGTGGGCGACGATGGCGATGTTGCGAAGATTTTCGATGGACATACGAAAGGGGGGCCAGTCGGCGCCGGATTTGGAAAAAGAAGTCCAACATTATACGTCGAACCTGACGATTCGCGAAAAGGTGGATTTCACGCCGGCCCAGCGGCCCATTCAGCTGGCTGTCCGCCGCTTCGGCCGAGGTCGCCAGGACGGGGCCCCCGGCTCACCTTCCGCTGGCTGAAGGCGGGGGCTCCACCGATGGTCGAAGGCACCGCCGCCACGAGGCAGGTGTAAACTAGGTGGCTAGACGCATTCCCCTTTGCACCAAGGATCTTCATGTCCCTCATCGCCACTTTCGACACCACCCAGGGCCCGATCAAGGTCGAGCTGTTCGCCGACAAGGCGCCGCTGACCGTGGCCAACTTCGTGAACCTGGTCAAGCACGGCTTCTATGACGGCCTGATCTTCCACCGCGTGATCGCCGACTTCATGATCCAGGGCGGCTGCCCGCAGGGTCGTGGCACCGGTGGCCCGGGCTACAAGTTCGAAGACGAGAAGAATGGCGTGAAGCACGAGGTCGGCTCGCTGTCGATGGCCAACGCCGGCCCGAACACCAACGGCAGCCAGTTCTTCATCACCCACATCAAGACCGATTGGCTGGACGGCCGCCACACCGTCTTCGGCAAGGTCCTGGAAGGCCAGGCCATCGTCGATTCGGTCAAGCAGGGCGACGTGATCCATTCGATCACCCTTGAAGGCGACGTCGACGCCGTGCTGGCCGCCCAGGCCGACCGCGTCGCGGAGTGGAACAAGCACCTCGCCGCCTGACCCCCTTCGAAACGGCCACCCACGGGTGGCCGTTTCCCTGTTCCCCGCCGCCTGCCCGGCCTGCGTGGCCATGCCCGCGGCGTCCCATCAAACGCTTGCAAGCAAGAGGAAACCCCCATGAAAGCACCCGTTCGTGTTGCCGTGACCGGCGCCGCCGGCCAGATCGGTTATGCCCTGCTGTTCCGCATCGCCTCCGGCGAAATGCTGGGCAAGGACCAGCCGGTCATCCTGCAGCTGCTGGAACTGCCGGTCGACAAGGCCCAGGCCGCCCTGAAGGGCGTGATGATGGAGCTGGAAGACTGCGCGTTCCCGCTGCTGGCCGGCATGGTTGGCACCGATGACGCCGAAGTCGCGTTCAAGGACGCCGACATCGCCCTGCTGGTCGGCGCACGTCCGCGTGGCCCGGGCATGGAGCGCAAGGACCTGCTGCTGGAAAACGCCAAGATCTTCACCGCCCAGGGCGCGGCGCTGAACAAGGTCGCCAGCCGCGACGTGAAGGTGCTGGTGGTCGGCAACCCGGCCAACACCAACGCCTACATCGCGATGAAGTCGGCCCCGGACCTGAAGCCGGAAAACTTCACCGCCATGCTGCGCCTGGACCACAACCGCGCGCTGAGCCAGCTGTCGGCCAAGCTCGGCAAGCCGGTCGGTGGCATGGAGAAGCTGGTCGTGTGGGGCAACCACAGCCCGACCATGTACCCGGACTACCGTTTCGCCACCGCCGACGGCGCCTCGATCGCCGATGCGATCAACGACCAGGAGTGGAACGCCAACACGTTCATCCCGACCGTCGGCAAGCGCGGCGCGGCGATCATCGAAGCCCGTGGCTCGTCCTCGGCCGCTTCGGCCGCCAATGCCGCCATCGACCACGTGCGTGACTGGGTGCTGGGCAGCAACGGCAAGTGGGTCACGATGGGCGTGCCGTCCGACGGTTCCTACGGCATTCCGGAAGGCGTGATCTTCGGTTTCGCGGTGACCACCGAGAACGGCAAGTACACCCTGGTCAAGGATCTGCCGATCGACGACTTCAGCCAGAAGTACATCGACAAGACCCTGGCCGAGCTGGAAGAAGAGCGCGCCGGCGTCGCCCACCTGCTGGGCTGATGCAGGCGGTACCGGCTCCGGTCGGTACGTCTTGCATCAAGGTAGGTACCGACCGCTGGTCGGTACGCAGAAAACGGGGAGGCTTCGGCTTCCCCGTTTTCATTTGGAATTCCTGGAACCGCATGATCCACCTGCACTACATCGACGACGCGCTGCTGGTGGCTGAAAAGCCCCCCGGCCTGCTGTCCGTGCCCGGCCGCAGCGCCGAGAACCAGGACTGCGTCGTCGTGCGCCTGCAGGCGCTGTACCCGGATGCGTTGACCGTGCACCGCCTGGACCAGGTGACTTCCGGGCTGCTGCTGCATGCGCGTGGCAAGGACATGCAGGCGGCGTTGTCGATGCAGTTCGAGCAGCGCCGGGTTGGCAAACGCTATGAAGCGGTCGTCGAGGGGCTGCTTGAAGGCGATGCCGGCGACGTGGATCTGCCGCTGATCGTGGACTGGCCGAACCGGCCGAAGCAGATGATCGACCATGAGCGCGGCAAGCCGGCGCTGACGCGTTGGCGCGTGCTGGTGCGCGATGTTGAAGCGCGGCGCACGCGCGTGGCGTTGGAACCGATCACCGGCCGCAGCCATCAGTTGCGGTTGCACATGGCCAGTATTGGCCATCCGATTGTTGGCGACGTGCTGTATGACGCGGCACCGGCGCACCGCGTGCATCTGCATGCACGCAGCCTGCGGTTCACGCATCCGCTGACGGGCGAGGCGCTCGCGTTCGAGTCCGCGACTCCGTTCTAGGGATTCGGCAGGGCTTGCAGCCCTGCACCCGCAGAATCAACGTCAATGTCAAAAGCCGGCTATACGTGGGTTGGCGGGACGGTGTCGGAGTGCGGGGCCGCCGCAAGTACGTCCGTGTAGGCTTGGCAGCCGCATCCATGCGGCTGACACCCCGCACTCCGACACCGCCCCACCTTCGACAGGTTCACTCGGCTGTTGGTAACGGTGGCCGTTGTTCCGCGCAGCTGTTGGTAGGTGTCGACCTTGGTCGACACGCTTTTTCTGTCAGATATCGAATGAATCATTCACGCATGGCGTGGATCTACCGTGTCGACCAAGGTCGACACCTACCAGAACAATATGCCGTTCCGACAGATCGCGGAATCTGTCGAAGGCGGGGTGGGTCCGGTGGCGGGAGTGTCCGCGGCATGGATGCCGCGGCCAAGCCCCCATGGACGGGTTTACGGCGTCTCCCGCCACCGGACCCACCCCGCCAACCCTCAGCCATCCAGCATT
>NZ_JBYBLQ010000031.1:0-10154 GCF_059337855.1 Stenotrophomonas maltophilia complex sp. Om-AH-Sm3 | reverse complement strand
GTTGGCGCCATGGATGGCGCCATCGAGCCCCCATGGATGGGTTCACGGCGTGTCCTGGATCGGCTGGCCTGCCGCCTCCCTACGAAAAAAGGAGGCGCAGAAACACAGGCCGGCCGTCAGCCTTCCATCTGCTCCAGCTCCTTGCCCTTGGTCTCGCGCACGTAGCGGACCACGAAGACGATCGAGAGGATCGCCGCGACGGCGTAGATGCCATAGGCGCCGGCCAGGCCGATGCCGGCCAGCAGCATCGGGAACGTCACGGTGATCGCGAAGTTCGAGGTCCATTGCGCCGCACCCGCCACCGCCAGCGCCGGGCCGCGGATCTGGTTGGGGAACATCTCGCCCAGCATCACCCACATCACCGGGCCCCAGGACATGTTGAAGAACACCACGTAGACGTTGGCTGCCACCAGCGCCAGCCGCCCCATGCCATCGGACAGCTGCAGGCGCCCATCGACGAGGCTGCCGCTGGCAAACGCCACCACCATCAGCACCAGCGCCACCGACATGCCGACCGAACCGATCCACAGCAGCGGCCTGCGCCCGATGCGGTCGATCAGCAGTACCGTCAGCAGGCAGGCACCGATGCTCAGCGCGCCGGACAACACGTTGATCAGCAGCGCGTCGCTTTCCGAGAAACCCACCGCCTGCCACAGCACCGCGCCGTAGTAGAACACCACGTTGATGCCGACCAGCTGCTGGAACATGGCCAGGCCGATACCCACCCAGAGGATCGGGCGCAGCTTGCCGGTGGCCTTGTTGCGCAGGTCGCCGAAGCGCGGCTTGTGCTGGTCCTGGGCCAGGCTCGCCTCGATCTCGGCCTGCTTGGCGGTGGCCGCGGCCTCGCCGTACAGCCGCGCCAGCACCGCCCTCGCCTGCCCCTGGCGCCCCTTCAACACCAGGAAACGGGGGCTTTCCGGGATCACCAGCAACAACAGGAGGAACAGCCCCGAGGGCAGCACCTGCATCCAGAACATCCAGCGCCAGGCCTCATGGCCCAGCCACAGGGGCTCGGTCGAGGCGCCGGCGGCACGCGCCAGCAGGTAATTGCTGAGGAAGGCCGCAAACAAGCCGCAGATGATCGCCATCTGCTGCACCGTGGCCAGCCGGCCGCGGTAACGCGCCGAGGCGACTTCGGCGATGTAGGCCGGTGACATCACGCTGGCCGCGCCCACCGCGAAACCGCCCAGCACGCGGGCGGCGATGAACAGCCAGGACGCGTGGGCCGCGCCAGCACCGAGCGCCGAGACAAGGAACATCAGCGCTGACACGATCAGGACACCGCGGCGTCCCAGGCGATCACCCAGCCACCCGGCCAGGAAGGCGCCGATCGCGCAGCCCAGCAGCATCGAGGCGACTTCGAAACCGAGCGCCGCCTCACTGGAGTTGAAGGCCTGGCGGAGGCCATCGACCGTGCCATTGATGACACCACTGTCGAAACCGAACAGGAATCCACCAAGGGTGGCCACGCAGCTGATCAGGACGATGAATGCAGTGTTCTCACCGCCATGGGGCGCGGTGCTGGGCTGGGTTTGGGACATGGACGATCCTGCTGGGAAGGGAGTCCGGCCACGGTGGGCGACCGAGTGCCCCGCAGCGTCGCACAGCCCCCGCCGTGCCGCCAATGACTCCCACGGTCGCGCCTGCCAGACGCCCGTTCTCCGCCCCGCGCCGACACCGGGGGCCAACCTGTTCTAGAATTGGCAGGTTCAGGAATCGATCCACCCCCAAGCCCATGCCCTTTGTCGTCACCGAAAACTGCATCAAGTGCAAACACACCGATTGCGTGGAAGTGTGCCCCGTGGATTGCTTCCACGAAGGCCCGAACTTCCTGGTGATCGACCCGGATGAGTGCATCGACTGCACCCTTTGCGAGCCGGAGTGCCCGGTCAATGCGATCTTCCCGGAGGACGATGTTCCTGCCGGACAGGAAGGCTTCGTTGCCCTCAACGCCGAGCTGGCGAAGGAATGGCCGGTGCTGACCGTGCGCAAGGACCCGCCCGCCGACGCCGGCGAATGGGATGGCAAGCCGGACAAGCTGAAGCTGCTGGAGCGCTGAGAAGCGCCCACGGCGGTAACGAAAAGGGCGCCCATGGGCGCCCTTTTCTGTTCTTCGGCAGACCCCAACCGTGCGCTCCGGCAGGTGCCAACCGCGCAACCTGGTAGGTGCCAACCTTGGTTGGCACAAAAGCGCCGACCAAGGTCGGCCGCTACCAGAGCGGGTGCGGACCAAGGCCCGCAGCCATCCGACCAGCCCTTACTGGGCGAGCTTCGCCTTCAGCGCGGCGATCAGCTTCACCGGCGCTTCGGCGGTGGCCGGCAGGCCACGCGGGTCAACCGCGGAGATGTAGGCGCCGGCATCGACGGCCACTACGCGGACCAGGAAGTTGCTGCCCTCGTAGGCCACGTCGTACGAACCCAGCAACTGCGCGCGGCTGGCGATGGTCACGCCCTCCACGCCTTCCAGTGCGGTACCGACCTTGGCGAAGGCTTCATCCTTGCCACCGGCAATGGTGAAACCGGTGCTGCCGGCTGCCGGAGCCGCAGCAACCGGCGCCGCCGGCTTGGTGGCCGAGGCCAACGTCGGCACCTTGTTGTCGGTGGTGGCATTGGGCAGGTTCAGGTCCGGCGGCACTTCCAGCGGACGCATTTCCGGGGCCAGGGCGTAGTCGCCCTTGGCGCCGCGCTTGAAGCAGCCGGTGGTGCCGGCAGCGACCGCCACGGCAAGCAGGGCATAGGACAGCACGCGGACGGTGGAAACGGATTGACGCATGTGAATCTCCTGGGTCAGACCAAGACGGAAGGTCAGTGGCTGGAAAGGGCTTCGAGGGCGGCGATGTCGCCGGCAAGATGGTCGGCAGCCGGATGATGCGCTGCCGACAACGGCAGCAGTGGCAGGCGCAGGTCGTGACCGATGCCGATGCGGCGCAGCAGCGCCTTGACCGGGATCGGGTTCGGTTCGACGCCGCAGAAATCATGGAAGGGATGCAGGCGCGCATCCCACGACGCGGTGGCTTCGTGGTCGTGTGCGGCGGCCAGCTCGCACATCCGGCGGTAGGCACCGGGAAGCACGTTGGAGCCCACTGAGATCAGGCCGTCGATACCGGCCTGGATCGAACGCGCGGCCGTACCGTCGTCACCGCTGAGCACGGCGAACTGTGGGCCGCGCAGGGCGAGCAGCGCCTGCACCCGGCCGGTGTCACCCACCGCCTCCTTGATGCCGACGATGTTGGGGTGGCTGGCCAGCTCGGCCACGGTCTCAGGCTGCATGTCGCAACCGGTACGGCCGGGCACGTTGTACAGCACGACCGGCAGCCCGCCCTGGTCGGCCACCGCGCGGTAGTGCGCGATCAGGCCTGCCTGGGTGGGGCGCACGTACGGCGGCGTGACCACCAGCGCGTGGCTGGCGCCGAGGGCGGCGGCACGACGGGTCTGTTCGATGGTCTTGGCAGTGCCCGAAAGGCCGGTACCGGCCAGAACCGGAATGCGGCCGCCGATGCGCTCGACCGCGCTGGCCAGCAGCAGATCGTACTCGGCGTCGGTGAGCGTTGCCGCTTCGCCGGTAGAGCCGGCTACGACAACGCCATGGACGCCACCTTCCAGTTGCAGGTGCAGCAGGCGCTGCCAACCGTCGGGATCGAGGGCGCCGTCGGCCCGGAACGGGGTCGCCAGCGCGGTGATGAGGCCGGAAAGGGACAAGGACGTGCTGCTCTTGGCTGGGAAGGGAAAACGCCCGCCACGAAAGGCCGGGGGCGACTTGAATGTTACTTGCGGCGCGAAAGCACGGGCAAGTATGCTGGACACCGGTGGATCCCCGCCTCTGGCGGGCATTCAGACTAACGCATGCATTACCCGGAATCGCCTTGACCGACACCACCCCGCGCCCCGCGCCGAGCGAAAACCACCTCCTGATCAACGCCTATACGACGCATCCGGAGTCCCCCCTGCTGTCCGTCACCCGCCGCATCGCCGACAGCGGCTGCAATCTGGTGGATGCACGCCTGGCCACGGTCGGCCGCGATGTCTCGGTTACCGCCCTGGCCACCGGCTCCTGGGACTCGGTGGCCAAGCTCGAGGCGATGCTGACCCGGCTGGAGCGCGAGGAAGGCCTGAAGCTGGTCTGGTACCGCACCGCCGCCAAGCAGGCGCAGTCCAACCTGCTGCCGTACATCGTCGAAGTGATCGCCGCCGACAAGCCGGGCATCCTGTTCCAGCTGGCCGATTTCTTCGACCGCCAGGGCATCACCATCGAGAACCTGCAGAGCACGCGCTACCGCGCCATGCAGACCGGTGCGGAGATGTTCAGCGCACAGGTCACCATCGGCGTGCCGGCCAACATGCACATCGCCGCGCTGCGCGACGATTTCCTCGAGTTCTGCGACCACCTGAACCTGGACGCGATCATGGATCCGATGAAGTTCTGATTCTTCGCGCGTCTCTCACGGGCGCGTGGCGTTTCATGTAGCTGTAATGGCAAGAACCCAGGCTCGACAGAAGGACCTCATGAACAACGGCGACACCCTGGACAGCACCACCCTCTCCCTGCCACTGGCCCTGTCCGGCGGCGACCAGGCCACCCTCGGCGACTATGCCGGCCAATGGCTGGTGCTGTACTTCTATCCCAAAGACAGCACCCCGGGCTGCACCACCGAAGGCATCGACTTCAACGCCCTGCTGCCGAAGTTCAGGAAAGCCGGCGCCGTCGTGCTGGGCGTCTCGCGCGACTCGGTGAAGTCGCACGACAACTTCTGTGCCAAGCAGGGCTTCAACTTCCCGCTGGTCAGCGATGGCGACGAAGCGCTGTGCAGCGCCTTCGACGTGATCAGGATGAAGAACATGTACGGCAAGCAGGTACGTGGCATCGAACGCAGTACCTTCCTGATTTCCCCCGACAGCCGCATCGTGCAGTCCTGGCGCAAGGTCAAGGTTGCCGGCCATGCCGATGCCGTTCTCGCCGAACTGAAGGCCTCCCAGTCCAAGTGAGTCCCACTGCCTACTGTGTCTGCCATCACCCTGCCCCGCAGCAGGCCGTGGTGGTTTTTCCCTGTCCGTAACCAGGAATCGACGATGACCCGAGGCAAGCGCATCTACGTGCTGGATACCAACGTGCTGATGCACGATCCGACCGCGCTGTTCAAATTCGAGGAGCACGACATCTACCTGCCCATGCAGGTGATCGAGGAACTGGACAACGGCAAGAAGGGCACCTCCGAAGCGAGCCGCAACGCCCGCCAGGTGAGCCGCTTCCTCAACGAGCTGGTGCAGGAATCCGGCCTGGACAACCTGGCCGACGGCATTCCGCTGCAGCGCCCCAACGGCCTGCAGCTGCGCGGCAAGCAGAGCGCCGGCAAGCTGCGCTTCCAGACCAGCCATTTCGACGCAGGCAAGAGCTTTGGCAAGGTCATTCCGGACAATGCCATCCTCGGCGCGATCCTGGCCCTGAAGGAAGAAACCCCCGACCTGCCGGTGGTGTTCGTCTCCAAGGACATCAATCTGCGGATCAAGGCCGCCATCGCCGGCATCGTGTCCGAGGACTACGAGAACGATCGCGCGCTGGACGATTTCAGCCTGCTCTACACCGGCGCTACCGAGCTGCCGGAAGACTTCTGGAAACGCCACGGCGATGACCTGCGCAGCTGGAGCGACAAGGGCCGCTCGCATTACGAAATCCAGGCGCAGGACGGCGAGGAGTGGTATCCGAACCAGTACGTCTACCTGCCAGGCGAGGATGAAGTCGAGCTGCGCGTCAGCCGCGTCGTCGGCGATGGCAAGGTGGTGCTGTCGCTGGTCGATGATTTCCGCCACGGCAGCCACGCCGTGTGGGGCATCAGCGCACGCAACCGCGAGCAGAACTTCGCCCTCAACGCACTGATGGACCCGGAGATCGACTTTGTCACGCTGCTGGGCACCGCCGGCACCGGCAAGACCCTGCTGGCACTGGCCGCCGGCCTGGCGCAGACGATGGACCAGCAGCGCTACCGCGAGATCATCATGACCCGCGCCACGGTCAGCGTGGGCGAGGACATCGGCTTCCTGCCCGGTACCGAGGAAGAGAAGATGACGCCGTGGATGGGCGCATTGACCGACAACCTGGAAGTGCTCACGCACAACCAGGAAGGCGGCACCTGGGGCCGCCAGGCCACCAACGACCTGCTGGCCAGCCGCATCAAGATCCGCTCGATGAACTTCATGCGCGGCCGCACCTTCCTGTCACGCTACCTGATCCTGGACGAGGCGCAGAACCTCACCCCCAAGCAGATGAAGACGCTGATCACCCGCGCTGGCCCCGGCACCAAGATCGTGTGCCTGGGCAACGTCGAGCAGATCGACACCCCGTACCTGACCGAGACCACCTCGGGCCTGACCTACGCGGTGGACCGCTTCAAGAACTGGCCGCATAGTGCGCACATCACCCTGCGCCGTGGCGAGCGTTCGCGCCTGGCCGATTACGCTTCGGATGTGTTGTGAACCGCTGCACGCGCCTGTTGTTGCCCACGGCTGCGATCACCCTCGCCGCCGTGCTCGGTGCCTGTACGACCACGCGCGGCCCGGCCAGCGTGCCCACCGCCGAGCGCACCGGCCAGTCCTGGGTGGTCACCCGCCCGATCATCGCCGCGCAGGTGCTCGACACCTGCTCGCGCCCCAGCCCCGGCCGCGAGGCCGGGCGGGTGTCGGGTTACTGGGCGCCCAGCCGGCAGCAGGTCGACCAGCTGGAGGCGAGGCTGTCGTCGCTGGAAGCGCAGGTCCCGAAGGTGCTGGACTTCGACCGCCAGTACGTCGGCATCGAAAGCGCCGGCAAGCGGCTGATCTACATCAACGCCTTCCACCTGCCTGACGACAGCGGCGTCAATCCGGCCCGTGAAGCGATCCGCGTCTGCGATGGCGGCGCACAGTTCTGGGGCGCCGTGTTCGACCCGGCCAGCAACACCTTCAGCGAGCTGCAGTTCAACGGCGGCTTCGGCGGGCCCTGAGGGGCCTCGCCGATGGGAATACGCCTGCCCACCTGGGTCTGGATCGGCGCGGTCGCCCTCTCGTGCGTGGCCGGCATGGTCAACGTGGTCGGCTTCCTCGGTTTCGAGCACCAGGCGGTCAGCCACATGACCGGCAGTACCAGCCAGCTCGGCATGGCACTGGCCCAGGGTGACTGGCGCGCGGTCGGCCACCTGTGGGGCCTGCTGATCGCGTTCTCGCTGGGCGCGATGCTCAGCGGCCTGCTGATCCAGGACAGCACGCTGCAGCTGGGCCGGCGCTACGGCGTGGCACTGGCGCTGGAATCGGCTCTTTTGCTGGTGGCCATTCCGCTGTTTGAAGAGCACCAGATCTGGGGTGCACTGGCCGCTGCCATGGCCTGCGGCCTGCAGAATGCAATGGCTACCACCTTCAGCGGCGCGGTGGTGCGCACCACCCACCTCAGCGGCATGTTCACCGATCTCGGCATCGGCCTGGGCCACCTGCTGCGCGGGCTGCCGTTGCAGGTACGACGACTGACCCTCAGCGGCCTGATCATCAGTGGCTTCCTCGCCGGCGGCGTGATCGGCGCCTGGCTGTTCACGCGCTGGCAGTACGACGCCCTGCTTGCTCCCGCCCTGCTCACCGGCCTGACCGGCCTGGGTTATGTGGTGTACCAGCAGTGGGCGCGCTGGCGGCATTGAGGGCCGCACTCTGGGGGTCAGATCCCTTTTCCTGCGGAAAAGGGACCTGACCCCGCCTGACGGATCAAAGGCATCCACGCATGGCGTGGATCTACCTTCCCCCGCCGGACCACGGCACAATCGCTGGATGAGCCCGACCACTCCCGTATCTGCCCTCACCATCGCCGGCTCCGACTCCGGCGGTGGCGCAGGCATCCAGGCCGACCTGAAGGCCTTTGCAGCACATCGCGTGCACGGACTCTCCGCGATCGCCGCACTGACCGCACAGAACACCCGTGGCGTCATCGCCGTGCACGTGCCGCCGATCGATTTCCTGCGTGCACAACTGGATGCCTGCTTCGATGACTTCGACATCCATGCGGTGAAGCTGGGCATGCTGGCCAACACCGAGGTGATCAATGCCGTCGCCGATGCGTTGGAGCGCCATCGCCCGCCGCACGTAGTGCTGGACCCCGTGATGGTCGCCACCAGCGGCGCGCGCCTGCTGGAAGACAGCGCTCTGCAGGCAATGCGTGAGCGGCTGATCCCGCTGGCCACGCTGATCACCCCGAACACGCCGGAAGCGGAGCTGCTGGCCGGACAGAAGATCGGCAACGGCGATGACGCCGAACAGGTGGCCTCCGCCCTGCTCGACCTGGGTGCCGGTGCGGTGCTGCTGAAAGGTGGACACCTGCAGGAAGGCAACCGCGTAATCGACCGCTACTTCAACGGCGTGAGCAGCGAAGAATTCATCCACGCCCGCCTGCCGGTGGATGCACACGGCACTGGCTGCACGCTGGCCTCGGCCATCGCTGCACAGCTGTGCAACGGCCTGAGCCTGGCCAACGCCTGCGAAGCCGGCATCGACTACGTTGCGCGCGGCCTGCAGCAGGGCTATGCCCCCGGCCGCAGCGAGGTACTGGTGCTCGACCACTTCGGCGCGGCACCGCACGCATGAACCTGACGCCGGCCCTCCTTCCAGTGCAGTGCAACGACGGGCATCGCTACGAAGTGATGGCCTGCATGCCCGCACAGCCCATCGCCCGCTTGTTGTGGCTGCCAGCGCTGGGTGTGGCCGCGCGCCACTACCTGCCGCTGGCACAGGCGCTGGCAGCGAAGGGCGTGGCGGTCTACCTGCATGAGTGGCGCGGCAACGGCAGCAGCTCACTACGCCCGTCGCGCGCGCAGGACTGGGGCTATCGCGAGGTACTCGAGCAGGATCTGCCGGCCAGCCAAGCGGTCATGGCGGCCGCCGACGAGGAAGCAGGCCCCCTGCCCTGGATCATCGGTGGCCACAGCCTGGGCGGGCAGCTGGCCTGCGTGCACGCCGGCCGCAACCCTCTGCACTTCCATCACTTGTGGTTGGCGGCCAGCGGCTCACCGTTCTGGCGTGGATTCCCGCCACCGCGCGGCTGGCTGCTGCCACTGGTCTACCGCTTCCTGCCGTGGATCGCGCAGCGCCAAGGCATGCTGCATGGCCGTCGTCTCGGATTCGGTGGCACCGAAGCACGCGGACTGATCGCCGACTGGGCGCGCGTCGGCCTGAACAACCACTACGCCGCCGCGGGCATGGGTGAAGACCTCGACGCACAGATGGCGCGCGTGCACGGCAGCGCCCAGGCCGTGCTGATGGAACACGACTGGTTGGCCCCGACCGGGTCGATGCAGGCGTTGCTGGCAAAGCTGCCGAATGTGGACGCGAAGCTGCGCGTGCTGTCCGCGCAGGAACTGGGCACGCGCGCCGATCACTTCGCCTGGCTCAAGGCACCGGATGCCGTGGCGGACAGCTTTTTCATTCAGTTGGATGAAAATTTTCACAAAACTGTTGACGGTGTGCGCCGACATCCGCATAATTCCGCTCCTGTCGCAGGGCGCCCGTAGCTCAGTTGGATAGAGTACCTGGCTACGAACCAGGCGGTCGGGAGTTCGAATCTCTCCGGGCGCACCACTCGACAGGTTTTCAGCATCCGCCGCTGGAAATGTTTTAAAATTTGATTGTGTACCGCGCGCCCGTAGCTCAGTTGGATAGAGTACCTGGCTACGAACCAGGCGGTCGGGAGTTCGAATCTCTCCGGGCGCACCATACACAGTCGGCACAACAAGTTTATGTAATTGGCGCCCGTAGCTCAGTTGGATAGAGTACCTGGCTACGAACCAGGCGGTCGGGAGTTCGAATCTCTCCGGGCGCACCATTACACCGAAACAGCAGGCCTCGGCCTGCTGTTTTTTTATGCGTGTTTTTCGGCAGGGCTGCGCCCTGCACCTGCAGATGCTTCAAGCCAAGGCAACGGCAACGGCAACAGCAAAAGCTGGCATTCCGAGGGATGGCGGGGCGGCATGGGCAGGCAGGACACGCCGTAAACCCATCCATGGGGGCTCGATGGCGGCATCCATGCCGCCAACGGTCCTGCCTGCCCATGCCACCCCACCTCTGACAGATTTCAGCGATCTGATGGATCCACGCCATGCGTGGATGAATCTCCATCGAGTTCGAGTATTTCGACAATTGATCGAAGAGCATCC
>NZ_JBYBLQ010000030.1:0-14291 GCF_059337855.1 Stenotrophomonas maltophilia complex sp. Om-AH-Sm3 | reverse complement strand
GGTGTCCGCGGCATGGATGCCGCGGCCAAGCCTACACGGACGTACTTGCGGCGTCCCCCGCGAACCCAACCCGCCCGGCCACCCCCATGACAAGCTCTACGCGACCACCCCACGAGGGGCTGCGCCGTTGGCTGGAAACTACGCTACCGCGCGAAACACCAACGCCAGGATCGCAGGCACCGCCTGGATAATGAAGATCCGGCGGCTCACGCTGTACGCCCCATAGCACCCCGCCACCACCACGCAGGCCAGCGAGAACGTCACCAGCACCGGCTGCCCGATCACCAGCCCCACCACGATGCCTGCTGCCAGGAAGCCGTTGTACAAGCCCTGGTTGGCCGCCAGCACGCGCGTGGTCGCCGCCTTCTCCGGCGTGTTGCGGAACGTCTTCAGACCCAGCGGGCGGGTCCACAGGAACATCTCAAGCGCCAGGAAATAGACGTGCAGCAGTGCGACCAGCAAGGTCAGGGCGAGTGCGATCCAGTACATGGGCGGTTCCTTGGACAGGGATGGGGCTCGGAGCCCGGGAAATCATCGGTCGCGCGGCAGTTTCTTTTCTTCGCGCAGTACACCGAACGCGGCTGCGGTCATGCACGCGGCCACCAGCATGCCGCCGATGAACACTACGTGCGAGCCGAACAATGACAGGCCCTTGTGCACCCAGGCAAAGCTCAGGTCCGCACCGCGGTAGACCACGGTGTCGATCGCTGCGCCGGCCTTGTAGCGCCACTGCCGGTCCACGCGCGTGTAGATTGTCTCGCGCGCCGGCTTGGCCAGTGCGAATTCGCTGGCCCGGGTCATCACCTGCACTACCGCGACCATCAGCGGCATCGGCGAGGCCGCCAGCACCGAAAAGCCGATCAGGATCGCGAAACCGGGAATCAGCAGTGCCGGCGCGATGCCGTGGCGCGACAGCAACCAACGGGTCAGGCCCAGCTGCATCAACAGCGCCAGCGCATTCACCGCCAGGTCGATGCGCGAGAAGAACGCGGTACTGGCCGCCGGGTCGGTGAAGGCCGCGCGCACGATGCTGGCCTGCTGGTTGTACAGCAGCGTGCCGACGCCCACCCCGAACACCACCATCACCGCCAGCCAGCGCAGCAGCGGCTCGCGCACGATCAATTTCAGGCCGTCCAGCACGCTGCCGCCCATCGGCTGCTCGCCGGACACCAGCTGCTGCTCGCGTTCGCGCAGCACCGCCCAGTGCCGCAGCCGCCAGATGCACAACAGGCACACGACCAGGAATCCCGCCGAGACCAGCATGAGGTTGGCGATGCCCACGCGCTGCACCAGCGCACTGGTGATCAACGGGCCGAGGAAGGCACCGACGGTGCCCGCCGCGCCAATGTATCCATAGAAGGCCCGGGCCTGCACATTGGAGAACACATCGGCCATGAAGCTCCAGAACACCGCCACCGCGAACAGGTTGAAAACGGTGATCCAGAAGAAGAAGGCCATGCCGCGGCCCGGCACGCCGCTGTCGAACATCATGTAGAAGCCCAGCAGGGTCACGATGAAGAAGCCATACACCGCCGGCAGGAACACCCGTCGTGGGAAGCGGCTGACCAGCCAGCCGTACACCGGCTGCAGCACCAGCATGATCACGAACACGCAGGAGAACAGGAACTGCAGCACGAAGTCCTTCAACGCGACGCCGTGGTTGGCGAACCAGGCGATCAGCACGGGCGGGAACACCGTTTCCAGGTCTGCCGAGGCGGCCATGGCCTCACGCACCGGGCGCAGCACGTAGTAGCCGCTGAGCAGGCAGAAGAAGTACAGGAACGACCACCACAGCGCCGGCGACTCGCGCAGTGCCGCCGTCAGGCCTTGCAGCGGCCCCTTCCCCCGTACCGCACTCACGCGGTGTCCCTCGCCTGAAGACGGCGGTTGGACAGCGGCATGGCAGGCTCCGGGGCGATGAAACGCGTACGTTAGCCAATGCACCGCAACATCGCCAGCGCGACGCGCCTTCCTGCGGGCGGATCAGCTCCGCTGATCAGCCCGGGATGACACGTTCCGATACATGCTTCCAGCGCCTCAAATTCCAAATTTTTCAACGAGATGCGCATTCATCTTCGCTTTGTTTGTGCACAAGGGAAAAGCGGCGCTAGAATCGCCATCAGCAGTCGCGCACGGGTCCAACCGATGAAAAAGAACAGCCTGCGTCGCCCGATCCGTTCGGCGGCCACCGGTTTGCTGGGCATGCTGATGCCCGTTGCCTTGTCCACCACCGCGCAGACACCGCCGGCATTGCCGCCGATGCCGACCAACATCGAATCCGCTGCGGGTCCCACTGTCGCCCACACCCAGCCGGCGGCCTACCGCACCGGCCTGGTGCCGCGCGTGCAGGCCCCGGCGCCCGGCTTCAACGTCGCCAACATCGAATCGATGGCGCAGCAGCTCACCTATGGCGAACGCGTGCCGGGCATGGCCGTGGCGATCGTGCAGGGCGGCCGTATCCTCAGCGCGCGCGGCTATGGCGTCACCGACGTCAACAATCCGCTGCCGGTCGATGCGCACACCGTGTTCCGCCTGGCCTCGCTGTCCAAGGCCTTCGCCGGCACCATGGCCGGCCTGCTGGTCAACGACGGCACGCTGCGCTGGGACAGCAAGGTCACCGACTACGTGCCGGGCTTCCGCCTGAACTCGCCGGAAGCCACTGATCGCCTGACCGTGGCCGACGTGCTCAGCCATCGCGTCGGCCTGCCCTACAACGCCTACGACCGCGACATCGAAGGCAACGCCGAGTACTACGCGCTGACCCAGAAACTGGCCAACACCAGCCTGAAGTGCCTGCCGGGCGACTGCTATGCCTACCAGAACGTAGCCTTCAGCCTGATCGGCGATGTCGTCTACGCGGCCTCCGGCAGCTTCTACGAGCAGTCGGTCGAGCGCCGCATCTTCAAGCCGCTGGGCATGAACGATGCCAGCCTCGGCCTGGCCGGCATCCAGGCCAGCTCGCGCTGGGCGCGTCCGCATGTGCGCAGCCGCAACGGCTGGGTCTCGCTGACGCCGAAGCCGACCTACTACCGGGTCGCCCCGGCGGCCGGCGTCAATGCCAGCGCCAGCGACATGGCGCAGTGGCTGCTCGCCCACACCGGCCACCGCCCCGACGTGCTGCCGGCACCGCTGCTGGCCACCCTGCATTCGAGCCTGATCAGCACCCCCGGCGAGATGCGTTCTGGCTGGCGCCGCGAGCGCCTGCACTCGGCCGGCTACGCCCTGGGCTGGCGCACCTTCGACTACGCCGGCCACGACGTGGTGTTCCATGCCGGTGCCGTGCAGGGCTATCGCGGCCTGGTCGCGCTGGTGCCGGAACGCGATCTGGGCATCGCCATCATGTGGAATGGCGAAAGCAGCCTGCCCAGCGGCCTGCTGCCGACCGTGCTCGACTCCGCGCTCGGCCTGCCGGCGCAGCGCTGGCTGGACGTGGACACCGACTTCGGCAGCGACAACCTGATGGCCGAGGGCGCCAGCCCGGCGCAGCAGGACAAGCGCAAGGGCAAGGGCGCCTCGGGCAATCGTGCGGTGGCGTCGCCGCGCTGATAAGGCGGGCTCGATCGGGTGTGCGAAGGGCGGCCTGCGGGCCGCCCTTTTTGTTGTTGTGCGCCATGATGGCGCACTTGCCCAAGGAAATCAGGTAGTTGTCGGTGCTAGCGTGGGGTCATGGAAACCCGGACCCCATCGTCACTGAAATGGCTTGTCGAAAAGCGCGCCCGCCTCGCTGGCCACATTGCCCAGATCCAGAGAAGGGCCGACGCTGCTCGTCAGCGTGCGGCCGATCTGGACAGCAGCGTCGAGGCGACGCGCAGGGATCTTGAAGCACTGGACCGCATTCTCGGCCTTCACGACATCTGCGTGCCGCCGGAGGTTATCCGACCGGTACGAATGTCGAGTGAGGGTCCTCTGCTACAGCGCGGCCATATCAGCCGAAACGTCCTGGCCTGCCTGAGAAAGGCGGCGGGTGAATGGCGGTCTACGACTGAGGTCCTGCTGTTCGTTGGCTCACAGGGCAAGGCGGTGGACGGAAATGTGCAGTATGCGGAACTCAGGCTGCGGGTACGCAAATGCCTGCAGGCTCACTGTTCCGCCGGACGGGTCATCCGGCGGAACAGCCCGAGCACTAACGTAGAGGGTTACTGGGCACTCGCGCCCGACGCCCATGACGGCGGGATGCCCTGATTCATTAGGATCTCAGTCCCGCGCCGTTTCCCTTGGTAGTAGCCGCGCCACCACCGCGAATGCCCCACGGTGAGGGCCTTTACCAGAAGCATTTCGACCTGTGTTCTGATCGAGAACCTACGGACGTCCTCGCGCCACGCCATTTCGTTCGCATAGTCAGCCAGGTAAGCCGGCCGCACACCGTGCGAAACCCCATACTCCCAGCGTCTGAGCCGGCTGAAGAACGACTCGGCCTGGTTCTCGTTGACACCCTCGACCGAAACGTACTCTTGGCTATGCCTGACGGCGTAGTGGGTGTGTGTCGCTGAAACGGTCGCGTAGGCGGGACTTTCGTCGGTCATGATGATTGCTTCGGGGCTGACGTAACGCGCGATCAGCTTCGCGGCATCCTTGTCGTTCTCCGATCTGGCAACGGCGGCAATGCTGCGCACAGCCCCTTGTCCCAGTCGCCCTTTCTGCCGGAAGATCATCACAACGCGCTTGTTCTTCCGCTTCTCCCAGTTCGTCCGTGTCATGCCGCTGGCATGCCATGGGCGTTTGGTCGGGCGTCCGGCGATCCGATCAACAATAGCTTGGTCGTTTCGGCGTCCACGACGATTTGGCTTTCGAGGCTTTCCACCGAAGTAGCCGCCATCGATTTCAACGACGCCGGTGAGCGGTGTGAAGTCCTGGGTCCGGAAGATCGCCTCTCGCAGTTTTCCGAGGGTGACGTGCGCGGCCTTGTTTGAGTAGTCGCCCATCCGGCTCAATCCAAGGCCTGCCAACCCCTTCACCCCTGTGGCGTAATAGAAGGTCGCCAGGAGAATGCTGCGCAGGGACTTCTTCCTGCTGGAAAAGGCGGTGGCCGACGTTACCGAGAAATCACGGCCGCACGCCTTGCATCGCCATTGCTGGCGCGCGGGCCGCCGGTAGTGCTGGGCCCACGCACCGCAGGCTGGGCATACCTGGTGGGAATCACTGCCCCAGCGCAGGCGGGCGAACATGGCATGGATCTCATCGTCCGACATGCCGTAGATCGAGTGGATGGAGAAATCGCGGTAGGCCGCGCTCCGAAGGTAGTGCTGAGTCATAGAATTGGTCCGGAAGTGCCGGGCCGGGGGCGAGCAGCGCCCTCCGCGGCCACGGCATTGCTAGGGTCCGGGCAAGCCCCTCCCGTTCACGCCCTGCGGGCATGTTGACAATGGGTTGGGGAGGGGGGCACTATGGCTACGCAGCTCTCAAACTGCTTGCCACAAGAAGCCTAGTTCCCCTGCCAGGGTCCTAGGCTTTGTGCTTTCTGCCCTACTGGTTTTCGGTACTACTGGTTGACGGGTACGTCGATAGGGGCCTCCTGGGGAGCCGAAGTGGTGTTGGAAGCGAGGTCTTCGAGGTAGACGGCGACCGCTCTGGCGGTCGCATACAGCCCCCGACGACCGGGGAGCTGCTGCATTGGGATGGTCAGGGCGCCCCTGATCCGCGCCTTGCGCACAGCCTGCGGCGTGCGATAGCGCAGGAGCTGCGCAATATCAGACGTGCTGAGGAGTCCGCCGAATTGCGCCGTGAGCTGGAGTTCGCGGAGGGTCGTGGTGTCGGGAGATTCCATTTGCATGCCAGGTCACTCTGTACCGTGTGGGTTCGAGTATCGGCTGAAATCGTTGGCTCGCGGCGGGTCAACTTGGCCCGCAAAAAACGCCTTAAACTTGACCCATGCGAAAGACCCTGGACGATCTTCTTCGGGAATGGAGCGGGCAACAGCCGGAGCGGAAAACGCCATGGCGAGCTTTGCGGGGAAGGCTATGGCTCGATCACGCGCTATGGCTAAGCGGCCTGGAATGGGCTCAATTCGAACGCATCTGCATCCAGCGAAACCGCTCGGCTTCCAAGCTCGGGGGCAAGTGGCGCGCGGGGACCACCTTACCTACTCGTTCCTCGGCCCAGGCAATGGAAAGAGTGCTACCGGGTACTGCCTGGGTATTCGATTTGGCCCTCTTTCAACTGCTGTCCAACGAGCCACTGACGCGCTCACGCCTCACTGCCCTGACTGCCAATTTCAGGCAGCCTGGACTCTTGGATGGGCACTGTTGGAGGCTCCCGCACCAGGATGGCGTAACGATCTCCCACGACTCGCAAACGCTGCTCCATCGCGGGGATCTGTGGGGGCTGTTTGGCCTGGTCGGCGACGTTCGCTGGGCTGAGCTGGAGGGTGACAACTATAAGCACCTGGAATGCAGCCAGGACGCTTTCAGGGCACTTCCAGCTCTGCTTCGGACGCCCTGGGCTGCAGCGTGCGTTCCCCAGCTTTATGAGCTGCTGGAACGCGTTAGGCGGCGAGTTCCATATACCCGGGACGCCTACGAGGTCGAGTGGAAGACGATCGAAGGGTTGGCGGCGCGCGCCCAGTTTTCGGCTGACCCGGCTGGCCGCCCTAGCGATGCCAATGGATACGCGGAGCTGTACCCCGATCCCATTGTCCTAATGAAGCGGGTGCGAGATCGTCGGATTCGAAAATGGTGAGCGCGTCAGGCGCGCGATCACTCTCCCCGGCAGATACCAGTCGGAGTCCGCAATGTACGGTTCGGCGGGTAGAAGAAGCGTCTACCGCGATCGGATCTTCGCCGATCAGGGCTCTGCTGAAACCAAGACTTTTAGCGTGCCGTCAGGCTGACGACGGACGAGATTTCCGCCTTCGTCGTAGCCGACCGCGCCCGGTTGAAGGCCACGCTGTCGCATTTCTTCGACCTCGGCAGGCGTCGGCGTTTCCAGCGGCCACTGAGGGCTTTCGCTTCGAATTGCTGGCATCGGTGACGACTCCGTGGGCTCGCGCCCATACTAACGCCCGCCGCAACTCGCGCTCGCGATCACGTTGGCATCCAAGGCTCGCGACGCTCTGAGACTCGAAGCATGAGACGCCCCGCGAGCACAATGCGGCCAAGCCGTGGCAGGGACATAAATTAATGTCACACACAGAGTTTTATGGCGATATGACATAAAAATATGTACACTCCATGGATGGAATACACGGAATTCAGAAAGCTGCTGGCACGAACCGGTCTGACGCTGACGGCGTTCGCCGAGCTTTTGAAGATGAACCGTCGATCGATCACCAACTACGCCGCCAATGGCGCCGTTCCTGACCACCTAGCTCTGATCGCAGCATTGATGGGCAACATGGCCGACAACGGACTGGATTTCCGCCAGGTGCTGGAAAGCGTGGAGATTCAGAAGAAGAAGCCGCGAGGGAGCAACCGCGCAATCACCGAGCGACGCACCAGCTCCAACGGAAGAAAGGTAGAAGCCCGCTAGGAGGGCCGACATGTCTCAGACCAGTAAAATTGAGTGGACCGAAGCGACCTGGAACCCCACGGTCGGATGCACGAAGATTTCGCAGGGCTGCAAGCATTGCTACGCCGAAACCATGGCTAAGAGACTGCAGGCCATGGGCACGCCCGGATACGAGAATGGTTTCAAGCTGACCGTGCTGCGCAATCGACTTGAGGAACCGTTGCGGAGAAAGAAGCCAACGGTGTACTTCGTCAACTCCATGTCCGATCTGTTTCACAAACAGATTCCTGACACCTACATCGAGGAAGTCTTCGATATCATCGGGCGTTGCCCGCAGCATACGTTCCAAGTACTGACCAAGCGCGGCGACCGGCTCGCGACCTTCTTCAGCAAGCGGACACCACCGAAGAATTCATGGGTCGGCGTATCGGTTGAGGATCGCCGGCATGGCTTGCCTCGCATCGATGCACTTCGCCAAGTCGATGCCTCGGTCCGATTTCTTTCTGTGGAGCCGTTGCTGCAAGACCTGGGGGAAATCGATCTGACCGGCATCCACTGGGTCATTGTCGGCGGCGAATCCGGTCCCAAGGCGCGCCCAATGAAGCTGGAATGGGTCGCTGATATCAAGCGCCAGTGTGAGGATGCCGGCGTCGAATTCTTCTTCAAACAGTGGGGTGGCTGGGGCGCAGACGGCAAGCGACGGTCGAAGAAGGCAAATGGGCGGCTCCTGGATGGCCGCACATGGGATGGAATGCCGGAGCTCTCGGCGATGGCTTAAACTCCGGGAATCCATTACCCAGCCGCCGCGAGGGGTTCATGTCAAGGAAGCACTACGATTACAGCAATGGACCCAGCCTCATTGAGCCGCATAGTGTGGCCAAGCACCGGGTGCTGCAGACCTACCTGGCGGCCTACTTTCAGACGCTCGTAAGCTCTCCCAATCAGGACGAGTTCCGGCTGACTCTCGTAGACGGGTTCGCCGGCGGCGGGGAGTACCGAGATAGCGCAACTAATGAAATCCACCCAGGATCGCCGCTTATCATGCTCCAGGCGGTTCAAGAGGCGACATTCTCGTTAAATCGGGAGCGCAGGAAGCCCGTCAATCTGGACGTGAGCTATTTCTTCATCGAGAAGAATCCGCAGACGGCCAGGTATTTGAAGCAAACCCTCACGGACAGGGGCTACGACGCGCTGTTCGATAGCAAGATATTCCTGCGGAACAGCAGCTTCCTCGACAACATGGATGAGGTCATCAAGTTCATCCAGTCCAAGAGCCCCCGCAACGGGCGCTCTATCTTCCTGCTGGACCAGTACGCGTACCGTGATGTGCCCGTGCACGTAATCAAGCGAATCCTGCATACCCTTCCGAGGGCTGAAGTGATTTTGACGTTCGGCGTGGATTCCTTTATCAATTTCGCCAGCGATACGGGCCTGACACACAGCCTACTCGCGCAGATCGGCATTCCCGACGCGCTGCAGGGGCGTACATTTGAAGAAATCAAGTCGTCGGAACGCGATTGGAGACTCTTCATCCAGGGCAGCCTCTATCGCGGGCTGGTGGACCGTTGCGGCGCAGAATATTACACGCCCTTCTTCATCCGAAACCGGCAGGGGTTCGGAGACTACTGGCTGATCCACATGTCCCAGCATCATCGGGCGCGGGACGTAATGACGCAGGTCCATTGGAAGAACAACAACTACTTCATTCACTACGGCGGCGCGGGCATCGACATGTTCGGCGCAGGCATGACCGGATATGACCCCAAATTTGACTCCAGCGGCAGCGGGCAGGGAGCGTTGGCATTCGAATTCGATGACGTTGCCCGAAACTCAAGCGTCAGCGCCCTTTTGGAACAGATTCCCCGCTACGTCTATGCTCACACTGACGGCGTGAGCTTTGGTGAACTTTTTACGAAAACCTGCAATAGCTCGCCCGCCAGCGCGGACATCTATCGCTCAGCCATCGAGCGCCTGATCGAAGAGCGTGTGATTGTGGCTAAGAGTGAACAGGACTCGACCCGACGGGCCGCAGCGCAGATCCGGTTCAGCGATCAGCTGCTCCCGCCGGGCCAGCGTTCCCTTTTCGTTGGTCGTTGACCTTTCGGCGCCAAGCTCGTCTAACCCCAGTTGGGTGAAAGCTTGGCGCCAGCAGATGGTCTCACGCTCGCCATTTCGGCTGCCAGCTGATCATGAATAACTGCTGCCTGGAAATCCGTTCGGGCTTGGGCGGCAATACGACCCAGGCCTCGGTAGGGGGCGCGCTCCCTGCCAGCGACATGGCCAGCCAGCGCAACCGCCAAGCTGTTACCTCTAGCCGCTTCGGCGCCGTAGCCGCGGCTGGACGCCGAGCGTCACCTTGATTCGCGTGGCGCCCAATGGCCATTGCCCGGATGGCAATTCACAGGGTGTGTAATAGACGGAAGTCCGGCGACCTGATGTTGGCCAAAGAACGACCTCGGAAGCACGAATCGGCTGTTGAAGAAACACCCTCAAGTGCGGCGGCACGCCGCCGCGCATACGCCCGTTTCTAACTAATTTGGAACGTTTGGACGCCAGCCGTGTTAAGCAGCTCGTAGAGCGCGGCAATCTTCGTTCGTCCGCCACGGTTCGAACAGTAGGTGAAAGCCACACGCTGCTTAGCTCGTGTGAAAGCCACGAAGAAACCAGCGGTGGCCTCGAACTCGTCGTTTGAATAACTCCACCAGGCACCATCATCGAGACCGACAAATATCACGGTGTGATACTCGAGCCCTTTGCTCTTGTGGATGGTCATCAACGGAACAGCCTGCAGCCCTTCGTAAGCATCCAAAGCCTCGGGCCATGCCACGCCGTTCAATGAAGACCCGTGCAGATGCGTGGCTGCACCATCTAGTACCTTTTCAAGCCATCCACCCTGCCCGTAGGCTGGGTGAAATGCGATTAGTCGATCAGAGCCAACGAAATTGATGATCTCGTCCACAATTGATCGTGCCTCAGTATGGGAGCGCGGAGGCGTGGGATTACGCGCTTGCAGCCCACGTGCGAAGGAGTCCAGCTCTCGCCCGAGCGCTGCGTGGGCGACCTCTTCATCTGGTCCGACGCCACGTAGAGTAGCTAGTGCTTCCTGGCATTCGGTCCAGAACCGACCAGCCCGTCTTGTCATCGCCAGACGGAGAATCTGGACCACCAGCTCGGAGGCCTCTTCTGCCAAGAGCTCCTGCAGCATGACCTTACCAACGTACCCGGCTTCGTTGCGCAGCGAGATCCCAAGCGCCGCGAATGCGGGCTGAAGAAATGCAGCGTAATCGGTTGCCTTCTGACGGACGAGAAGTACGAAGTCACGTGGTGACAGGGAACTGTTGCCCAGCTCGTTAGCGACAGTGGTCGCCAAGCGCTCCGCCTCAATTAAGGGGCTGGGGAAATCCCATATCACGCAGCTGTCGCCGGAAATGGTGCCTTCTGCTTTTGAGATTGGCGCGACAGCGCCTGCGTCCAGCGCTTGTGCAAGGACATGCTGGATGCGGACAAGCTCCGGCGAAGATCGGTAGTTGTTATATAGCGGTGTTCGCTGCGCAGCAAAGGTGGCATCGAACACTGAGAATGGATCGTCCATTGCCATCGCCCAACGCATGATCTGCTGCTTGTTGTCCCCCACAGCCGTGATCACTGTGTCTGTTCCGAGAAAGAGACGTCGTACGAGATCGAACTGGATGTTGGTCGTGTCTTGGAATTCGTCCATGAATACATGAGAGTAGGTCAGTCGTATCGCCTGGCACGCGAGTGGATTAACGCGGAACAAAAGTTCGGTCAGCCGCCCTATCATTGGAAATGAAAGGTGGCTCTTGCTGCTCCCATGGAGCGATCTCTGCCAGTAGCGGTCTGCCACCCATTGACCCACCGTGGGAGTCGGCCAGCCCTCGAGCGGAAGAGGAGAGCCAACGAGAAGCCTGCGCTCGAAGGTCTTAGCACCAATGGCTTGAACGTCCGAATATGTTCCGACTGACTCAGGAGGTGGTCCCACCTGACGATGCAAGAACTCTCCGTAGTCCCGATCACCGGGGAAGCTGATCTCGTAGTCCGGTGTAGGACGCCACCGCTCCGGCAGAGCCTGGCCGAATCGATCAATCAAGCTCTTGGCAAATGCGTCAAAGGTCATGGAGTCGAGCCTTCCGGCTAGGCTCGGATGGCATCTCTTTCGCACTCGCGCCGCCAGATTGCTCGCTGCATCGCGTTTGAAGCTAATTGCAAGAATTCGCCGCGGGGATGGCGAGGTCCCTGTCTGAAGCAGATAGGCTGCGCGCTGAGCAAGCAGCTCCGTCTTTCCTGCGCCCGGCCCAGCGATTACGCTTCGATTGTTCGCCGAGCGAACAACGTCCAGCGCGTTGGTCTCTAGAGCCTCTACACCTACGGGTTGCCAGTCGGCCGACTTCACGCGTCGCGATAGCACTGCCATGATCAGTCCCGCCGCAAACTGGTGGAGATGTGCTGAAGAAGCTCTCTCAACACAGAAGGCATCTTGCTTGCCAAGTCCTCATCTTTGATGTGTGCCAGTGCCGCAAGATGGGTTGCCGGCTTGCTGTGGGTGAGAAAGTGATAGCGATAAGCGGGCAGCAACGCCGCGAAATGGGCGAAAGGCTGGGTGTAAGCCTCAATTCCAGGTCCAGCAGTTCCAAGAGCCACTTCGGCCGCCTTGTCTACGGACAGTCTTGGGCCGCCGCCTGCAGGAATGGTCGCGCTGTATGCATCCGGAAAGCTCGCAAGCATGGCCAAGTCAAGATCGAGCGGGGCGGAAAAATAGACGCCATGCGGCTTCAAGTTACCATCGATCCACGCCATAAGATTGGCATGGTCACCAGTGCTCGCCCAGGTATGCATTTCTGCAAGTCCGCTATCTGGCATGACCCCTGTGTCGATCTTTAGAAGTGACTCTTTGCTAGCTCCGAACTCAATTAGCCGTTCGATAGCCGTTTTGACTCTGCCAAAGCCCCCACCATCCCGACCAAGATCAAGGTCAAGAAGTGTGGCGTGCGGGATACCTAAGTCGGTCAGTAACCGCCAGAAATGCTGCACATGCCGCCCCCCGAGCGGAACGATGGCCACGAACGCCGGGTCGATCAAAAGGCCAAGCGCTTGGGCCAACCGAGGAAGGACGATCCGCTCGGAGTCCCCCTCAACCAACAGAACAAAGCGCGCGAAATAGAGCTCGGGATAGGCAAGGATCGCACCACGGACGAACTTTGCAGTCTCATCCTCACCTGCAGGCATCTTGATGCTCTTTACAGACGAGGTGCGCAAAGTTGGGTCGAAACGGCAATAGCGAACCTCTTCCGGAGTCACTCTGCTCAGCACCGCTGGCGAATGGCTCGTGATGATCGCTTGAGATCCACCTGCACCGGTCAGCGAGCGTACCTGCCGGATGATGCGGGCAAGGAAGTACGGCGAGAGGTGATTTTCCGGTTCTTCCAATGCGAATAGCGTCAGTGCCGGAATGCTCAAGGCGTCATCATGGAAGCCGTCGACCTTGCCCGCGACTACCTCGCGCTCAAGATCGAAAACTGCGGCGGCTAGTGCAAAGTAAAACAGGGACTGCTGCCCGTCACTTAGGGCGTCAAGCCCCCGCTCTTGACCGCCCGGCCCATGCTCGAAGATGACGGCGATCTTGTTAACAACCTCTTCAAAGCGACGGCTTACCAAGCTTAAGCGAGGTCTTGTATCGACTACATCGTCATGGAGTCCTGACCAACGAGCCTGCAACGCCTTGCCAATCGCTGCGATACCGGATTCACCTTCAAAGGCAGAAGCGAGATTCTCGGATGCGTCCTCAACCGCCTCAGTCGTTTGGGAGGACCATTCGATCGCACGTAACAAGCGGGCAGCAAGCGCGCCCGTAGTGGCCCGGACTTGGCTTGCTGCATCACGGCTGGCGGGAGTGTAATAGAGCTGAATCAAGCCGCGATCCGCAGCCGACACCGGGTGACACTTCTCCTCTTCTGGGGCGGCTGCAAGGCTGTCTACCCAAAAGAGTTCCTGGGATACCTCGCCCTCTAGAGTTCCGTCATCTTCCCACTTAGCTTCCAGCCGAATTCTGCAAACCGGGGCTTGGCCCGGCCGTTCGATCAGCATATGCCGGAATGAAGGCGCAATGGTCTCGGCTGTGGCCGTGCCCTGACTCAATTCCGGCAAAGCCACCAATACATCGATGAATAGTTCCTTGGCGTCCCTGCATTCGGGGCGCTCGTTCGGCCCCAGGTGGAAGTCCGACCTATCCACCGTCCGCTGGGCTCTAGATACGCCAAACAATTTTGAAAGTGCATGGAGTATTGCAGTCTTTCCAGCTGCGTTTGGGCCAATGACGGCTGAAATCTCTGGTGACAAAGAGATCAGTGCAGGCTGTTTTCCGAAGCAGCGGAATCCAGATATCACAACAGACTCAATACGCACAGGCTTCCCTTCCTCAAGCGATAGTGGTGACTATCCTACTCTCCATTACTTGGGGAGTCCTGAAACTGTCCATCTACTTTTAGTGCGGCCGGAAGTTAAGAGTTGACACCGGCAGGCTGCGCCGCGCGTCGCCGTTCGTTTGGCCTACAGACCCGCAGCCCTGAGATGGCATAGGAGACGGTCAAGCGCCATG
Source organism: Stenotrophomonas maltophilia complex sp. Om-AH-Sm3 (assembly GCF_059337855.1). Taxonomy (NCBI): domain Bacteria; kingdom Pseudomonadati; phylum Pseudomonadota; class Gammaproteobacteria; order Lysobacterales; family Lysobacteraceae; genus Stenotrophomonas; species Stenotrophomonas maltophilia complex sp. Om-AH-Sm3. The sequence goes on along the minus strand of NZ_JBYBLQ010000030.1, from coordinate 235 downwards.
GCTGTGGTCTGCTAGGGCCTCTGCTTGATTCTGGAGTGGTTGCACGACCTAAATCGCGCTTCATTAAGTGCACCGGGCAGTACACTATCGCGGCAATCGGGCACCTAGCTGTGATCTCTCGGTAGGTTGTTCATCCGGGGCATCTTTGGAAAATGGTGGTTACCACACCTATCCAGTCCCCAAAGAGCCCGGATGAACCATCATAAAAATGCCCGTTTGACGCCGTTTAGTCGAG
>NZ_JBYBLQ010000029.1:0-14466 GCF_059337855.1 Stenotrophomonas maltophilia complex sp. Om-AH-Sm3 | reverse complement strand
GCATCCATGCCGCGGACACCCCGCAACCCGACACCGCCCCACCCCTGACAGTTTCCCGGTGACGGTGGGTGAACTGCGATGGCTGTAGGTGTCGACCTTGTTCAGCACGGATCATTACGAACTGGCGGGTGTCGACCTTGGTCGACACCAAGAGCGAAGCGACCGGCGTTTGATTTTGATTTTCTATTTTCTTCTCCGTGGCTGGACGCACACGGAAACTGTCAGAGGTCGGGCGGGTGGGTTGCGCAGGACCGTTGGCGCCATGGATGGCGCCATCGAGCCCCCATGGACGGGTTTACGGCGTGTCCTGCGCAACCCACCCGCCCGGCCAAGCGCGGCTTTTGATCTTGCTTCCGTCTTCAGCGACCAACCCCACAGCCACGAGGGGCTGCGCCGTTGGCTGGAACACCCTGTTACCCATACGAGGCATGTCCCCGTCACAGCCGCATGCGATGCTGACCACCTGATCCCTGCCAGCGAGAACGCCCGCATGACCACCATCATCGCCCCGCGCGTGCACGACATCGGCGGCCTCGAAGTCCGCCGCGCCGTCCCCACCCTGCAGGCGCGCAGCATCGGCTCGTTCGTGTTCGTCGACCAGATGGGCCCGGCACTGATGCACCCCGGCACCGCCATCGACGTGCGCCCGCATCCGCATATCGGCCTGGCCACGGTTACCTATCTGTGGTCGGGCGCCATCGGCCACCGCGACACCCTGGGCTCGGATCAGGTCATTCGTCCCGGTGACGTCAACTGGATGACCGCCGGCCGCGGCATCGCCCATTCCGAACGCACGCCACAATCGGACCGCGACCATGACAACCCGATCCACGGCATGCAGACCTGGGTCGCGTTGCCGAAGTCGCATGAGGAAATCGAGCCGGCGTTCTATCACCATGCCGCTGCCACCCTGCCCGAGCAGCGCCGCAAGGGTGCCTGGCTTCGGGTGATCGCTGGCCGCGCCTATGGCGAGGAATCGCCGGTGAAAGTGTTCGCCGATACGCTCAATGTGGCGATCGATCTGGACCCGGACGCGGAAATCGACATCGACGACGGTCACCGCGAGCGCGCGTTGTACATCCTTGAGGGCGACGCGCAGTTGGATCGCGTGGACATTCCCGCACAGCACCTGGTCATCCCCGAAGCCGGCGCACGCGGCCGCCTGCGCGCAAAGACACCGGTGAAGGCGATGCTGTTCGGTGGCGAGCCGCTGGATGGCCCGCGCCACCTGTGGTGGAACTTCGTGTCCAGCTCGAAAGAGCGTATCGAGCAGGCGAAGCACGATTGGGAAGCCGGTCGCTTCGGCACCATCCCCGGCGACGACAAGGAGTTCATCCCGCTGCCGCAGTACTGAGCATCGCGTGTTGCACACATCCGAGGGTGTATTCCTGCACCCGGCGTTGACGCTACAGTCACCCGCTGATCATTGAAATGTGACATAAATCACACTTTCGACCGTCAAAGGAGTGCAACACATGAGCATGGGTAAACGCTTGTCCGCCGAGTTCCTCGGCACGTTCTGGCTGGTTCTGGGTGGCTGTGGCAGTGCAGTGCTGGCCGCCAAGTTCGGTGGTGACAGCAATCCGCTGGGTATCGGCTTCCTCGGCGTGGCGCTCGCCTTCGGCCTGACCGTGGTGACCGGCGCCTATGCGTTCGGCCATATCTCCGGTGCGCACTTCAATCCGGCGGTCAGCGTCGGCCTGTGGGCCGGTGGCCGCTTCCCGACCAAGGACCTGGTGCCGTACATCATCGCCCAGGTTGCGGGTGGCCTGCTGGCCGGCTTCATCCTGCTGCAGATCGCCTCCGGCGCCAGTGGCTTCGCCATCGATGGCAGCCAGGCCGGAGCGTTCGCCAGCAACGGCTATGGCGCGCTGTCGCCCGGTGGCTACAGCGTGGCTGCGGCCTTCCTGTGCGAAGTGGTCCTGACCGCGGTGTTCCTGATCGTGATCATGGGCTCCACCCACGGCAAGGCACCGGCCGGGTTCGCCCCGCTGGCGATCGGCCTGTCGCTGACCCTGATCCACCTGATCAGCATCCCGGTCACCAACACCTCGGTGAACCCGGCCCGCTCCACGGCCGTTGCCTTCTTCGCCGGCAGCGGTGCGGTCAGCCAGTTGTGGCTGTTCTGGGTCGCCCCGTTGCTGGGTGGCGCGATTGGCGGCCTGATCTACAAGTGGATCGGCAACGACCGCTGATCCCCGCAGCAACCATTGCGGCCGACCCTCGGCCGCAATGGTTGCGCTTGCAACCGCGAATTGTGCGATTGCTCACGTTCCGTTAAGGTTGAGTTGACCGTCCGTGCACATGCCGGATGGGGGGCGTCCGGGGATGGGATGCCATGGTCGTCGGCTCTGCTGGCGAAGCCAACCAATTCATCACCTTGGGGGATGCATGAAGTTCGTGCCTGTCATGTTGTCGAGCCTGCTTTTCGCTGCGGCCCACGCCGCCGCGCAGGCGCCGTCCGAATGTCCTTCGCTGCCGGCCAGCAGCGGTCTGCAGTGGCAGCAGCAGGTGCAGGCCGATTTCCTGGTCTGCCGCGCCAGCACCCCTGATGGCCGCGAAGTGCTGAGCCTGATGCTCAGCGCGCGTGACCCGTCCATTCCGCTGAACCGCTCGCTGCGGCAGGAAAAAGGCAGCTTCGGCGGTGAATCGCTGTACTGGTACCAGCCCGACCTGGGCGGCCAGCAACCGCCGGGGTATGCCGAACGGCGCATCAGCGTGGTCAAGCTCGACAAGGGGCGTTACGCGCAGATTTCGCTGTATCCGGACAGCGCGCAGGAGCTGGGGTCACTGCAACAGCTGGCGCAGGGCATGAGCCTGACCCCGTCGGCCGTGGCCGCCGGGCGCTGAGGATGACGGGGATGACTGCCTGGCAGCATCCCCGCAGCCCGACCCCATCCAACGGTTGTGCCGGTCGCTGGCCGGCACCCCGATCCGCCTCCATGCGAGGCAGTTGCCGGCCAGCGGCCGGTACTACGTCAGAACTTGCCTTCCTGGAAATCGACGAAGGCCTGCATCAGTTCCTGCCGCGTGTTCATCACGAACGGCCCGTGGCGCATCACCGGTTCGCGCAGCGGACGGCCAGCCACCAGGATCAGGCGCGCGCCTTCATTGCCGGCCGAGATGTGCAACTGCTCGCCACCGCCCAGCACCGCCAGTTCCTGGCGGGCGACGTCGCGCGCGGCGTCCTGCTCACCCACGGTCACGCCACCTTCGAATACGTACGCAAAGGCGTTGTGCCCTTCCGGCAGCGCATAGGTCCAGGCACGGTCGGGCGCCAGCGTGATGTCGAGGTAGAGCGGGTCGGTGGCCGGTTGCACGATCGGGCCGCGGGTGCCATTGACCGTGCCAGCAATCACCTTCACCTCCACGCCCGCTTCCGGGTGCACCACCGGAATCCGCTCAGGCGCGAACTCCTGGTACTTCGGCTCGGTCATCTTCTCCTTCGCCGGCAGGTTCACCCACAGTTGGAAGCCACGCATCTGCCCGCTTTCCTGCTCGGGCATCTCCGAGTGCACCAGGCCGCGGCCAGCGGTCATCCACTGCACGCTGCCCGGGGTCAGCAGGCCTTCGTTGCCATGGTTGTCGCGATGCCGCATGCGCCCGTCGAGCATGTAGGTGACGGTCTCGAATCCGCGGTGCGGATGCTCTGGGAAACCGGCGATGTAGTCCTCGGCGCGGTCGGTGCCGAATTCGTCGAGCAGCAGGAACGGATCCAGGTCGGGCAGCGTCGGGCCACCGATGACGCGGGTCAGGCGCACGCCGGCACCGTCAGAGGTGGGCATGCCACGGATGGTCCGCAGCACGCGGACCGGTTCGGGAAAGCTCATGGCGACTCCTGTTGGATGGATGCCACTGAAGATGGACGCCGCACGGCCACACGCCAATGGACGGCGCCGCAACCGATTGTTCCATCCCTGATGTTCGCTGCACGTCAGCACAACAAGCGTACGACCAAAGTACTACCGCCGATTCGTCCTGTGCCAATTGACCCTGTCGAGGGCACGCGGGACTCTTTGACTGTCTTTCCGGGAGAGAGCACCTCATGAAAGGGTTTTCCAAAATAGGCTGGGCGGTCCTCGCCCTGCTCGGCGCCTTCTGTCTGGGCACCGTGGCCCTGCGCCGCGGCGAACACATCAATGCGCTGTGGATCGTCGTCGCCGCGGTTTCGCTGTACCTGGTGGCCTACCGCTTCTACAGCCTGTTCATCGCCAACAAGGTGATGCAGCTGGATCCGACCCGGGCCACGCCGGCGGTGATCAACAACGATGGCCTGGACTACGTGCCGACCAACAAGCACGTATTGTTCGGCCACCACTTCGCCGCCATCGCCGGCGCCGGCCCGCTGGTCGGCCCGGTCCTGGCCGCGCAGATGGGCTACCTGCCTGGACTGCTGTGGCTGGTGGTGGGCGTGGTGCTGGCCGGTGCGGTGCAGGACTTCATGGTGCTGTTCCTGTCCAGCCGTCGCAACGGCCGTTCGCTGGGCGACCTGGTAAGAGAAGAGATGGGCCAGGTACCCGGCACCATCGCGTTGTTCGGTGCGTTCCTGATCATGATCATCATCCTGGCGGTGCTGGCGATGGTGGTGGTCAAGGCGCTGGCCGAAAGCCCGTGGGGCATGTTCACGGTAATCGCGACGATGCCTATCGCCATCCTGATGGGCGTGTACATGCGCTATATCCGCCCCGGCAAGATCGGCGAGATCTCGGTGGTCGGCCTGATCCTGCTGCTGGCCGCGATCTGGTACGGCGGCAAGGTCGCCGCCGACCCGGTGTGGGGCCCGGCGTTCACGTTCACTGGCACCCAGATCACCTGGATGCTGATCGGCTACGGCTTCGTCGCATCGGTGCTGCCGGTGTGGCTGTTGCTGGCCCCGCGCGACTACCTGTCGACCTTCCTCAAGATCGGCACGATCATCGCGCTGGCCGTCGGCATCCTGATCGTGATGCCGGAACTGAAGATGCCGGCGCTGACCCAGTTCGCCGCCAGTGGCGACGGCCCGGTGTGGAAAGGCGGCATGTTCCCGTTCCTGTTCATCACCATCGCCTGCGGTGCGGTCTCTGGTTTCCATGCGCTGATCTCCTCCGGCACCACGCCGAAGCTGCTGGCCAATGAAGCGCACATGCGCTACATCGGCTACGGCGGCATGCTGATGGAATCGTTCGTGGCGGTGATGGCGCTGGTCGCGGCCTCGATCATCGATCCAGGCATCTACTTCGCGATGAACAGCCCAGCGGCGGTGATCGGCGCCGATGCGGCGTCGGCGGCGCACTACATCACCAACACCTGGGGCTTCACCATCACGCCGGAGCAGCTGACCGCGACCGCGGCGGCGATCGGCGAGCCGACCATCCTGCATCGTGCAGGTGGCGCACCGACACTGGCGGTGGGCATCGCGCAGATCCTGCACGAAGCGATCCCCAGTGGCAGCGACGCAATGATGGCGTTCTGGTACCACTTCGCGATCCTGTTCGAAGCATTGTTCATCCTGACCGCGGTGGACGCCGGCACCCGTGCCGGACGCTTCATGCTGCAGGACCTGCTGGGCAACTTCGTCCCGGCGCTGAAGAAGACCGAGTCGTGGACCGCCAACATCATCGGCACCGCCGGCTGCGTGGCGCTGTGGGGCTACCTGCTCTACACCGGTGTGGTCGATCCGTTCGGCGGCATCCAGACCCTGTGGCCGTTGTTCGGCATCTCCAACCAGATGCTGGCCGGTATCGCGCTGATGCTGGGCACGGTAGTGCTGTTCAAGATGAAGCGCGACCGCTATGCGTGGGTCACTGCGGTACCGGCGGTGTGGCTGCTGATCTGCACCACCTATGCCGGCTTCATCAAGATCTTCGACAGCAACCCGGCGCAGGGTTTCCTGGCACAGGCACACAAGTTCCAGGCCGCGCTCGCCAGCGACACGATCACGGCGCCGGCCAAGTCGGTGGCGCAGATGAAGCAGATCGTGGTCAACGCCTACGTCAATACCGGCCTGACCGCGCTGTTCCTGCTGGTGGTGGGCGCAGTCCTGGTGTATTCGATCAAGACCATCCTGGCGGCACGCCGCAATCCGCAGCGCAGCGACCGCGAGACCCCTTACGTGGCGCTGAAGCCGCATGAAATGGTGGATCTGTGATGAGTACGCAACTGGTTCCCGCCGGCCAGTACCAGGCGCACCGCCGCATCTGGCGGCGCCTGGTGCAGACCGCACGACTGTGCTGTGGCATTCCTGATTACGACAACTACGTCCGGCATATGCTGGAAAAGCATCCGGACCAGGAGCCGATGGACTACAAGACGTTCTTCCGCGAGCGCCAGGAAGCGCGCTACGGCGGACGCAATGGTGGCCGCTGCTGTTGATGCTCGGGTTCGACAGCGCTGCAGCGGCCTTCAGTAGATCCACGCCATGCGTGGATGAAGACCGCCGCTGATCGAATGGTGTCCGGGGTCAGATCCGTTTCCTCCGGGAAACGGATCTGACCCCTTCTTTGAAAGAAGGCCGAGCGCGTGCTCGGCCCTAAACGGGCAGAGCGGGTTCGCGGCGCACGCCGCGAACCCGCAACAGGAACGTCCGGTCAGAACTCAGGCGCCGGCCATCCACTTCAGGATCAGGCCGGTGACATAGGCCAACCCGGTACCGGTGGCATAGCCCACCGTACCCAGCAGCACCCCCACCGGCGCCAGCGTCGGATGGAAGGCCGCGGCTACCACGGGTGCCGAGGCGGCCGCCCCGATGTTGCCCTGCGAACCTATCGCGAAGAAGAACAGCGGCGCGCGCAGCAGCTTGGCCACCACCCACAGCACCAGCACATGCGTGGCCATCCAGATCGCGCCGAGCAGGAACAGCCACGGCCGATCCAGCAGCGACAGCAGGTTCATCTGCATGCCGATGCAGGCGATCAGGAAGTACAGAAACACCGTGCCCAACCGCGAAGCGCCTGCGGCTTCCAGCCGGCGCGCACGGGTGAAGCTCAGGCCCAGGCCCATCGCCGTGGACAGCAGGATCACCCACACGAACTGGCTGTCCAGGCTGAACTGGCTGGCCCAGCTGACGTTGGCCTTGAACCAGCCCGACAGCGGTGCGGCGATGGCGTGGGCCAGGCCGACGCCACCCAGTGCCACGCCGACGATCACCATCAGGTCGGTCATGCTGGGAATGCGCGCGTTCTGTGCCTCGTAGGCGCTGATGCGTGCCTTCATCTCGTCGATGGCGCGCGTATCGGCCCCGTTGCGGGTGTCGATCTGCTGCGCGCGGTTGGCCAGGAACAGCAGGATCGCCATCCACAGGCTGGCGCAGGCCACGTCGACCACGGCGAACTGCCCGAAGGTGGTGGCATCGGTGCCGAACACTTCGCGCATGGCGACCATGTTGGCGCCGCCACCGATCCAGCTGCCGGCCAGCGCGGCCATGCCGGCCCAGGTATCACCGGCCACCGTTTCCGGATGGATCAGCTTAATCAGCTGGAAGGAGACGATCGCACCGAGCATGATGCCAGCGGTACCGGCACAGAACACAAGCAACAGCTTCGGCCCCAGCTTGATCACGCCTTTGAGGTCGATCGACAGCGTCAGCAGGACCAGCGCGGCCGGCAGCAGCACGTCACGCGCGACCGGGTTGTACAGCGAGGTGTTGTGGCCATCGATGACACCGGCGGTGTTGTAGATGGCGGGGATGAAATAGCACAGCAGCAGTGCCGGCACCCAGGCGAAGATCTTCTTCAACAGCGGGGTCGGACCACTGGCGGCCCAGAAGATCAGGGCCAGGGTGGCGGCAATCAGGCCCAGTCCAACGATATCGTTGCTGATCAGGGCAGTAGCGGGTTCGGTCGGCATGGGATCCTCTGTCGATCGAAAGAGCGGGAAAAAAAAGCGCCGCATGAAGCGGCGCAGGTCGAGATTAACATTGTCTTCACGTCGGGTCATGCCGCAGCGCGGAGCAGGTCGGCCGTCCGATCAAGCGGGGCGCGAAGCGCCGAAGTCCAGGGTGACACGCGTCCCGCGCGGTTGGCGGGGCTGCAACTGCAGCGTCCAGCCCAGGTGCTCGCACAGCCGCGCGATCAGGTCCAGGCCGATGCCACTGCCTCGATCGGCACGCTCGCCGCGGGCCATGCGCGCGTGGATCGCCGCGATCTCCTCCGGGCTCATCCCATGCCCGGGGTCCTGCAGGGTCAGTACCGCCGACGAACTCAGCTGCAGCTCGATATGGCCGCGGCCGCTGTTTTCGATGGCATTGCGCAGCAGGTTGCCGATCGCCGCCTGCACCACCGCCAGCGGCGCGACGATATCCACCGGCGCAGCCTGGATGCCGATGCTCAGGTCCTTGTCGCCGAGCAGGTGGCGATGGTCGTCGACGATCTCCGGCAGCAGCTGGTCCAGTGCGATGCGCTCGGCACGCGCGGCCAGGCGCGCAGGATCACGCGCCAGCACCAGCAGCAGCTCGATCAGCTGCTCCACGCTCTGTGCCGTGCGCAGGACCCGCTGCATCTGTTGGCGGGCACGTTCGGGCAGGCCCGGTTGCTCCAGCGCCAGCTCGGCTGCACCGGTCATCACTGCGATCGGCGTGCGCAGTTCGTGGCTGGCGGTACTGATGAAGACCCGCTCACGCTCGACGAACTGCTCGTTGCGGTCCAGGTAGTCGTTCAGCGCATCGGCGATGGTGTGCAGCTCGGAACTGCCGCGCGGGTCGACCTCGATGCGCTGGCCCTGAACGCCCGGCCGCAATGCGCCGATGTGCTGGGCCAGCAGGCTCAACGGGCGCACCATGCGTTCCATACCGAAGGACGCCATCAGCACGGTGACGAAGATCATGATCACCCCGGCCAGCATCACCCAGCGCGTGGCGAACTGCTCCAGGTCATGGAAGTCGGAGATGTCCAGCGCCAGCGCGACACGTCCCATCGACCGGGTCTCGCGCACCATCACCGCCGTCTCCCGGCCTTTGATCATCACGCCGTCGTGAAGGCCCGGATGCAGCGTACGCAGGCTGTCAGGCAGGTTGACTGCATCGAAGCGGTACAGGCTGAGCGTGTCCGAATCCTGCCAGCGATAGTGCGGTTCATGCTCGACGTGCTCGACGATGCTGTCCAGTTCGGAGTTGAGCAGCGCACGCCAGGCGGCATGTTCGGCGTGTTCGTGCACGTAGTTGCCGACGCTGAACACAGCGATCGACAGCAGGGCCAGGTAGCCCAGCAACCACCACACCACGCGCCGGTACAGCGGGCCCGGCCTACGCGCCTTCATCATCATCCTTGCCTGCATCGGCGGCCGCGGTCACCGCAAGGCGGTAACCAACCCGCGGCAGGGTGTGGATCAGCTTGTCGGCAAACGGACCATCGACGCTGCGGCGCAGCTCATAGACATGCGAGCGCAGCAGGTCACCATCCGGTGGCTCGTCGCCCCACAGGGCGAACTCCAGCTGTTGGCGGGTGACCGCACCGGGGCTGGCGCGCATCAGCACCTCCAGCAGCTTGCGGCAGGCCGGGTAGAGGTGGAGCACCTGACCACCCCGCTGGGCTTCGAGGGTCGCCAGGTCCAGCACCAGGTCGCCCACCTGCAGGCGCTTGCGCGGGTTCCGGCCCTGCGCACGCAGCAGCAGCGCCTCCAGCCGAACTTCCAGCTCGGGCAGGGCGAACGGCTTGGTCAGGTAGTCGTCGGCACCTGCGCGGAATCCGGTGATCTTGTCCGGCAGCTCGTCGCGCGCGGTCAGCATGATCACCGGCACCTCCGAAGCGTGCTCGGCGCGCAGGCGACGCAGCACCTCCGGCCCCTCCATGCGTGGCAGCATCCAGTCCAGGATCACCGCGTCGTAGGGGTGGCTGCCGGCCAGGTGCAGGCCGGTGATGCCGTCCGGGGCCACGTCGAGCACATGCCCGCGCGACTCGAAGTAGTCGAACAGGTTGGCCACCAGCTGGCGGTTGTCCTCGATCACCAACAGACGCATGCACGAAACATCCACGGAAGTTCGTACCATGGTAGCGCTGCGCATGTCGGAATGCGGTCGCCCCGGCCTCCTCTGACGCTTTTCCAACCCCCGCCACCTCAGAATGGCCGTTTTGCTCCCGGAGCCTGCCGTGCCCGTAGCCCTGCCCCGCCGTTGGCGCCTGCCCCTGTTGTGGCTGTTGATCGTTGCTGCGCTGGCAGCGGGGATCGGCCTTCGGCAGCCGCAGCCACCGGACGAGCCGCGCTTCGTGCTGGCGGCCCGCACCATGGTCGAAAGCGGGCAATGGCTGCTGCCGCACCGGGGCGTGGAGCTGTATGCGGAGAAGCCGCCGGTCTTCATGTGGCTGCAGGCGGCGGCCTACGAGATCGTCGGCAGCTGGCAGTGGTCGTTCCTGCTGCCGTCGCTGCTGGGCGCCCTGCTCAGCCTGTGGTTGGTGTCGGATCTGGCACGCCGACTGTGGTCACCGCGGCATTCCCTGTACGCCTTGGCGGCGCTGTTCTGCACCCTGCAGTTTGGCCTGATGGCCAAGCGCGCGCAGATCGACATGGTGCTGGTCGGCATGACCACGGTGGCCCTGTGGGGCTTGATGCGCCACCTGTGCGAACGCCGCAACCTGGCTGCCTTGTGGCTGGCGGGGTTCGCCGCTGGCCTCGGCACGGTGACCAAAGGCGTGGGTTTCCTGCCGCTGCTGATGGTCCTGCCGTGGTTCGGCTGGTGGCTGTACCAGCGTCGCCGCGGTCGCAGCGTGGACGGCCCCCACCCGGCAACGCTGCTGTGGCTGATCCCGGCCTTCCTGCTGGGCGTGTCGGTGTGGCTTGCGCCGCTGGGCTGGGCGCTGCTGCACACGCACAGCGCCGAACTGCAGGCCTACGCGCATGAACTGTTGTTCAAGCAGACCGGTACCCGCTATGCCAACGCATGGCACCATCGCCAACCGGCCTGGTACTACCTGCAGGTGATCCTGACCCTGTGGCTGCCGGGCAGCCTGCTGCTGCCGCTGCTGTTCAAGCCGTGGTGGCGCCGCATCCGCCGGGGCGACCGCCGGCAGTGGCTGCTGCTGGGCTGGGCGCTGCTGGTGCTGGTGTTCTTCAGTGCCAGCCCGGGCAAGCGCGAGGTCTATGTGCTGCCGATGCTGCCTGCGATGGCACTGGCGGTTGCGCCGTTGTTGCCGGGCTTGCTGCGCCGGCTGTGCGTGCGCCGGTATCTGTTCGGCTACAGCGTGGTGCTGATGCTGGCCACCGGCGTGCTCGGCGTGATGCTGATGACCGAGCACCCGTGGGCCTTGGCGCAACTGGAGCGCCGGGCCATGCCCGATACGCTGCTGCCGGTGCTGGGTGATGGCCTGCTGACCTTCGCCATCGCGCTGGCCACGTTGGCCGTCTGGTTGCGGGTGCGCCGCGCCACGACACTGGTGCTGCTGACCCACGGCATGCTGTGGATGCTCTACGGCCTGGTGCTGATCCCGGCACTGGATCCCTACGCATCGGCATCGGCGCTGATGCGCCGCGTCGGCGCGCGGATCGGTCCGGACGCCGAATTGGCGCTGGTCGCCTGGCGCGAGCAGAACCTGCTGCAGGCTGACCGCCCGGTACGCGAGTTCGGCTTCAAGCGGCCCTGGGCCGAGCAATGGCACGATGCCGGCCCTTGGCTCGCCGAAGCGCCGGACAAGCGCTGGCTGCTGGTGCTGGACGAGGCGATGAGTCCCTGCGTGGATCCGGCCAAGGTGATCGACATCGGCATGGCCAACAGGAATCGTTGGCAACTGCTTCCCGGTACGGCCTGGGACCCGCAATGCCACGCCGAACGGGCCGGCTCGACCGCCGAAGAAGACTGAACGTTGACTCGTGCCGGGGAAATCATTAACCCGGCGCGAACGAGCGTCCGACCCTTCTCCGACATGCAGGTGACGAGCATGGCTGCGGATTCCCGAACCCGCCTTCCCTCAGCATGCCCGTTCGTCCCCTTGATTCGATCGCGCCGCTTGCGACATCGCCACTGGCGTCAAGATTCGCCGTAACTCACTTTTGGCTGCCTGTCGCAATCGGTCTGCCCGTGTTTGCGCTGCTGATGGGGTTCGGCGGCGACCAGTGGGTGGCCGACCACCTGTTCCGTCTTGAGGGCGGCCATTGGGCATTGCAGGACGCCTGGATCACCCGCAGCGTCGTGCACAAGGCCGGTAAATGGTTGAGCACTGCGGCGGCGCTGATCGTGCTCCTGCTGTGCTTCCATCACTGGCGTAAAGGACGCGATCACACCCTGCGGTGGGCGCTGCTTTATGTCGTACTTGCCCTGGCGCTGGGCACCGGCGTGATCTCCCTGCTGAAGTCGCTGGTGCCGATGGAATGCCCGTGGGATCTGCTCCGCTACGGTGGCCACCAGCCTTTCATCGGGCTTTTCACGGCGCGCCCCGCAGGCATGGCCGCGCAGGCCTGCTTCCCGGCGGGCCACGCCAGCGCGGGTTATGCATGGTTGTCCCTTTACTTTTTTGCCCTGCTGTGGCGCCCTTCATGGCGCTGGGCCGGGTTGTGGATCGGTCTTGGCACCGGTCTGGTGTTCGGCATCAGCCAGCAGCTGCGCGGCGCGCACTTCCTCTCGCATGACGTCGCCACCGCATTGATCTGCTGGCTGCTTTCGCTCGGCCTGTATCTGATCGTCAAACGCGTCCTGACACGCCGTCAGCGGGACCGTCCCAACCGCCAGGAGGCAAACGCATGAGTGCATCGGTCCAATGGCCCGCTCGCCTCCCCGCCCTTGCGGGTCTGCGCCACTGGCGGCCGCAGCTGTCCACCGAAGCGCTGATCGCGCTGACCAGCCTGTTCTTCGCGGTAGCCGGGAATGGCCTGTTCTGGCACAGCGCGATGGCCAGCCATCCAGGCAGCCTGCGCTACGCGCTTTCGCTGCTGCTGTTGCTGCTGGGCGCTCACGGCGTGCTGCTGGGCATCCTGGTCTGGCGCTGGAACGCCAAGGTGGTGATCAGCCTGTTGCTGCTGGTGACCGCATTCGCCGCGCACTACATGAGCCGCTACCACATCTATCTGGATGCGGACATGCTGCGCAACGTGCTGGCGACGGACCCCAAGGAAAGCCGCGAGCTGATGACCGTGTCGCTGCTGTGGCCGGTACTGTTGCTGGCGGTATTGCCGATGGCGGTGTTGTGGCGCGTGCAGCTGCGTCGCCGCAGCTGGGGCCGCAGCCTGCTGTGGCGACTGGGGTTCCTGGCGGTGGCCGCGGTGACCGCCGTCGGCGGCGCGTTGATCTCGTTCCAGGATGTTTCGGCACTGATGCGCAACCAGCGCGAAGTGCGTTACCTCGCCACCCCGGCCAACGTGCTGCTGGGCATGCCGCGTGCGCTGCGTGGCGACAACCCGGTGCAGCGCGCACCGAAGCTGCCGATCGGCACCGACGCCAAGGCCACGCCACGCGCCCCGGCCAGCAAGCCGCGCCTGCTGGTGATCGTCATGGGCGAGACCGTCCGTGCGCAGAACTGGGGCCTCAACGGTGGCCGCAATACCACTCCGGAACTGGCACAGGCCAGCGTGATCAATTTCCCGGACATGCATTCGTGCGGCACCAGCACGGAGGTCTCGCTGCCGTGCCTGTTCTCGCCGTGGGGCCGCCACGACTACGACGAGAAGAAGATCCGTGCGCACCAGTCGCTGCTGCACGTACTGAACCGCGCCGGCATCGCGCCGCTGTGGCGTGACAACCAGTCCGGCTGCAAGGGCGTGTGCGAGGGCCTGGACTTCCAGTCATTGTCCGACGCCACCACACCCGGCCTGTGCGCCGATGGCCGCTGCATGGACGAGATCCTGCTGCAGGACCTGGCCACCCAGGTGCGGGCCAAGCCCGGCGACCGGGTGGTGGTGCTGCACCAGCTGGGCAACCACGGCCCGGCCTATTTCGAGCGCTATCCGCCCGCGTTCCGCCGCTTCACCCCGACCTGCGACACCCGTGACATCGGCCGCTGCTCGCGCGAAGAGATCACCAACAGCTATGACAACGCGGTGCTGTACACCGATCATTTCCTGAGCAAGACCATTGGTACCCTGCAGGGCATGCAGGATTACGACACGGCGATGATCTACCTGTCCGACCATGGTGAATCGCTGGGCGAGAAGGGCCTGTTCCTGCATGGCGTGCCGTATGCGATCGCACCGGCCGAGCAGACCCGCGTACCGATGACGATGTGGTTCTCGCCGGGCTTCGCCAGCAGCCGTGGGTTGGATCTGCAGTGCGTGCGCAAGCGTTCGGCGGCGTATACCGACCACGACAACCTGTTCCCGTCGGTGCTGGGCCTGATGCAGGTGAAGACGGCGCTGTACGAGCGCGACCGCGACGTGTTCGCCAACTGCGAAGGTTGAGGGGTGTTTGGCAGGGCTTGCAGCCCTGCACCTGCAGGGGCAACGGCAACGGCCGAAGCAACAGCAGAAGCGGGTTTCCTGAGGGGTGGCGGGGTGGGTCCGGTTGCGGGGGACGCTGCAAGTACGTCCATGTAAGCTCGGTCGCCGCATCCATGCGGCTCACGCCCCCGCAAC
>NZ_JBYBLQ010000028.1:0-24711 GCF_059337855.1 Stenotrophomonas maltophilia complex sp. Om-AH-Sm3 | reverse complement strand
TCAGAGCAACGCGATGCCGTGCTACCTGAATGGCTGCATCACTACAACTGGCACCGACCCCACATGGGGATCGGCAGCCAGCCGCCTATTTCCAGAATCCCGCTGAACAACGTGGTGGGTTTACACACCTAGCTGTCCTCGCGTCGCCCCACATCATCCGACACGGGCTAAGCGGGCGCCTAGCCTGGGCTGACTTTGGGGGCAAATGCGCCATCATGGCGTTGTTGTGTAGGGCCGAGCCGAGCCGTGCTCGGCTGAGCGGAATCCTGGCGCAAGACGGCCGAGCATGGGCTCGGCTCTACAGCTCCGCAGCATTAGTGCGCGAAGTAGTGCATGCCGCCGTCCACCGGAATCACCGCGCCTGTGATGTAGCCGGCCAGCGGCGAGGACAGGAACGCCACCAGTGGCGCCACTTCCTCGGGTTCACCGAAGCGTCCGATCGGGATGTTGCTGGCGATGAACGCACGTCGGCTTTCCTCGGTGGGATGCAGGCGTTCCAGGATCTGCGCGCTGTTGATGCGCCCCGGTGCAATCGCATTCACCGTAATGCCCTGCCCGGCCACCTCCGACGACAGCCCCTTGCTCCACAGATGCAGCGCCGCCTTCGCCGCAGTGGCCGCGTTCACCGCACGCGGTTCCATCGAACCACTGAAATTGATCACCCGTGCCCATGCCTGCGCCTGCATGCCAGGCAACAGCGCCTGGGTCATCCGCCGCGCGGCGGAAAAGTTCAGGGCGATCGCTTCCTCCCAGACATCATCATCGGCATCGACGGTGGTCGGCCGGGAGCCACCTGCGGCGTTGACCAGGATGTCGACGCGTTGCAATGCCTCCCGGGATGCCTGCGCGATGTACCGGACGTCACCGGCCACGGTGACATCGCCGGCCACGATGACCGGTGCCGCGCCGCCTTCGGCTTCGATCCGCGCCGCAAGCGCCTGCAGCGGTGCCCGCTGCCGTGACGTGATGGCAACGCGCACGCCCTGGGCCGCCAGCTGCCTGGCGACGGCGGCACCGATGCCGCTGGCCGCGCCCGTCACCAAAGCGGTGCGGCCTGCAAGATTCAAGTCCATGGTGTTCTCCTGTCCGCATGGCCGGCCAATCCAGCCCTTGCACGACATGCTGTTTGATCACCCCTGATTGATAAACTCCGCGCAGGTTTCAGCATTCAACACCCGGGGTGTCAGATGAACCTGCTGGAAAGCATGCAGGTCTACGTGCTGATCGTGGACAAGGGCAGCCTCAGTGCTGCAGCTGCGGCGATGGACATCTCCGCGACGATGGCCGGCAAGCATCTGCGTGCATTGGAATCACGGCTGGGCATGCAGCTGTTGAGCCGAACCACCCGGCGCCAGCACACGACGCCGTTCGGCCAGGACTACTACACGCGCTGCCGGGAGATCCTGCGCCTGGTGGACGAAACCGATGCGCAGGCGCAGCACCAGCACCTGGCACCGGCGGGCACGCTGCGCATCAGTGCACCGGTGATCTTCGGTACGCATGCACTGGTACCGGCACTGGCCGAGTACATGGCGCGCCATCCGGATGTCCGGGTCGAAGCGACGCTGACCGATCGCGTAGTCGACCTCGCCGAAGAGGGCTTCGAAGCGGCGCTGCGGATCGGCACGCTGGCCGACAGCAGCGTGCTGGTGGCGCGAGCCCTGGCCCCTTATCGCCTGATGATGTGCGCCTCGCCGGCGTATCTGGCCAGGCATGGCGCGCCAGACAGCGTGCATGCACTTGCCGGCCATCAATGCCTGTCGTTCGAACCGAGTGCACTTGCGCAGTGGCTGCAGGACGACGCTGGCGAGCTCGACCACGTGCCCGACGGCCGGCTGCAGATCAACAATGGCGAAGCGCTGCGTTCGGCGGCGCTGCATGGCCTGGGCATCATCCTGCAGTCGACGCTGCTGCTGGCAGCCGATGTCGAGGCTGGGCGACTGGTGCAGCTGCTCCCAGGGCACGGCCAGGCCGGTCGGCCGATGCACGTGGTCTATGCGCACGATCGTTACCATTCCACCCGCCTGCGCAGCTTCCTCGACTTCCTGGTGGAACGATTCCCGCCGGCAATCGCCCAACCAGGCGACCGAAGCCGCCCATAAAAAAACCCCCTCCCCGCTGGGCAGCCAGGGAAGGGGGTTTCAGGATGCGGCTATCGGGAAGTACTTAGATCAGCGGCGCCGGGGTTGCCGGCAGAGCGACCGGAGCGGCCTTCTTCTTGCGGGCGGCCGGCTTGCGCTTGGCAACCTTCTTCGCTGCCTTCTTCGGGGCAGCCTTCTTGGTGGCCTTCTTCGCGGTCTTCTTTACTGCCTTCTTGGCGGTCTTCTTGACGGCCTTCTTGGCAGTCGCCTTCTTTGCGACCTTCTTGGCCGGCTTGCGGGCCGTAGCCTTCTTGGCAGTCTTCTTGGTGGCCTTCTTGGCCGCCTTCTTCGCGGTCTTCTTGACGGCCTTCTTGGCAGTGGACTTCTTGGCGACCTTCTTCGCCGCCTTCTTCGCAGTGGTCTTCTTGGCGACCTTCTTCGCCGCCTTCTTCACTGCCTTCTTGGCAGTCGCCTTCTTCGCGACCTTCTTCACTGCCTTCTTGGCAGCGGCCTTCTTCGCGACCTTCTTCACCGCTTTCTTGGCGGCGGGCTTCTTCTTCGCAGCTTTCTTGGTTGCCATGGGATGGCTCCTCGTCAGTGATAGGGAGTTGAAACGCCCAGTTGGATCAAACCCGCGGATGCTGCGTGCGGGGACCGCCGGCGCGTCAAGCGCGCCGTTACGGATGCGGCGATGCCCGCCTCGATCGGCGGAGCGGACATCGGAACGGGAGGTGCCTTGCATTTCTCCGGGGGAAGCGGGGCCATGTCCACCGTCATCAGGGTCGCGGTGGTCTTGAAGGGGCTGCTTCGCATCGGACGATTGATTCTGCGCACTCGGTTGGGCAGGCAAGGTCTGCTGAGGCGAAACCTAATCACGGTTTTTTTTACTGTCAACAACCCCCGCGAAAAATTTTCACATCCGCGCCTTTCCGAGCGCCGTCGGCGCCACTGCTCTACGCGGCCCGCCATGGCGGTTGAAGCGTCGCGCAAGCGTGCTGCATGCACCGGCATCGATGCATACGTTGAACAAAAAGCACTTGAAATAAGCACTCCGCGCATCTAGACACAGACTCGCAACGGCATCGCGCGTGCGACGTCGATGGTCACCGGCGCCGCCACCAACGCCAGCACAACAGCGCCGCAACAGGGGGCGAAAAGTTTTCACATCCGAGTGCGTCGGCGCGGGGCTGAAACGCGGATTTGCGCAAAACTGCGCACGCCCATCGGCACCGTTCGCCTGTCGGCTGATGCCACGCCGAGGGTGCGCAGCGAACCCCGCGTCATGAGTCCGGTGCAGTCGCCAAAACAAAAACGGCCACCCGAAGGTGGCCGTTCCAGAATCCGGAAACGACGACTCAGTGGTCTTCGTTCTCCAGGGCTTCGGCGTACGCGTCCGGGTCCAGCAGCTCGTTGACCTCATCGGCGTTGGTCAGTTCGACCACGAACATCCAGCCTTCGCCGTAGGCATCTTCGTTGATGGTTTCCGGCTTGTCGGACAGGGCCGAGTTGACCTCGACGACCTTGCCGCTGATCGGGCTGTAGACGTCCGAGGCGGCCTTCACCGACTCGACGACGGCGATCTGCTCGCCAGCCTTGGCGTCGGCGCCGACTTCCGGCAGCTCGACGTAGACCAGGTCACCCAGCAGGCCCTGGGCGTGGTCGGAAATACCGACGGTGACGCGGCCATTGCCTTCGACACGGGCCCACTCATGGGACTTGAGGAACTTGAGGTCGCCGGGGATCTCGCTCATGGGACTGCTCCAGAGATATGCAGGGGTGGAAAAAACGGGGCTAGTGTAACCAACCGGCCGCCACTGCTGTCAGTGACGACCGGCACGTACGGATCAGGCGTCGGTGAGCACGCCGGGCTGCGCCTGGCCTTCCCGAACGAACGGGAACTTGACCACCCGCACCGGCACCTGACGGCCGCGGATGTCGACGGTGACCTCGCCGAGTTCACCGGCCGGCACGCGGGCGAAGGCGATGCCCTTGGCCAGCGTCGGCGAGAAGGTGCCGGACAGGATCTCGCCCTGGCCGCTGGCCGTGGTGACCGTCTGGCCGTGGCGCAGCACGCCCTTCTCGTCCATCACCAGGCCGATCATCTGGCGCGCGGTGCCGGCGCTCTTCTGCGCCTCCAGCACGTCGCGGCCGATGAAGTCGCGGCCTTCGTCCAGCGACACGGTCCAGGCCAGCGCCGCTTCGTACGGGCTGATCTCTTCGTCCATGTCCTGGCCGTACAGGTTCATGCCCGCTTCCAGGCGCAGGGTGTCGCGCGCGCCAAGGCCGGCCGGCTTCACGCCCGCCGCCAGCAGGCGGTTCCAGAAGGCGACCACGGCGTCCTGCGGAAGCAGGATCTCGAAACCATCTTCACCGGTGTAGCCGGTGCGCGCGACGAACAGCTCGACGCCGTCATCGGACTGCACCTGCAGGGCGGCGAAGCGGCCCAGCTTGGTCAACGCTGCGCGGTCGGCTTCGCGGGCCAGGCCGATCACGATGTCGCGCGCCTGCGGGCCCTGCACGGCGAGGATGGCCAGGTCCGGGCGCTGCTCGACGGCGACGCCGAACGGCGCAGCCTGCTCGCGCAGCCAGGCCAGGTCCTTCTCGCGGGTAGAGGCATTGACCACCATGCGGAAGAAGTCGTCGCCCAGGTAGTAGACGATCAGGTCGTCGATGACGCCGCCGCGCGGATTCAGCATGCACGAGTACAGTGCCTTGCCGGTCACCTTCAGCTTGTCGACCGAGTTGGCCAGCAGGCGGCGCAGGAACGGCTTGACCTGGTCACCACGCAGGTCGACCACCGTCATGTGGCTGACGTCGAACACGCCGGACTCACGGCGCACCAGATGGTGCTCGTCCAGCTGCGAGCCGTAGTGGATGGGCATGTCCCAACCCCCGAAATCGACCATCTTGGCGCCAAGGGCGCGGTGGGTATCGTTGAGCAGCGTCTTCTGGGTCATGACCGGGTCCGGCAGCAGAGGAAACAGGAAACCCCATTATCCCAGATCGGTCGCCCGCAGGCGTGCCGCAGCGCAGCGGTTCATGCAAGCGGAAGTGCAACCCGCCCCGCCCTTTCCTCTGCCGGCGAGGCAATGCCCGCAAGGCACCGCAGCCGCCCGCTACAGGCGCACCCGCCCACGCAGGATGTCGAGGAACATCACCCAGTCACCCATGAACGAGTACAGCGGATGGCGGAACGTCGCCGGTCTGTTCTTCTCGAAGAAAAAATGGCCGACCCAGGCGAACCCGTAGCCGCAGAACAGGGCGCCGAGCAGGAACAGCGGCTGGCCGCGCAGCAAGGCAGTGGCGACCAGCAGCAGGACCCCGCAACTGCCAATGAAGTGCAGCCGCCGCGATATCGGGTGGCGGTGTTCGCTGAGATAGAACGGATAGAACTCGCGGAAGCTGGCGAAGCGGGACATGAGCAGGCTCGGGGAACCAGGGTCGCCCACATCATGCGCCATCGCTGACCTTGTAGAGCCGAGCCATGCTCGGCTTGCGCGCGCCAGCGCGGTCGGAAGGAGAGCAGCCGAGCATGGCTCGGCTCTACACCGATGAGGTGCGCGGCCCGAACATGATCACCGCCATGCCGGCCAGGCACAGCGCTGCGCCCAGCAGGTCCCAGCGGCTGGGACGAATGCCATCGACCAGCCACAGCCAGAACAGCGCGGTGCCGATGTAGACGCCACCGTAGGCGGCATAGACCCGTCCACTGGCAGTCGGGTGCAGGGTCAGCAGCCAGGCGAACAGGGCCAGGCTGGCCGCCGCCGGCAGCAGCAGCCAGACGCTGCCTCCCTTGCGCAGCCACAACCATGGCAGGTAGCAGCCAACGATCTCGGCCAGCGCGGTCAGCAGGAACAGGCCAAGCGTTCTCACGCCTTCTCTGCTGCCTTGGCCTGCTGCCACAGTGCTTCCTGCGCATCCAGGTCCAGTTCGGCCAACGCCTCACCCTGTGCGTCGGCCTGCGCTTCCATCGCGCGGAAGCGACGCTCGAACTTGTGGTTGGCACCGCGCAGTGCAGCGCCCAGATCGATATCGGCATGACGCGCCAGGTTCGCGCAGACGAACAGCAGGTCGCCCAGTTCTTCCTGCAGGCGCGCCTTGTTGCCCGCGACATCGCCGCGTTCGAACTCCTCGCGCAGCTCCTGCAGCTCCTCGGCTGCCTTGTCCAGCACCGGCAGCGGACCCGGCCAGTCGAAACCGACCTTGGCCGCGCGCGACTGCAGCTTCACCGCCCGCTGCCATTCCGGCAGGCCGCGCGAGATACCGGCCAGTGCGGAGGTGTCCTGCTCGCCCTTGGCGGCACGCTCGGCGCGCTTGATCGCCTCCCAGTTGCGCGTCACCCCGTCGGCATCGTCCACGCTGACATCGGCGAACACGTGCGGGTGGCGGCGCTGCATCTTGTCGCTGATCGCACGGGCGACCTCGGCGAAGGCAAACGCGCCCTGCTCCTCGGCCATGCGTGCGTGGAACACCACCTGCAGCAGCAGGTCGCCGAGCTCGTCGCAGAGATCGTCCAGGTCACCCCGGTCGATCGCATCGGCGACTTCGTAGGCTTCCTCGATGGTGTAGGGGGCGATGGTCGCGAAGTTCTGCTCCAGATCCCACGGGCAGCCGCCCTGCGGGTCACGCAGCCGCGCCATGATCGCCAGCAGGCGCTCCAGTTCGCTGCTTGCGGCGCTGCCGGTGGTGGGGGTGTCGTGCGCGCTCATGGGGCCTCCAGGATCAGTCGGACAACCAGTCGCGCCATGGCAGGCTGGTATCACCAAGGGCAATGAAATCGCCGTTCAACAGTGTCTCGCGGCGGTTGTAGCGGAACGGCTTGCCGGTCGCCGCCGACAGCACCGCGCCGCCGGCGGCATGCAGCACGCACTGGCCAGCGGCGGTATCCCATTCGGAGGTCGGGCCCAGCCGCGGATAGACATCCAGGCCGCCTTCGGCGATCCGGCAGAATTTCAGTGACGAGCCCTGTGCGATGGTCTCGATGCGGCCCATGCGCGCCAGCAGCGCCTCGGTTTCCGGCGAGCGGTGCGAGCGGCTGGCGGCAACGCGCAGCGGAGCCGTGGCCGGCGTACGGGTGCGCAGCACGGTGTCATGCAGGCCCTGCCGCCGATAGGCCAGCTCGCCGCGCATGGCATGCCAGACGATGCCGGTGACCGGCGCCAGCACCACACCAAAGGCCGGCGCGCCCTGGTAGATCAAGGCGATGTTGACGCTGAATTCGCCGTTGCGCTTGACGAACTCGCGGGTACCGTCGAGCGGATCCACCAGCCAGTAAGCGCCCCAATGGCGGCGCTGCTCCCAGCCCACCTGCGCCGATTCCTCGGACAGGATCGGCAGGTCCGGTGTCAGCTGCCGCAGGCCCAGCTCAATGACCTGGTTGGCCGCCAGGTCGGCCGCGGTGACCGGACTGTTGTCGTCCTTGATCTGGACCTCGAATCCATCGGCATACACCTGCATGATGGCTTGGCCGGCCTGCTGGGCGATGGCGATGGCGGTCTCGCGCAGGTCCGTGGTCAGTTTGATCATCGCGTTCCCTGCAGCCACTGGCGGGCAATGAACAGCGCCGCCAGCGAGCGTCCCTCGGAGAAGTCCTCGCGCAACATCAGCTGGTCCAGTTCGGCCAGCTTCCACGGCACCACTTCCAGTTCTTCCGGCTCGTCGCCGGGCAGCTTTTCCGGGTACAGGTCGCGCGCCACCACCAGCCACGACTGGTGGCTCATGTAGGTCGGGGCAAGGGTCATTGCGCGCAGCACGTCGACCCGGCGCGCACCGTAACCGGCTTCTTCCTTCAGCTCGCGGTCGGCGGCCTGCTCGGGGGTTTCGCCGGCGTCGATCCGGCCCTTGACCAGGCCCAGTTCGTAGCGGTGCATGCCGGCGGCGTATTCACGCACCAGCAGCACGGTCTCATCGTCGAGCATCGGCACCACCACCACCGCGCCGTGGCCACGGCTGACCAGGCGCTCGAACCGGCGACGTTCACCGTTGGAGAATTCCAGGTCCAGATGCTGGCGCTGGAAGGGGCCGTTCTCCTCATCGGTGATCCGATGGATGATCGGCAAGCGACGGCCGGCACGGTCATCGTTCATGCGGAATCTCCGCGGCGGCCGGCGCCAGCGCCGGGGCCGATAGAATGTGCAGGCAGCAACATGTTCATGAGCCCGAAATGCTAGCAGACCCAACCCCCTCCCCGCTGGCCCAGCACTGGCGGCAACGCGACCTGCAGGTGCTGTGGCACCCGTGCACGCAGATGCGTGAGCATCCGGACACCCTGCCACTGGTGCCGATCGCCCGCGGTGAAGGCGCATGGCTGATCGACCACGACGGCCACCGCTACCTGGACGCCGTCAGCAGCTGGTGGACCAACCTGTTCGGCCATGCCGAGCCGCGCATCGGCGGCGCCATCGCGGCGCAGGCCGGGCAGCTGGAACAGGTGATGCTGGCGGGCTTCGGCCACGAGCCGGCGATCACCCTGGCCGAGCGCCTGCTGGCGCTGGCGCCACGCCAGCCCGGCCGCGCGCCGTTGGCCAAAGTGTTCTACGCCGACAACGGCTCGGCCGGCGTGGAAGTGGCGCTGAAGATGGCCTTCCAGTATTTCCAGAACCGCGGCGAGCCACGGCGCACGCGCTTCATCGCGCTGGAAAACGGCTACCACGGCGAGACCCTGGGTGCGCTGGCGCTGGGCGATATTCCGCTGTATCGCCGCGTCTATGCACCGCTGCTGGCCGAAGGCCTGTTCGCGCCATCGCCCGATGCCTACCTGGCCGAACCGGGCCAGAGCGCGGCAGATCGCGCACGGCAGGCTGCCGACGGCTTGGCCACGCTGTTCGACCAGCATCCGGGCGAGATCTGCGCGGTGATCCTGGAACCGCGCCTGCAGTGTGCCGGCGGCATGCGCATGCATGACCCGGTCTATCTGCAGCGCGTGCGCGAACTGTGCGATGCCCATGGCGCGTTCATGATCGCCGACGAGATCGCCACCGGCTTCGGCCGCACCGGCACCCTGTTCGCCTGCGAGCAGGCAGGGGTGATGCCGGACCTGATGTGCCTTTCCAAGGGCCTGACCGGCGGCTTCCTGCCGCTGGCCGCCGTGCTGGCCACGCAGGCGCTGTACGACGCCTTCCTCGACGACTCGCGCGAGCGCGCCTTCCTGCATTCGCACAGCTACACCGGCAATCCGCTGGCCTGCGCGGCGGCACTGGCGACGCTGGACATCTTCCGCGACGACGATGTGATCGCCCGCAACCGGGGCATCGCGTCGGTGATGGGCACGCTTGCGGCGCCATTTTCCGACCATCCGCACGTGGCCGACGTGCGCCAGGCCGGCATGGTGGTGGCGTTCGAGCTGTCGCGCGACGGCAACAGGCGCACGCCTTTCGACCCGGGCCTGCGGCTGGGCCTGAACGCTTACAAGGCCGCCCTCAAGCGCGGCGTGGTGCTGCGCCCGCTGGGCGACGTGCTGTACTGGATGCCACCCTATTGCGTGGATGACGAACAACTGGAGCTGCTGGCACACACCACGCTGGCGGCCATCGACGAGGCGATTGCATGCGCGTGACCCGCTGCCCCATCGACCTGGCGCTGCACAGCGGCCAGACCGTGACCCTGCCGGAAGAGACGGCCAACCACCTGGTGCGGGTGATGCGCCTGCGCGAGGGCGATACGTGCGTGCTGTTCAACGGCGATGGCAACGACTACAGCGCGACACTGACCGTGGCCGGCAAGCGCGAGGTACAGGTCCGCATCGATGCTGTGCAGGCCATCGACAATGAATCACCGCTGGCGATCACCCTGCTGCAGGGCATCGCCCGTGGCGAGAAGATGGACCTGATCCTGCAGAAGGCCACCGAACTGGGCGTGGCGGCGATCATTCCGGTCAACGCCGAGCGCACCGAGGTGAAGCTCGATCCAGCACGGGCCGAGAAGCGCGTGGCGCACTGGAACAACGTGGTGACGTCGGCCTGCGGCCAGTCCGGGCGTGCGCGCATCCCGCAGGTGGGTTCGCCGCTGTCGCTGGCGCAGGCTGCGGCGGTACTGCCGGCCGATACGCTGCGGCTGACCCTGGACCCGCGGGGCGCACATCGCCTGTCGACGCTGACGGCCGCTCCGGCAGGGGGCCTCGTGCTTGCGATCGGCCCGGAAGGAGGCTGGTCGCCGCGCGACCGCGACCAGCTGGCAGCGGCAGGATTCCAGGGACTGCAGCTGGGCCCGCGGATCCTGCGCACGGAAACGGCCGGTCTGGCCGCGGTCGCGGCATTGCAGGCGCGGTTGGGCGACCTGGGATAGGACAGGTTCGTGGTAGTGCCGGGCGCTGCCCGGCATCCACCGGATCATGGGGTTGCCGGCCAGCGGCCGGCACTACCGGGGATCCGACCGGCGGATTGCCGATCAGGCCACCAGCGAATCCAGGGCGGCTTCCAACGCGTCCAGGTTCGGCAGCAGCGCACTCTGCTCACCCAGCAGCACGCGCATGTGCACGGTCTGCGGCAGGGTTTCTTCGGAGGCGTCGGCCAGCAAGCCGTCGCGCGGCACCGAGATCAGCTGCGGAAAGTTCTGCGTCAGCAGCGCGTAGTACGGGCGCTGCGCGTTGCCGCTGAGGGACTTCAGCACCACCACCTTGTTGTGGCCGGCCACCGTCTCTTCGCCCAGCCCCGAAAGGCGTGCGAACGACACCAGCGGCACCTGCCAGCCGTGCCAGCCGATCTCGCCGACCAGCCAGCGCGGCGCATCGGAGACCGGCTGCACCGGCACGCGCGACATCATTTCGGCCACGGTGGCATTGGGCAGCAGCACGCGCTCGTTGCCGGCCTGGATCAGGACACCGCGGATTTCGTCATTGCTGGCGTAGCTCATGGTGCGTCTCCGTTGTCGTCCTGCTCACCCCAGCGCGCGGCAATCGCCTGCGCCAGTTCCTGCGGTTCACCGGCCACCATGCCGGCAGCCACCACGGCGGTGGCCGCCGCCGGGTCATAGCAGCCCTCGCCCACCTGCCCGGCCACCCACGCACCGGCGGCCGCCAGGTCCAGCGCCGGGCCTACGTGGGCCAGGTCGGCACCGCTGAGCAGCACCAGCGCGGTGTGTTCGGCCGGCAGCGAAGCGAGCGAAATACCGTTGGCATCGCTCTGGAAATGCAGGCCATCGCTGGCCGCGCGCACGCCGATATCATCGGCCAGCACGTGCACTTCGCCCGGCACCGCGTGCTGGCCGGCCTCGGCCAGCTGCACCGGCAACGGCGAAACACGGGACATCTGCTTGACCAGATTGCCGTAGCGGCCACCATCCAGACGCATGTGCACCAGGACCGGCACGCTCAACGACGCGGGCAGTGCGCCGAGCAGGCGACGCAACGCATCCGGGCCACCGATGCCGGCCAGCACCAGCAGCGATGCGGCACGCGCACCGGCCGGGGCGACGGCATCCAGATCGACCAGGCTCAAATGATCGGTATCGAACGAGGGCTGC
Organism: Stenotrophomonas maltophilia complex sp. Om-AH-Sm3; assembly: GCF_059337855.1. Lineage (NCBI taxonomy): Bacteria > Pseudomonadati > Pseudomonadota > Gammaproteobacteria > Lysobacterales > Lysobacteraceae > Stenotrophomonas > Stenotrophomonas maltophilia complex sp. Om-AH-Sm3. The sequence goes on along the minus strand of NZ_JBYBLQ010000028.1, from coordinate 13,171 downwards.
GGCGCGACGACCGGCGCCACGGCTTCTGCCGATACGGGTGCTTCGATCGATTCTTCCACCAGCGACCAGGCGGTGTGATCGAAGGAGACCGGCGGTGTCGCAGGCGTCGCCGGTTCGGCCAGTGCCTGCGGCGCCGAAGGCGGATCCAGAGGCTCGGGCACGACCGGCTGCAGCGCCGCCAGGGCCTGCTCCAGCGCGATCGGTTCGTGCAGGTCTGCCGGTGGCGAATACAGGCCGTCGGCCGGAACGTCATCGGCCCAGCTCAGCGCCTGTTCCAGGTGCGGGCGCAGGGCTTCTTCCTGCGGCGCCGGCGCGGGCGCCGGATGGCCAGGCTCCAGCTGCAGGCTGGGCTCTTCTTCGGCGCCCGGCGGCAACACCTGCTGGTGGCCGTGCAGCTTGGCGGCCAGGTGGCGCCCCCAGCGTTGCGCCTCCCAGCCGTCGCGGCGGGCGGCCAGCTCAGCCTCATCGAACACCAGGGTCAGCCCCGGTGCCGAGAGCACGGATTCCAACCGTTCCAGTGCGTCCTCGATGGCAGCTTCCAGCGCGATCACCACGAACTGCGGGTCCGCGGCCTGCAGGACCTGCGGCTCCAGGCCGTTCGGATCATCTTCCAGGACCAGCTGTACATCGGCATGCGCCAGCGCCTCGCGCAGGCGTTCACGCGCCGCACCGGGGCGGGCCAGCAGGGCGACGGCCGGGGCCGGATGGGTTTCACTCACGGACACGGGCGATCCCCAGCAGGTCGTACACGTTACGCATCAGATCCAGTTCCTGGTACGGCTTGCCCAGATAACGCTGGACACCGATCTCGAAGGCACGCTGGCGGTGCTTGTCGCCGCTGCGCGAGGTGATCATCACGATCGGCACATCCCTGTAACGCGGATCGGCACGCATCACAGTGGCCAGCTCGTAGCCGTCCATGCGCGGCATCTCGATGTCCAGCAACATCAGGTCCGGCACGCGCTCTTCCAACCGCTCCAGTGCTTCCACGCCATCGCGGGCGACACTGACTTCGAAGTTGTGGCGTTCGAGGATGCGACCGGTCACCTTGCGCATGGTCAGCGAGTCATCGACCACCATCACCAGCGGCACCTGGCGTTCGTCGCGCGGCGCATTGGCCAGCACCGGTGCCGTCGGATTGGCCAGGAAGCGGCGCACCAGCGGCGCGACGTCCAGGATCACCACCACGCGCCCATCGCCGGTGATGGTGGCACCGTAGATGCCCGGTACCGATGCGATCTGCAGGCCCACCGGCTTGACCACGATTTCGCGGTTGCCCAGCACCTGATCGATCGCCACGGCTGCACGCAGGTCGCCGGCGCGGACCAGCAACAGCGGCACCTGGTCCTGGCCATCGGCACGCGCCGGGGCCTGCCCGACCAGGCTGCCGAGGTCATACAACGGATAGTCTTCGCCGCTGTAGCGGTAGCTGCTGTCGGCTGCCTCGAAACGTTCGCGCGACAGGCGGCCGATACCGCTGACCGAGGCCACCGGCACGGCGAAGGTGGTCTCGCCGATCTGCACGAACACCGCCTGGGTGACGGCCAGCGTCTGCGGCAGGCGCAGGGTGAAGCGCACGCCCTGGCCGCGCACCGACTGGATGTCGACCGAGCCGCCCAGCTGGCGCACTTCGTTGCGCACCACGTCCATGCCCACGCCACGACCGGCCAGCTGGCTGACCTGGTCGGCGGTGGAGAAACCGGAGGCGAAAATCAGGTTGTCCAGTTCCTGATCGTTCGGCTGCGCGTCGGCGGCCAACAGGCCACGGTCGATGGCGCGGCGGCGGATCGCTTCGCGATCGAGGCCGGCACCGTCATCGGCCACTTCCAGCACGATTTCCGAGCCTTCACGGTGCAGGCGGATGGCAACTTCGCCCTCTTCCGGCTTGCCGGCGGCGCGGCGCTGTTCCGGCGCTTCCAGGCCATGGGCCACCGAGTTGCGCAGCATGTGTTCGAGCGGCGCGACCATGCGATCGAGAACATTGCGGTCCAGTTCGCCGTGAGTGCCTTCCAGGGTCAGGTGCACCTGCTTGCCGGTATCCATGCCGGACTGGCGGACCACTCGGCGCAGGCGCGGCACCAGGCCATCGAACGGCACCATGCGCGCGCGCATCAGGCCGTCCTGCAGCTCGGAGCTGACGCGCGACTGTTGTTGCAGCAGCGAATCGTACTGGCGCGACAGATCGTCCAGTACCCCTTGCAGGCCGCCAAGGTCGGCCGCCGATTCGTTCAGCGCACGGCTGAGCTGCTGCAGCGTGGAGAAGCGGTCCAGCTCCAGCGGATCGAACTTCTGGTCTGCCTGGTCCTGCTCACGCTGGTAGCGGGCGACGATCTGCGCTTCGGTTTCCAGGTCGAGCCGGCGCAGCTGGTCGCGCAGTCGCGCATTGGTGCGCTCCAGCTCGCCCATCGCACCACGGAACGCGCCGAGCTGCTGCTCGAGGCGCGAGCGGTAGATCGCCACTTCACCGGCATGGTTGACCAGGCGGTCGAGCAGATCCGCGCGCACGCGCACCTGTTCCTGCTGCGGGCGTGCCAGCGGATCTTCATCGACCACGCCTTCGGCCGGCAGCGGTGCCGACAGTGGCGCATCAAGCAGTGCCGGTGCCGATGCCGGACTGGCAACCGGTGCCGAAGTGGCTTCTGCGACGCTCGCCACGTTGGCTGCGGCTGCGGCTGCAGCAGCCGCCGCAGCGATATCGGTGGTGGTACGCACTTCGAACGCGTCGACCAGGTCCTGCGCCGGTTCCACCACGCGGTGGTCGCCGGTGCGGGTGAGCAGCTGGTGCAGCCGATCAAATCCGCGCTCCAGCAACTGCACATCGCGGCGTTCGATCTCGGTGCGACCAGCGGCGACGGCTTCCAGCAACGATTCGATGCTGTGGCCAAGATCGCCGATGGCGTTGATGCCGGCCATGCGTGCGCCACCCTTCAGGGTATGCAGGTCACGCTGCAGGCCGGCCAGCACCTCGCGGTCCTGCGGCGCATCGCGCAGCTCGCTGATCAGGCCATCACAGTGGTCGAGCAGGTCCTTGCCTTCCTCGACGAAGATGTCGACCAGCTCGCGATCGTAGACGCTGAAGTCGAGCGTATCGGCGCTGTCTTCCGGCACCGGGATGTCAAGGACGTCGGGTGCCACGGTTTCAACCACGTCGGCGTCAGGCGCGCCAACGGCCGGGGCATCCGACACGGCATCGGCATCGGCAGCTTCGGCGTGGACTTCCACCTGGCCCGGCGCGTCTTCCAGTTCGAAGAACCGCACCGGTTCGGCGGTGGCCGGCGCTGCGGCCTCCGCGATCTCCTCATTCACCGTCGCCGGGGACGGCTGATCGGCGCTCTCTCCTTCACCGATCGCCGCCTCCCCGCCGACGTCCGCATCCTCGGCAAAGGCTTCCGCCTCGCCCGGCGCGAGTTCGCTGGCCTGCAGGCCGAGCACGGACCATTGCCCGTCGTCGGCCAGGGGCTGCTCTTCGTCGATCACGTGCAGGCCGGCCTCGAGCGCGGCGTCCAGCGAGACCGGTTCTGCAAACCCCGGCGCAGCCATTTCATCCTGCAGGCTCGACAGCTCGCTGTCGAGCGGCAGTGCAGCAGGCGTCTCGAATGCCTCAGCGTCCGCGACGTGCACGTGATCGAACGAGGACGCATTCAGGTCAGATGCGACGGCTTCGACAGCATCAGGAATCTCTTCGGCATCGCGGTCGTCGACCGGCAGCGCACTGGCATCCAGGTACGGCGACAGATCGTCCACGACGGTCAAACCGGCATCGTCGGCCAACAGCGGCGCGCTTTCGGCCTCCGCCTGGACACCGTCTACCTCAACGCCCGGAACGTCGTCGGCCACCTGGATCGATTCGACCACCGGTAGCGACGCCGCTCCCTCACCCGGTACCGACGGCCATCCGGCATCGAAGTAGCGCGAAAGATCGTCGCTGGCGGTCAGCTCACCGACCTCCAGCCCGCCCTCGCCCTCGATCGCGGCATCCTCGACCGGGGTTTCGGCGACATCGGCAACTGCCTGTGGTTCCTGCTCCGGCGCGACGGACGAAAGCGGTACCGCATCGGTTTCAGGCGCGACGGCTGCCGGGGCGTCCGCATCCCAGTCCGCCGTCGGTTCGTCATCCAGCGCCAGCTCAGCTTCGTCGTCCTCCAGGCCCACCATCGGCCAGCGCGCTTCCGGCAACTCGCTGGCCAGCGCCTGCAGGCGCTGTGCCAGTACCTGTTGCGGTGCGATACGCGGCTGTTCGGCCTGCAGCGCTTCCATGGTGGCGGTGATCGCCTGCGCGGTCGCATCCAGCGCGGCCACGCCTTCATCACCCGGCACCACTTCGGCGGCCAGTGCACGCTTGATGTAGGACTCGGCACCGCCGGTTACAGCCGTGATCTCGGGCACTTCGGTCATCGCGAAGGCGCCGTTCATGGTGTGCACTGCGCGCAGGAGTGCGTCGCTGACCGGCTGCGGTGCCTGCTGCGCCGAACGCAGCCAGTCCTGCAGGGTGGCCTGATGGACTTCCACCTCGGCCTCGAGAATCTCGCGCAGCACGCTGTCGATGTTGGCCGGCGTGCCGGTGGCTTCGGCCTTCTCGGCGGTATCGGCCAGCGCCGAAGCGGCAACCTCCGCGTCGAGAATGCGGATGATCTCGTCTTCGCCCTCGACTTCGGCCACCGGTGCAACCGATGCAGTGGCCCCAGGCAGGGGTACGTAGTAGGTCTCCTCGCCTGCACCGACACGATCGGCGATGGCCTGCATGGCCTGCAGGTCAACGCTGATGCGGTGGCCATGGCGCAGCGCCGCGTTCAGCTGCGGCAGCGCCGCATGCGCGTTGTCGACCATCGCCAGCACGGCGGGAGATGCGGCGCGGCTGCCATCCAGCACGCGGTTGAGCATGCCTTCGATCTTCCACGCGAACTCACCCAGGGTGCGTGCGCCGACCAGGCGGCCACTGCCCTTGAGGGTATGGAAGATGCGGCGGATCGGGCGCAGCCGGTCCATGTTGTCCGGCTGCATGCGCCATGCCGGCAGCAGCGTGCCGAGATTGGCCAGCTCATCGTCGAACTCTTCCAGGAACACCTCGCGGATGTCCTCGTCGATGTTCTCGGCATCGTCGTCGAAACCGGCGTCGAAGCCCGCATTGGTGTCGGCGTCGGTCCCGGCAACGGCCGAATCCACCGCCTCCGGCGCTGCCGCAGCGGCCATCGCCTGTGGATTGAAGCCGGCAGCGGCCGCACTCAACTCGGCGAAGAACTGGGCGTCGGCCTCGCTGAAATCGATCGGCGCGATGGTGTCGATATCGATCACCGACACGGCCGGAGCGGACGTATCCGCCGCAGGAGCCGCCGCATCGATCAACGGCGACGTGATCGACGGTACCGGCAGGTCATCCGGGGCCTCATCCACCCCGGTCAGCGGCGGAACGACGGCATCGACGATCTCCAGCGACGGATGCAACGCGGCGTCATCGTCCAGCGACAGCGTTTCCATCGCATGCAGCGACAGCACGTCGTCAGCGTTGTCCAGCGCGTCGGCATCGAAGCGGAACACCACGTCGTCGGCCACGGCAGCCGCATCCTGTTCGGCCGCCACCGGGTCGAACACCGGTGCAGCATCGAAAGCGGTCGCGGAGGAATCCACCGCGTCCGTCCTCTCATCGATCACAGGCGCTGCGCTTTCCTCAAGCATCTGCGGCGCCCCGGACAGCGACCACTGCGGCGCACCGGAGTGATCACCCTCGGCCAGCTCGAAGCTGACCGGATCGAAACTGGCGAAGGTCGGGCTGCGCTCGTCATCGGCAGGCACGATGGCGTCGGCCTCCGGATGGAACGGCGCCAGCTCCCACTGCGGGACATCCGGCGCAGGTGCGCTGGACGCCGCGAAGACCAGCGATGCGTCCGCATCGTCGTGCGTCGGCAATGGCGAAGCACCGGTATCAGCCGTGCTGGCGGCCACGGCTGCCACGGTGCCCAGCGCGCCGAACATCAGGCGGTTGTCGGACACCATCGGCGCCGGCGAGGCCGGCGGCGGATCGAAGGTGAAGTCCGGCAGTGGCACCGGCACGTCGCCGGCAGCGGGCGCCGCAGGCTGCACCGGAACCTCGATGCGCTCCGGCTGCAGGGGCTCGGCCTGCAACGCAACCGGCTCACGTTCGACCGGCAGCAGTGCCGGCGCGTCCGGCGCAACGGCATTGTGCTCCGGCAGCGGCCAGTAGCGCAGTGCCTCGAGGCTGCTGCGGGTGATTTCGAGGATGTCTTCTCGGCCCGGGCGGCGGTCGCGCAGGGCTTCCAGGTAGTACTCCAGGCTGGCCATGGCATCGGCCAGGGTGTCCAGTTGGCGGCCGCTGGGCACGCGCTGGCGGCCGATCAGTTCGGCCTCGATGTACTGCTGCACGCCGCGCAGGTAATCGGCGGCGGTACCCAGGTCGAGCATGCGCAGCGCGCCGGACACATCGCCCAGCAGGCGTGGCACATCCTGCAGCTCGGCATGGTTCCAGCTGGTTTCGATGAAGGCGACGAAATGCTCGCGGGCAGCGGCGAAGTTGGCGATGGCTTCATGCGCCAGCACCTCCACCGTTCGCCGGTTCTCGACCGCGCTCGGGTCGTCCTCGCCACTGCCGCCGGCGCCCAGATGGGCAACCTGGTCGTCCAGCGAGGCATCGACGTACAGCAGTGCACCGGCAATATCCAGCAGCAGGTTCTCGTCGATCTGCTGGCGACCTTCGACCACGCCGCGCAGCGCATCGCGCTGCTGCACGACCACGCCGCGGGCCACGCCCAGGCCCATCATGCCCAGCGTATCGGCCACGGCGCCGAGCTCGTTGGCCTGGGTCTGCAGCTGTTCCGGCGCACCACCGGTGCGCAGGTGCAGGTCAAGCGCATCCTTGATGCGCAGCAGTTCTTCCTTCACCGCGCTGCCGACCGTGTCGAGCAGCTCGCGATTACGCCCGCTCAGGCTGCCACGGGCATGGTCCAGCTCGGCCTCGGTGGCGGTGACGCTGTCCGGCGCAAAGGCCAGCAGCACACTGTCAGTGACGCCTTCTTCGCCGCGCGACGCGCGGATCTCGTTGAGCAGCGGCATCAGCACGATCGGAATGTCGCGATGGCCGTTCTGCAGGCGTTCCAGATAGTCGGGCAGCAGCACGCTGCCACGCATCAGGGTTGCGCAGGCTTCATCACGGTCGGCCACGCGGCCGGCGCCGATGGCGTTGGCCAGCTGCTCCAGCTCTTCGGCCACCATCGCCGGGGCATACAGCTCGACCATGCGCAGGGTGCCCTGCACCTGGTGCAGGTAGCCGGCGCAGATGCGCATGCGGCTGGCATCGGTCGGGTCTTCGGCGTAGTACTCGACCTCGTTGCGCACCTGGCGCAGGGTCTCGTCCAGCTCGGGCTTGACCCAGCCCAGCGCTGCGTGGCTCATCGCATCGCGCAGACTGCTCATGGACGCGCTCCGTTCGCCGCCGCGCGGTGGCCGCGCGAGTTCTGGCGTGGGGAATGGAAATGCTTCATCGACTGGTTCCTTGCTCGCCGCCCTGCCCGTGTCACGCCGGCAGCTTGAAGTCGGCGACCGAACGGCGCAGGTCCGCCGCCAGCTGCGCGAGGTGGCCGATCGACTCGGCGGTCTGTCCGGCACCCTGCGAGGTCTGCCCGGTGATCTGCCGGATCACGCCCATGGTGCGGGTGATGTCCGAGGCGGCGGCCGACTGCTGCTGGGCGGCGATGGAGATGTTCTTGATGAGGGTGTTCAGCGCGTTTGACACGCGTTCGATCTCGGTCAGCGCGGTACCGGCGTCCTCGGCCAGGCGCGCACCAGACACCACTTCGGCCGTGGTCTGCTCCATCGAGGTGACCGCTTCATTGGTGTCGGCCTGAATGGCCTGGACCAGGTTTTCGATGCGTCGGGTCGCACCCGAGGTGCGTTCTGCCAGGCGCTGCACTTCGTCGGCCACGACCGCGAAACCGCGGCCCGCTTCACCGGCCGACGCCGCCTGCACCGCCGCGTTCAACGCCAGGATGTTGGTCTGCTCGGAAATGTCGTTGATCAGTTCCACGATCGAGCCGATTTCCTGCGACGACTCGCCCAGGCGCTTGATGCGCTTGGAGGTTTCCTGGATCTGGTCACGGATCTGGTCCATGCCCTGGATGGTCTCGCGCACCACGCCGGCACCCTCGGCGGCGATCACCACCGAACGCTGTGCCACGTCGGCCGACTCGGCCGAGTTGCGCGACACCTGCTCGATGCTCGCCGCGATTTCGCCGATGCGGTCCGAGGCCGAGGTGATCTGGTTGGCCTGGTGGCCCGCCGCCTCTGCCAGCTGCATGGCGGTGGCCTGCGTTTCCTGGGTGGACATCGCGACCTTGGCCGAGGTGTCGTTGATGGTGGTCACCAGGTGGCGCAGCTCGTCCACCGCGTAGTTGATCGCGTCGGCGATCGCGCCGGTCATGTCCTCGGTCACCGAGGCCTTCACCGTCAGGTCGCCCTCGCCGAGCGAGGAGATTTCGTCCAGCAGCCGCATGATCGCCTGCTGGTTGCGGCTGTTGAATTCCACCTGGGTCTGGTAGCGCAGTTCCTGCTCGCGCGAGCGGCTGCGCACGTTGGTGGAGACGAAGCCGATGATCGCGATCAGCGACAGCGCACCGGAGACCACGCCAATCCAGAAGTTCGGGAACAGGCGGGTGTCGGATACCGAGCCGAACGAGGAGAACGCGTCGAACAACTTGCGGCTGTCATCCAGCATGTGGGCCGAACCCTGGCCCAGCGCGGTGGCAGCGGACTGCGCCGCAAACAGCTGGCGCGAGCTGGCCAGGATCGCGTCGGCGTCCTGCTTCATCGCTTCCCACTTCTGCTGCGACTGTTCCAGCGCGGCCACGGCGGCGGCACCGCGCACGGCGGTGATGCCCAGTTCCTCGTTGCCGTTGCGCAGGCCGTCGAGCACCTGCGAGAACACGGTGATGTCACGTGCCAGCGCATCGCCGGAGGTCGCCGCGGCGCTGCCACCGGCACGCATTTCGGTCACGCGGCGGGCCATCGAACCGGCCACCACGACCTGCTGCAGCGCGCTGTACACCTGCGACGAGGGCGCGCCGGAAGCGGACATCGCACGCACCAGCTCGTTCAGCTGGGCCTGCAGGCCCGGCACTGCGCCGGTGAAGTTGTTCGCGTTGCCGGCCAGCGCCAGCACGGCCGGTTCGCTGGCCACCAGCTGCCCGGCCTGCTTGCCCAGCGGCGCCCAGGTCTCGCCGAGGGTGGCGATGGCACCGGCTACGCCCGGCTCCTTGCCGTAGCGTCCCTGCAGGGTCGACACGTTCTGCTCGATCGCGTTGCGGGTGGCCTTGAAGGCGGTGAAGGCCTGGGCGTTGCCGCCGACCGCGTCACGTCCCTGGTTGGCCAGCTGCTGCGACAGCACCTGCAGGTCGGCGGCCTTGGAGCCGGCGTCGGCAAGGCGGCTGCCCTGCCAGGTGGCGACGCCGGTGTTGACGCCGAACAGGATCATCGATGCCAGCAGCAGGAACAGCCAGAGGTTGCTGCCGCCCAGCCGCAGCTTGCCGGTCTTGGTGGCGTCCGAAGCAGTACTCATCGTTCAACCTCGATCTTCAATGCAGGGGGCGATGCCCGGCCTCAGGCCGCGGCTTGCCGGAATTCAGGGGTGCGCGACAGCAGCGAGAGCGAGAACACGCCCCAGTCGTGGCCGTCGGCATGGAAAGCACGATCGACGAAATGCCCGTAGCGGCCTTCGGCCAACGTGCCCGCTTCGATCTGCTGGTCCAGCTCGAAGCTGCGCTGGCCGAACAGTTCATCGATGGTCAGTGCGACGTCGCCGCCGGCCTGGCGCATGATCAGCACGCGCTGGCCTTCCTGCTGCACGGTGCGCGTGCCTTCCAGGAAGTACTTCAGGTCGACCACCGGGAACAGGTTGCCGCGCAGGTTGCCCACGCCCAGCAGCCAGGGCTGCGCACAGGGCACCGGGGTCACCGGTGGCATCGGTACGATTTCCACTACTTCGCGGAAATCGGACACCAGCCGGCGCTGGCCGACGCGGAAACCCACGCCACGCCACAGGTCCTGGGCAAACTGCTTCCCGGGCAGCTGCACCGCATGGGCCAGGCTGCGCCGTTCATAGGCTTCAAGGATGTCGAAGGGCGAGCGCATCAGGCCACCAGTTCGTTGATCCGCGCGATCAGTTCATCCTCGCGCGGCGGCTTGACGATGTAATCGGCGGCGCCCTGGCGCAGGCCCCAGGCCTTGTCGGTTTCCATCGCCTTGGTGCTGACGATGATCACCGGGATGTGCTTGATCGCCGCATCACGGGCCATCGCACGGGTCGCCTGGAAACCGCTCATGCCGGGCAGGACCACGTCCATCAGCACCAGCTGCGGCACCTGGTCGCGGACCAGCTGCAGGCCATCCTCGGCGTTGTCCGCTTCCAGCACTTCGTGGCCGGCACGGCGCAGCCACTGGGTGAACACCGCGCGGTCGGTCGGTGAATCCTCGATCAGGACGATACGAGCCATTGTGCCTTTCCCCCCTGGTCAGGCGTTGACGTATGTGCGGATGGCACCCAGCAGTTCTTCACGCGTAAAAGGCTTCGTCAGGTACTGCTCCGAGCCGACGATGCGTCCCCGCGCCTTGTCGAACAGGCCATCCTTGGACGACAGCATGATGACCGGGGTCGCCTTGAACAGCTGGTTGCCCTTGATCAGCGCGCAGGTCTGGTACCCGTCCAGGCGCGGCATCATGATGTCGACGAAGATGATCTGCGGCTGCTGGTCTGCGATCTTGGCAAGCGCTTCGAAGCCGTCGGTGGCGGTGACCACCTCGCAGCCTTCGCGCTTGAGCAGCGTTTCCGCAGTCCTGCGGATGGTCTTCGAATCATCGATGACCATCACCCGGAGTCCTGCGAGTTCCCCGCCCGCAGTCGTGTTTTCAGTCATTGCCTATCCCCAAGCGCACGGCCCGATCTCTGGCGGGGGCCGCTGCGAAAGCGTATCTATATCGCACTTTCCGCGCCCGCTTCAAGGCCGCCCCACGGCGCGGGGCATGGCCCCCTCCTGAACGTGACGGGTTTCGCAATGAGTGCGCGACCGCCGGGCGGACGCTGCGTTGCAGTATGGCAGGGAGGCGCGCGACCGGCGTTGCCGCTACCATCAACGCCTTGCCTGACAGGTGCGACCATGCCGTTGAACGTCATCGTGGTGATGGACCCCATCGCCCACATCAAGATCGCCAAGGACACCACCTTCGCCATGCTGCTGGAAGCCCAGCGCCGCGGCCATGCCCTGCACTACGTGCGGCCGGGCGGACTGGCCCTGGAAGGTGGCGTGGCGGTGGCCCAGACCGCGCCGCTGCAGGTGCGCGACGACCCGGCCGGCTGGTATGAGCTGGGTGAGTTCAGCCGTACCGAGTTCGGACCCGGCCAGATCGTGCTGATGCGCAAGGACCCGCCGGTCGACGCCGAGTACATCTACGACACCCAGGTGCTGGACGTGGCCACCGCTGCCGGTGCCTGCGTGGTCAACAACCCGCAGGGCCTGCGCGACTACAACGAGAAGCTGGCTGCCCTGCTGTTCCCGCAGTGCTGCCCGCCGACCCTGGTCAGCCGCGATGCCAAGGCGCTGAAGGCCTTCGCCCTCGAACACGGCCAGGCGGTGCTGAAGCCGCTGGACGGCATGGGCGGCCGCTCGATTTTCCGCAGCGGCCAGGGCGATCCGAACCTGAACGTGATCCTGGAGACACTGACCGACGGCGGCCGCAAGCTGGCGCTGGCCCAGAAGTTCATTCCCGACATCAGCGCCGGCGACAAGCGCATCCTGCTGGTCGACGGCGAACCGGTCGATTACTGCCTGGCGCGCATTCCCCAGGGTGACGAGTTCCGCGGCAACCTGGCGGCCGGGGGCCGTGGCGAAGGGCGCCCGTTGAGCGAGCGTGACCGCTGGATCGCCGGCCAGGTCGGCCCGGAGATGAAGCGTCGTGGCATGCGCTTCGTCGGCCTGGACGTGATCGGCGATTACCTGACCGAGGTCAACGTGACCAGCCCGACCTGCGTGCGCGAGCTCGACGCGCAGTACGGCCTGAACATTGCCGGCACCCTGTTCGACGCGCTCGAGGCCGGCCTGCGCTGATGCCGTCCGCACCTGCCGTTCTGCCCCCGCCGCCACGCGAAGCGCAACGGCTGGGGGCCACCATCGCACTGTCGGTGCTGGTCCACGCCCTGCTGATCCTGGGCGTGGGCTTCGCCGTGAAAGGCGATGCTCCGCTGGTGCCGACGCTGGAAGTGATCTTCAGCCAGACGCGCACCGCACTGACGCCAAAGCAGGCTGATTTCCTTGCCGCCGCCAACCAGGAAGGCGGTGGCGAGCACGACCGCGCACAGCGTCCGCGCGACAACCAGGCCGGCATCGTGCCGCAGGCCCAGTCCGGGTTGAGCCCGGTGCCGCAGCAACAGCAATCGGCCGCGCCGGTTCCGCCGCCGCAGACACGGGTGGTCAGCAGCCGCAACGGACAGGACTCGGTGGCACAGGCGCAGGCCCAGCCATCCCCGGAACGCCCCGAGCCGGACGCGCCGTTGAGTGCACGCGAGCAGCGCGACGTGGAGATGGCGCGACTGGCTGCCGAGGTGCATCTGCGCTCGGCGCAGTATGCCAAGCGCCCGAATCGCAAGTTCGTGTCGGCCAGCACGCGTGAATATGCCTATGCCAATTACCTGCGCGCCTGGGTCGACCGCGCCGAGCGCGTCGGCAACCTGAATTACCCGGACGAGGCCCGGCAGCGCCGGCTCGGCGGCCAGGTGGTGATCAGCGTGGGCGTGCGCCGCGATGGCAGCGTGGAGAGCAGCCGCATCCTGCGTTCAAGCGGGACGCCGCTGCTGGATGAAGCGGCGTTGCGGGTGGTGCAGCTGGCCCAGCCGTTCCCGCCGTTGCCAAAGACCGAGGACGAGATCGACATCCTGCAGGTCACCCGCACGTGGGTGTTCCTGCCGGGTGGCACCCTGCACGACGACCGGTAGGGATTTGTTGCCCGGGCCTGCGGCCCGGGACCCGCTGAAAGGCTAGAGCAACGGCAACAGCAACAGCGGCGGTTGGTGTACTGAAGCGTGGCGAGGCGGTGTCGGGCGGCGGGGACGCCGCAAGTACGTCCGTGTAGGCTTAGCCGCGGCATCCATGCCGCGGATACCCCGCCGCCCGACACC
>NZ_JBYBLQ010000027.1:0-25102 GCF_059337855.1 Stenotrophomonas maltophilia complex sp. Om-AH-Sm3 | reverse complement strand
CTTCCATGGTGCTCGATGGCGCCATGGATGGCGCCATCGAGCACCATGGAAGGGCTTTGGCGTGTTTTGGAGAGGGCCATCCGCCCCCTCCCCCATGTATCAATCAAAGCGCTGACGGAGCGCTTGATAGAACCTTTATTCCGCCAGCATCGCCGCCAGCTTCTCCCGCGCCGGGCCTGCCAGCTTCGGATTGTCCAGCGCGAAGCGGATCGTCGCCTCCACCAGACCCAGGTGCGTACCGCAGTCGAAGCGGGTGCCCTCGAAACGATAGGCATCGACTTCTTCGGTCTTCAGCAGCTCGGCAATCGCATCGGTCAGCTGGATCTCGCCGCCGGCACCGGTCTGGGTCTGTTCCAGCAGTTCGAAGATCTTCGGGCTCAGCACGTAGCGGCCGACCACCGCCAGGTCACTCGGCGCGTCCTCCGGCTTCGGCTTCTCGACGATCTGCGAAATGCGGCCCTTGCGGCCATCGAACGCCTCAGTGGCGACGATGCCGTAGCTGGCGGTCTTTTCGTGCGGCACGTCTTCGACCGCAATCACGCTGGCACCGCTGGCCTCATTGAGGTCGGCCATCTGCTTCAGCGCACCGGCACCGCGATTCCAGATCAGATCGTCGGGCAGCAGCACCGCGAACGGCTCGTCACCGATCACAGCCTTGGCACACAGCACTGCGTGCCCCAGGCCCAGCGCCTCGGCCTGGGTCACGAAGATCGCGCGCACGCCGTTGGGCAGCACATGCCGGATCAGCTCCAGCTGCTCCTGCTTGCCGGCGCGCTCGAGCTTCTGCTCCAGCTCGTAGGCCTTGTCGAAATAATCGGCAACCGCGTGCTTGTAGCGGTTGGTGATGAACACCAGCGTGTCGCAGCCGGCTTCGATGGCTTCATCAACGGCGTACTGGATCAGCGGCCGATCAATGATCGGCAGCATCTCCTTCGGCACAGTCTTGGTTGCTGGCAAAAAACGCGTTCCCAGTCCTGCCACCGGGAAAACTGCCTTGCGAATTCGCTTGCTCATTGGTGCCTGTTCGCCTCACGTGCCGGAAAGGGCACGACTTTAGCGGATGAAATGTAAGCATCCTGTTCGATTGGCGAGAATTCCGGCATCGTCGCAAACAGGATTTCCTGGATGCTGGCAGTGTCGTAGCTGGCAATCGCCTCACGCAGGCGCGGAACGTTGCCCAGCACCAGGTCGCGCGAGAACGTACGCACGCCGGCCTCGAGAATCTTCGGGTGCGCGGTCGAACGGTAGTCTTCGTCCGAATAGAACAGCGTCTCGTGCAGCTTCTCGCCCGGGCGCAGGCCGGTATAGATGATCTGGATGTCCTTGTACGGTTGCTTGCCGGTCAAACGGATCATCTGTTCGGCCAGCACGCGGATCGGCACCGGCTCGCCCATGTCCAGAGTGTAGATCGCACCATGCGACGCCGACGCGGCCGCCTGCAGGATCAGCTGGCAGGCCTCGGGGATGGTCATGAAGTAACGGCTGACTTCCGGGTCCGTGACCGTGACCGGACCACCGCGCAGGATCTGCTCGCGGAACAGCGGCACCACGCTGCCGGCCGACGCCAGCACGTTGCCGAAACGCACCGTGACGAAACGGGTGTGCGTGGACTTCTGGTCCAGGCTCTGGCAGATCATCTCGGCGTAGCGCTTGCTCGCACCCAGCGCATTGACCGGGTCGACCGCCTTGTCCGTGGAAATGAACACGAAATGCTCCACGCGGGCTTCCAGGCACGCGCGGGCGACGTTTTCGGTCGCCAGGATGTTGTTGCGCACCGCTTCGCGCAGCTGGCGCTCCAGCACCGGCACGTGCTTGTAGGCGGCCGCATGGAAAGCGGTATCGACCGGGTGCAGCGACAACGCATGGCGAATCACCGCCGGGTCACCGCAGTCGCCCAGCACCGCCTCGATCTCGACATCGGGGAAGCTGCGCCGCAGCTCGCCCTCGATGGTCAGCAGCAGCAGCTCGCTGATCTCCAGCAGGATGATGCGACCGGCACCGTGCCGCGCGCACTGGCGACAAAGCTCCGAGCCGATCGAACCACCGGCGCCGGTGACCATCACAGTGCGCCCACCCAACCAGCCGCGGATCAGGTTCCAGTCCGGCATGATCGGCTTGCGGCCCAGCAGATCCTCGATCGCCACTTCCTTCAGCTGGCCCGGCAGCGACTGGCCCTGCAGGATGTCGCTGAGCTTGGGCACGGTACGGAACGGAACGCCGGTGCTTTCGCAGATCGCGACAACGCGCTGCATGCCTGCGGCGTCCAGTGACGGCATGGCAATGACCAGCAGCTTGGCAGCGGTCTCGCGGACCACCGTCGGGGCGTCATCCAGGGTGCCGAGGATCGGCAGGCCCTGCAGCTTGGCACCCCGCAGGTGCGGTGCATCGTCGAGCAGGCCGACCGGCTCGAAGTTGCCAGAACGACGCAGGTCGCGCACCAGTGTTTCCGCCGCCTGGCCGGCACCGAGGATCAGCACGCGGCGGGCGCTGGAATCGGACTGCAGTGCCTGGTAATCCTTCCAGGCCCGGTACAGCAGGCGCGGTGCGCCCAGCAGGGCCGACAGCGCGAACGGGTAAATCACCAGCACCGACATCGGCACGCCGTCGAAGCGCTTCCACATCAGCACCAGGACGATGGCGACCATGCCGATGAAGCTGGCCTTGAAGATGTTCAGCAGGTCGCTGACGCTGGCGAACCGCCACAGCCCGCGATACAGGCCCACGCGCCAGAACACCAGGCCCTGCAGCAGCAGGACCAGGGTGGTATCGACGTTCCACAGGGGCAGCGCCGGAGCGTTGGGCAGGATCGAGTAACGCCCTGCATGGAGCAACTGCCAGCATGCCCAGACCATGAAGAGGTCGTGGCAGACAATGGCCGAACGCGGCATCAGGCCGAGGATTCTGTCCCGCCAGGGTGAAGCCATAAGTCAGGTATTTCCTTGTCGGTAGCGCATTCCATTGCGCAGGAGGAGCCAGAGGACGCTCAGCGCGGTGAACCACGCGATCGCCACGGCAGCCTCCCACCTCGGCTGCAAATTGGAGCAGACATTGAACACTGTAATACTGAACAGGCCCAAAGCAAAGTACATCCCTGTCACCTGGGGGTGACTGGCTCCTGCCTGCACCGCGCGCTGGTAGACGTGCTGGGTATGGGGTTCCATCCAGCGTTGTCCTGAAATGATGCGCGCCAGCAGTGTGAAGCCCGCGTCCACGAGGAACGGCGAAACCGGGACCAGCAGCAGGATCCAGTTGATATCGGTACGCACGCTGGCGAGCGCCAGCACCGCTGCGACCGCGTACCCCAACGCGCCGCTTCCGACATCGCCCATGAAGATCCGGGCCCGAGGGAAGTTGAACGGCAGGAATCCAAGGCAGGCCAGGCCCAGGGCCACGGCAGCCAGCGAGTACGGCCACGGCAGCACCGGCGCCAGCCCCAGCATCGCCACGACGGCCTGGCTGGCGGCAATGCCGTTGATGCCATCCATGAAATTCCAGATGTTGATCAGTGAGGCGGTGAACAGCAGCACCAGCGCCGCCAACAGCCAGCTGCCGCCATTCACCTTCACCAGGCCGGCCAGCAGCGTCGCGGCGATGAAATGCACCAGCAGGCGACGCATCGCTGGCAGGGGCTTGTGGTCGTCCCACCAGCCGATACCGGCCACCAGCACCAGCCCAAGGCTGGCCACCAGTACTGTCGGCGTGCTCTCGGGCCAGGCCCAGATGGCCACGGCTGCAGTCACCAGCAGGCTGATGACGATGGCGATGCCGCCACCGCGCGGTGTAGCGACGCTATGGCTGCGGCGTTCGCCGGGCTGGTCCATCAACTGCTGACGCAGCGCATAGCCGCGTGCCGCCCAGGTCAGCACCGCACTCAGCAGGGCGAGCGCCAGCAGCGCGCCCATCACAAGCCAGGGCATGGATCAGAGCACCGCGTAGTTCAGCAGCGGCTTGACCGTCCCCCACTCCTTGCAGCTCGGACACTGCCAGTGGTGGGTACGCGCCCCGAAGCCGCAGCGGGTGCAGCGATAGGCCGGGTTGCGCACCAGCAACTGGTCAGTGATGTGCTTGAGGTCATGCAGGGTGGCTGTGGAATCGGCGCCCTCGGCCAGGGTGAGGTCGATCAGCGCGGACTCGCCACGCACCGACGGGCGATCCTTCAGCTGGCGGCCGAGGTAGGCACGCGCCGGGGCCACGCCTTCCTGCTCTTCCATCAACCGGGTCAGCGCCAGCACCGGGGCAATGCCACGGTAATGCTCTGTCATCTCCGACAGGAACGCGCGCGCACCTGCCAGATCGCCCACCTTGCGATAGTTCTGCATCAACGCCGGCAGCAGTTCCGGCAGGTATTCGGGATCGTTGCGCGCGGCGCGCTCGAAGGCGCGCACGGCGGCCTCAGGATTGCCTGCGTCGGTTTCCAACCGGCCCTCGATGATGCCGGCGCGCACCGACATCGCATCGGCCTGGTAGGCGCGGGCGATCGCTGCCCTCGCCTCTTCCAGCTTGCCGGCGCCACGGAATCGCTCGGCCAGTTCGCACTCGAACTGCCCGATCAGCTTGCCCATCGGCTCGCCGGTGACATCCTCGAACCGGGTGGCGTTGTCGATGGCCTTTTCCCAATCGCGCTCGGCCTGGTAGATGCCGATCAGGTGCTTGAGCGCCTGCGGTGCGCGCTGATCCAGCTGGGCCAGCTCGGTGAACACGGTCTCGGCACGATCCAGCAGGCCGGACTTCATGTAGTCCTCGCCCAGGGCCAGCAGGGCCTGCACGCGCTGTGCGTCACTCAGGTCATGGCGATTGACCAGGCCCTGGTGCAGGCGGATGGCGCGGTCGACTTCGCCACGACGGCGGAACAGATGGCCCAGCGCGACCTGGGTCTCGAAGGTTTCCTTGTCCAGCTCGGCGATGTGCAGGAACAGCTCGATGGCCTTGTCCGGCTGCTCGTTGAGCAGGTAGTTCAGGCCACGGAAATAGGTGCTCGACAGGCGGCTGACCTGGCTGTCACCGTGGCGTTGGCCACCACGCCGCCCGATCACCCACCCGGCCAGTGCGGCCAGCGGTACGAACAGGAAGAACCAGAACCACTCGGTGACGAAATCCATCTTCGATCAACGTCCATCAAAAGATTGGGGGGAAGCAACCGGTGCCGGCGAAGCGGCAGCGGACTTGTTGGCGCGACGCAGCTGGCCGTAGAGCGGAATGACCACGCTCACCAGCACCAGGCCAGCACCGACGATGACACCGATCAGCAATGCGGCAATGATTGCCACGCCGACCGAGGTCTTCAGTTGGGTGAAAACAAGGTTGATGGTCATCTCGTCCATGTTCATGGCACCGATGATCAACCCGAGAATGAGTACCGCCAGCAGGACCAGCAGACGAAAAACCTTCATGCGACAGCTCCAGTGGCAGGAGTCCGTAGCTTATCCGACTCGCGGCTGGATTCGCACGCGGTGGCGCGACGGCAGGCTCAGGCCGGATCGGCGTCCAGCGGCAGCACACTGCTGACCCGCTCGCGCAGTTCCTTGCCCGGCTTGAAATGGGGGACATGCTTGCCCGGCAGGGCAACCGATTCGCCGGTCTTCGGGTTGCGACCCAGGCGCGGCGGACGATAGTGCAGCGAGAAGCTGCCAAATCCACGGATTTCGATGCGATCCCCGGCGGACAGCGATCCGCCCATCATTTCCAGCAACGACTTCACCGCCAGATCGACATCATCGGCCTTCAGGTGCGCCTGGCGGCGCGCAAGGATTTCGATCAGTTCGGATTTGGTCATTACCGGCTCACATCAGGGGCATCTCAGCCTGAAACGGCCCGGGCAATGCCCGGGCCGTCCAGGAAACAACGAACAGCCTAAGGCCGATTACTCGGACTTGTTGCCGTTCAGCTGTGCACGCAGCAGCGCGCCCAGCTGGGTGGTGCCGCTGGAAGCCGAAGAGGACTGGTATTCCTCCAGCACTTCGCGCATTTCAGCGTCGTCCTTGGCCTTGATCGACAGCTGCAGGGTACGGCCCTTGCGGTCCATGCCCACGAACTTGGCTTCGACCTTGTCGCCGACCTTCAGGTGCTGGGTGGCGTCGTCAACGCGCTCGTTGGCGATGTCGCGGGCCGAGACGTAACCTTCGATGCCGTCAGCCAGCTCGATGATCGCGCCCTTGGCGTCGACTTCCTTCACCACGCCTTCGACCTTGGAACCCTTCGGATTGGCAGCCATGTACTGGCCGAACGGATCCTGCTCCAGCTGCTTCACGCCCAGGGAGATGCGCTCGCGCTCCGGATCGACGGCCAGGACGACGGCGTCCAGGGTATCGCCCTTCTTGAAGTTGCGAACGACGTCTTCGCCGGTGGTGTTCCAGCTGATGTCGGACAGGTGGACCAGGCCGTCGATGCCGCCGTCCAGGCCGATGAAGATGCCGAAGTCGGTGATCGACTTGATCTGGCCCGACACCTTGTCACCCTTCTTGTGGGTGGCAGCGAAGGTTTCCCACGGATTGGCGGCAACCTGCTTCATGCCCAGCGAGATGCGGCGACGCTCTTCATCGACGTCCAGCACCATCACTTCGACTTCATCACCCACCTGGACAACCTTGGACGGGTTGACGTTCTTGTTGGTCCAATCCATCTCGGAGACGTGCACCAGGCCTTCGACGCCCGGCTCGATCTCAACGAACGCACCGTAATCGGTGACGTTGGAAACCTTGCCGAAGACGCGGCTGTTGGCCGGGTAACGACGGCCGATGTTGTCCCACGGATCCTCGCCCAGCTGCTTCAGGCCCAGCGAAACGCGGTTGCGCTCGCGGTCGAACTTCAGCACGCGGACGTCCAGCTCGTCGCCGACGTTCACGACTTCCGACGGGTGACGCACGCGCTTCCACGCCATGTCGGTGATGTGCAGCAGGCCGTCGATACCGCCCAGGTCCACGAACGCGCCGTAATCGGTCAGGTTCTTGACGACACCCTTCAGGATCGCGCCTTCCTGCAGCTTGTCCATCAGCTGCTCGCGCTCTTCCGAGTGCTCGCTTTCGACGACAGCGCGGCGCGAGACCACGACGTTGTTACGCTTGCGGTCCAGCTTGATGAGCTTGAACTCGAGTTCCTTGCCTTCCAGGTAGGCCGGATCGCGCACCGGGCGCACATCGACCAGGGAACCCGGCAGGAAGGCGCGGACATCCTTGATGTCCACGGTGAAACCACCCTTGACCTTGCCGCTGATGCGGCCGGTGATGGTTTCGTTCTTTTCCAACGCTTCTTCCAGCTCGTCCCACACCATCGCGCGCTTGGCCTTCTCGCGCGACAGGACGGTTTCGCCGAAGCCGTTCTCGATCGAGTCGAGGGCGACCTTGACGATATCGCCTTCGGCGACGTCGATTTCGCCAGCGTCGTTACGGAACTGTTCGATCGGCACGATGCCTTCGGACTTCAGGCCAGCGTTGATCACCACGACGTCGCCGCGGACTTCAACAACGGTACCGCTGACGATGGCGCCCGGCTTCAGCTTGGCCAGGTTGGCCTGGCTGGCTTCAAACAGTTCGGCAAATGATTCGGTCATTAGATTTACTCTGTTGGACACATGGGTCGGTGGCGTCCCCTTCAGGGGAATGGCGACCGCCCGCCTGTTGGTCGACCCCGGAAACGCAGGTCGTGTGTAGTAGGAAAACCGCCACGCATCATTGCGCGACGGAGCGGGTACAGCACTGCTTTGCGCGACCACTGCCGATGCTGCTGGCAGTGCTCCCGCGCGAACGGATCAGGCAGCCGGAACCGGAAGCAGATCCATCACTCGGGCAACGACATCATCGATGCCGATGCCTGTGGTGTCGATGAGGACAGCATCGTCTGCCGGCTTCAGGGGCGCCACGGTACGCTGAGCATCACGGGCGTCGCGGGCCATGATCTCGCGCAGGAGGTCATCAAAGTTAACAGAAACCCCCTTGTCTTTCAACTGCTTATGCCGGCGCTCTGCGCGCTCCTCGGCACTGGCGGTCAGGAAGACCTTGTAGGGGGCGTCCGGAAAGATCACCGTGCCCATGTCGCGGCCGTCGGCGACCAGGCCCGGCAGCTCCCTGAATGCGCGCTGGCGCTCCTTCAGGGCGGCCCGGACCTCCGGGATGGCAGCAATGGCCGAGGCCAGCGCCCCGGTGGTCTCCAGGCGCAGCTCGTCGGTGGCATCGGTGCCGTTGACCATGACCCGCATGGCATCGCCCTGCTCGACAAACTGAACGTGGGTGTCGAAGGTGCAGCGCACCAGCGCCGAGGCGTCGGAGGTGTCGATGTCGGCCCAGCTTGCGGCCACGCCCACCGCCCGGTACAGCGCGCCCGAATCCAGGTAATGCCAGCCCATCCTGCGCGCGATGATGCGGCTGATGGTACCCTTGCCGGCCCCGGATGGGCCGTCGATGGTCAGGACGGGAGCGAGTGGATTCATGGGGGTCCCAGAGCGTGTGAAGAGGCCATTCTAGCCCCTGCCAGACGCCCCCAGCGGGATCTTTTGTGCAACCACTTGAAACCACGAGGAAAAGCCCGGTAGAATGGCGGGCTTGAACGAGCGTCAACTGCCGATTGTCTTTCGCATATCGCGGCCACGCTCCACCCGAACAACTACTGTTTACGCCGAGGTATGCCATGAAAGTCCTGTCCTCCCTGAAGTCGGCGAAGGCCCGTCACCGTGACTGCAAGGTCGTGCGTCGTCGTGGCAAGATCTTCGTCATCTGCAAGTCGAACCCGCGTTTCAAGGCGCGTCAGCGCTAAGCCTCACAGCCTTCCGGCTGCGGCTGGCCCTACGCGGGGCCGACCCGATGCAAGAAACCGCCTTCGGGCGGTTTTTTGTTTATGCGGCTTTTTCCTGCCGTTTTTGCTGTAATCGCCTTTCTTGACCACTGGGGAGTAGATCGAGATGAAGCGTTACCTGTCCGCCCTGGCCGTAATGGCCACCCTGGCCGCCGCCACACCGGCACTGGCCGATACCCTGCTTGTCGACCGTGCCCGCGAGAAGCCGGCCGGTGCCCTGCCCGTGCGCGGCCAGAGCATGCAGCAGGTGCAGGCGCAGTTCGGCGCGCCCAGCGAACAACTGCAGCCGCGTGGCGGGCAGAAGCGGCAGTGGCCGACCATCAACCGCTGGGTGTACCCGCAGTTCACCGTCTACTTCGAGAAGCAGAAGGTGATCGACGTGGTGGCCAACCAGGCGGACCCGAACGAAATCGGCCCGAAACCACCGATCCGTTGATCCCTTTACCCGCCGTGGGCGGGCCTGTGTAGCGAGACCATGAACCAGACCCTTCGTTTTCCTGCCGAGTGGGAAGCCCAGAGCGGCGTCCTGATTGCCTGGCCCACCGCCGACACCGACTGGGCCGACCGCCTGGGCCAGGTGGAAGAGACCTACATCGCCCTGGTCGCGGCCATCACCCGCTTCCAGCCGGTGCTGATCTGCGTGGCCGACGACGATGTGGAGACCTATGCCGAAATGCGGCTGCGCTCCAACCGCATCGACATGGACAAGGTCCACTTCACCACGGCCGCCTACGACGATACCTGGCTGCGCGACTCCGGCCCGATCACCCTGCGCCGCGCCGACGGCGGTTTCCAGCTGCTGGACTTCCGCTTCACTGGCTGGGGCGGCAAGTTCGACGCCACCCTGGATGACCAGCTGGTGGGCGTGCTCGACCAGGCTGGCGTGTTCAACGACGCCCCGGTGCGCAGCATTCCGTTCGCGTTGGAAGGCGGTGGCATCGAGACCGACGGCGAAGGCACCCTGCTGACCACCTGGAAGTGCCTGCACGAACGCCACCCGGACCGCGACCGCGCCAGCCTGAGCGCCGACCTGGCCGACTGGCTGCAGCAGGACCGCGTGCTGTGGCTGGACCACGGCTACCTGGAAGGCGACGACACCGACGCCCACATCGACACCCTCGCCCGCTTCGCCTCCGCCGACAGCATCGTCTACCAGGCCTGCGACGACGAGAGCGATTCGCACTACGCCGAGCTGCAGGCGATGGGCAATGAGCTGGCCGCGCTGCGCACCAAGGACGGCCAGCCGTATCGCCTGTTCCCGCTGCCGTGGGCGCGGCCGGTGATCGACGAAGGCCGCCGTCTTGCTGCGTCGTACGCCAACTACCTGATCGTCAACGGCGCGGTGCTGATGCCGGCCTATGGCGACCCGGCCGACGACCTGGCCCGTGATGTGCTGGCCCAGGCGCATCCGGGTCGCGAGATCGTGCAGGTGCCTTGCCGCTCGCTGATCTGGCAGAACGGCAGCCTGCACTGCATCACCATGCAGCTGCCGGCCGGGTTGTTGAAGGTCTGAGAAAAGGGAGTGCCGGCCGCTGGCCGGCAACCAGGCAATGCCTGACGGATTGATGGGGATGCCGGCCAGCGGCCGGCACGACCATCACCCATTCAGCGCACAACACGCCGCCGCCGCCCATCCGCGCTAACATGCAGGTTTTCCCCCGCAGGAACGCCCCGCATGAACTCGCGCAGCCCCCTTACCGTCGCCCTGATCCAGGAGCGCAACCACGGTGATGCCGCCGCCAACCTGGCGGTGATCGAAGCACGCGTGGCCGAGGCGGCTGCGCAGGGTGCCAAGCTGGTGCTGCTGCAGGAACTGCACAACGGCCCGTATTTCTGCCAGCACGAATCGGTGGACGAATTCGACCTGGCCGAATCCATTCCGGGCCCAAGCACCGAGCGCCTGGGCGCACTGGCGAAGAAGCATGGCGTGGTGCTGGTCGGCTCGCTGTTCGAGCGCCGCGCTGCCGGCCTGTACCACAACACCGCCGTGGTGTTTGAAAAGGACGGCAGCCTGCTCGGCAAGTACCGCAAGATGCACATCCCGGACGACCCGGGCTTCTACGAGAAGTTCTACTTCACCCCGGGCGACATCGGCTTCAAGCCGATCGATACTTCGGTGGGCCGCCTGGGCGTGCTGGTGTGCTGGGACCAGTGGTACCCGGAAGCGGCACGCCTGATGGCGCTGGCCGGCGCCGAGCTGCTGCTGTACCCGACCGCGATCGGCTGGGACCCGGACGACGTGCAGGACGAGAAGACCCGCCAGCGCGACGCCTGGGTGCTGAGCCACCGTGGCCACGCCGTGGCCAACGGCCTGCCGGTGCTGAGCTGCAACCGCGTCGGCCACGAGGCGTCGCCGCTGGGCGCGTCGGGCATCCAGTTCTGGGGCAACAGCCACGTGCTCGGCCCGCAGGGCGAGTTCCTGGCCGAGGCCGGCACCGAGGCCACCGTGCTGCTGTGCGACGTCGACCTGCAGCGCAGCGAGCATGTGCGCCGCATCTGGCCGTTCCTGCGTGATCGCCGCATCGATGCATACGGCGACCTGCTCAAGCGCTACATCGACTGAGCCGGAGCCCGCGCATGGCCGTCCTCATCCGTGATGCCGGCCCGGCCGACATCGACGCGATCACCGCAATCTACGCGGTGGAAGTGACCGATTTCGTCAACACCTACGAGTACGATATCCCGGACGCGACCGAGATGCTGCGCCGCATGCGCGACATCATTGATCGTGGCTTCCCCTACCTGGTCGCCGAGATCGACGGCCAGGTGGCTGGCTATGCCTATGCCAACACCTATCGCACCCGCATTGCCTACCAGTGGACCGTGGAGAACTCGGTCTACGTCGATGCCGCGTTCCAGGGCAAGGGTGTCGGCACCGGCCTGCTGCAGGCCTTGATCGACGCCTGCGTGGCACGTGGCTACCGGCAGATGGTGGCGGTGATCGGCGAACCGACCAACACCGCCTCGATCAAGCTGCACGAACGCTTCGGCTTCGAGCTGGTGGGCGTGTTCCGTGGCCTCGGCCGCAAGCATGGCCGCTGGCTGGACACCGTACAGATGCAGCGCGCGCTCGGCGATGGCGCCGACACCGCACCCTCCAATGAATGAACCCATGACCGAAACCCTTCCCGAGACCGGCGACGACCTGTTCGCCGGCCAGCCGGTGCGCGTCGTCGAACGCGACGGCGTGCGCTACACCCTGCTGGGCACCGCCCACGTCTCCCGCGCCAGCGTCGAGGCGGTTGAAAAAGCCATCGACAGCGGCCGCTTCGATGCCGTTGCCGTCGAGCTGGACCCGCAGCGCCTGCAGGCGCTGAGCGACCCCGACACGCTCGCCAAGCTCGACCTGGTCGAGGTGATCCGCAAGGGCCGCGTCGCCCTGTTCGCCGCCAACCTCGCTCTGTCCGCCTATCAGCGCCGCCTGGCCGAGCAACTCGACATCGAGCCCGGCGCCGAGCTGAAACGTGCGGTGGAACTCGCCCGCGAACGCAACCTGCCGGTGCACCTGATCGACCGCGAGGTTGGGCTGACCTTCCGCCGCGCGTCGCAACGGCTGGGCTTCTTCGGCAAGCTGAAGCTGGTTGCCGGCCTCGGCGCCGGCCTGTTCTCGTCCGAGGAAGTGGGCGAGAACGAGATCGAGAAGCTCAAGCAGGGCGACATGCTGGAATCGAGCTTCGGTGAGTTCGCAAGCGAGAGCCCGGCGCTGTACGAAACCATCATCGGCGAGCGCGACCGCTACATGGCCACCCGCCTGCGCGAAGAACACGACCCGCGCCAGCGCGAAGTGCTGGCAGTGGTCGGAGCCGGCCACCTGGCGGGTCTGGCACGCCACCTGGAAACCGACACCGAAGCACCGGCGCCGCTGCGCGCCGAGCTGGAGGCGGTGCCGAAGAAGCGCAACATCCCGTGGTTCACGCTGGGCATCCTGGCGATCGTGGCGACCGGCATCGGCGTAGGCTTCTATCGCGGCGGCCTGGGCGTAGGCACCGAGCTGCTGGCAACCTGGGCGATGTATACCGGCGGCCTGGCCGGCCTGGGCTGCCTGCTGGCCGGTGGTCACCCGCTGAGCATCCTCACCGCGATCGCGGTAGCCCCGTTCAAGCCGTTCCGCCTGAGCATCCCGACCGGCGCCTTCTCGGCACTGGTGGAAGCGCGTGTGCGCAAGCCAGCCTACGAGGACTTCCTGAAGCTGCGCGACGATGCGCAGAGCCTGAAGGGCTGGTACCGCAATCGCGTTACCCGCGTGGTGCTGACCTTCATGCTGACCAACATCGGCAGCATGCTTGGCCTGTGGCTGACCACGTTCAAGGTGTGGGGAAAGGTGGCGGGATGACGTCCCAGCGCTCGTGCCTATACTCAGCGTTTTAGGAAGGAACACTCCAATGGATGCATACGATGCGCTGATGCGCGATGGTTTCGTGGTGGTGCGCCAGGCCATCGCACCCGCGCTGGTCCAGGACATCAACGCGCGCATCGCGCGCTTCAAGCAGCGCAATCCAAAGGCGGTGTCGCGCAACCTGGACGAACACAAGCGCATGTATCGGGTCGTCAACCTGCACCTGGCTGTGGATGCGATGACCCGCCTGCTCACTGACAACCCGGCCATCGACGTCTGCGACCGGTTCCTCGGCGAACCGACCACGCTCTACACCAGCCTCTACTACGAGCGCGGATCGGAACAGTCTTTGCATCGCGATACGCCAGTGTTCTGCACCTCTCCGGGCGAGCGCTACATGGGAGTGTGGACCGCACTGGATGCGGTTGATGAAAGCAATGGCCCCCTTCGCGTGGTTCCGGGCAGCCACCTGTTGCCGCCGATTGACGTGCAGGCGCTGCGACGCACTGTGTTCGGCGACGGCCCGATCAGCGCCATGTCGCCGGAAGGCTGGACCGCCTATCAGGATGCGGTGGCGCGTCAATGCGAAGACGCTGGCCTGAAGCCGCAGTCGGTGCACGTGCAGCCTGGCGATGTGATCGTCTGGCACCCGCAGCTGTTCCACGGCGGCGCGCCACATCCCTCTGCCGGAACGCGTCGCAGCGTGGTCATGCACGTAACGCCGAGGTCGATGCCGGTGGGCCACATGGATGTTTTCTACGGGCAAACTCCTCCGCTGTCCAAAGCACCGTGGCGGTACTACCGGCGTGGCCAGCGTGAGATTGCACGGTTCGGGCAGGTGGATTTCGGTCACGAGTACACGCGCCGGACCTGGTTCCTGCGCAAGGCCTGACCCAAGCCGAAAAAAGGGGGAGGCCGCCCCACTACGACCGGCCTCCCCCACACCACAACACGTTGACGTGCATTACAGCCGGGCAGCGCCCGGCTCTACCATCTCCACTCCACGCGCGCGACGGATCAGCCGCGTCACGGCATTGCGCAGGTCATCGAGCACCGCGTAGATCGTCGGCAGGAACAGCAGGCTGACCACGGTCGAGAACGCCAGGCCGCCGGCAATCGCGCGCGCCATCGGCGAGTACTCCGGGCCATTGCCGAACATCTGCGTGTCGGTCAGCGAGATCGGCACCATCGCCAGGATCGCCGTGCCCATGGTCATCATGATCGGGCGCAGGCGTTCGCGTGAGCCTTCCACCAGCGCCTGGGTACGGCCCATGCCGCTGCGCCGCAGGTTGTTGATGTGCTCGATCATCACGATGCCGTTGTTCACCACCACGCCCATCAGCACCAGGATGCCGATGAAGGACATGATTCCGAACGAGGTGCCGGTGATCCAGAACAGCCAGAACACGCCGAAGATCGAGAACAGCACGCCACTCATGATTGCCGCCGGGAACAGCAGCGACTCGAAAACCGCCGCCATCACCACGTAGATCATCACCAGCGCGATCAGCAGGTTGAACACCATCTGCTGCATGGCTTCATCATCGTTGCCGTAGTCGCCGCCATCGAAGGTGAAGCCGTAGCCGGCCGGGAAGTTCATCGGCTTGAGCACGGCCTCTATCGCCTTGCGCCCGTCCGGTGCGGTGACCTTCCCGGCCAGGTTGGCCTTGATGGTCAATGTCGTCTGACGATTGGTACGGCCGATCTGGGTGGCCGACGAACCAACGTCCACGGTGACCAGGCTCAGCAGCGGCACGCTGCGGCCATCGCCGGTACGCACGCTGAAACCGGCCAGGTCTTCCGGGCTGCTCTGCTCGGCGCCGGCAAAGCGCACCCACACCGGCACTTCATTGTCACCGCGACGGAACTCGCGCATCGGTGCGCCGCGCAGCGCCAGGCCGACGAAGCTGGCCACCTGTTCGGCGTTGAAACCGAACGCTGCGGCACGCTCACGGTCGACGCGTACCTTCAGCTCGCCGCCCTTCTCGCCGTTGTCGATGCGCACGTCCCGCAGTTCGGCACGCTGCGCCAGCAACGGCACCACTTCCTGGCCGATCTCCTGCAGCATCGAGCTGGAATCGCCCACCAGCTGCACCTGCACGCCCTGGTTGCCGCCACCCCCGCCATCGCCGCCCTGGTTGCCGACGAAATAGTCGGTGCGGGCGGACTTCGGCAGGCCCTTGCGCAACTCTTCCTGCAGCGCCTTGATGTCCTTGGCGTACTTCTCGTCCAGGGTGACCACCGTGGAGCTGCCTTCCTGCTCGCTGTACCAGGAGTACACCTGCTTCACGTGCAGGCGCTCGCGGTTCTGGTCGATCCAGCTCTCCACGCGCGCCACTTCCTCGGACATCTGCCGGTAGGTGTAGGCGCCCTTCCACATGTAGCCGATGAAGATGTCCTTGCCGCCCTCGCCCCCGAACATGTCGACCTTGGTCAGCTTCATCGGCACCAGGCTGACCAGTACCACCAGCAGGATGCCGAGCAGGCTCCAGCCGCGGTGGTGCAGCGACCAGTCCAGCAGCTGTGCATAGCGGCGCTGCAGGCGCGCGATCAGGCCGGTCTGCGAGTGCACCAGCTTGGGTGTGGCCATGCGTGCGGACAGCATCGGAATCAGGCTGACCGCGACCAGCCACGAGGCCAGCAGCGAAACCGAGATGGTGATCGCGATCTGCGCCATGAAGATGCTGATGTTGTTGGTCTCGCCGAACAGGTTCGGCACGAACACGATGCAGTGGCACAGCGTACCGGCGCTGAGCGCGATGGCCACGTTGCGGGTGCCGATGATCGAGGCCAGCCGTGGCTGCCCCGGCATGCGCTCGCGCTCCTGGTAGATGCTCTCCACCACCACCACGGCGTTGTCGACCAGCATGCCCACGGCCAGCAGCAGGCCCATCATGGTCAGGATGTTCAGCGTCACCCCGACGAAGTACATGAAGCCCAGGGTGATGGTGAAGCAGATCGGAATGGCCAGGGTCACCATCAGCGTCGACGGCCAATGGCGCAGGAAGAAGAACAGCACCGTCACCGACAGGATCAGGCCGACCGCACCGGCTTCGGCCAGCTCCAGCAGCGACGAGGTCACCGCCTTTCCTTGGTTGTCGATCACCTTGATCTGCACGTCGCGCATCGACGGCTGCGCGCGGATCGCCTCGACTTCGGCCAGCGCCGCACGCGAGACGTCCACCAGGTTGGCACTGCGCTCCTTGAAGATGTCCAGGCCCACCGCCGGGTTGCCGTCCAGGCGGCGCCCGTAGTTCATCCGTGCAGGCTTCAGGCGCACGTCGGCGATATCGCCCAGGCGCAGGCCCTTGGCGTTGATCACCAGGTCGCGCATCTCCTGAAGGTCGGTGATCTCGCCCACTGGCTGCACGCGCACGCGCTGGCCGTTGTCGTCGATCTGCCCGGCCGAGATCGAGAAGTTCAGCGTGCGCAGGCGCTCGCTCAGCTCGTTGATGCTCAACCCATGCGCGTTGAGCCGGTTCGGATCGATGGCGATCTCCACCTCGTTCGGCGGTGCACCGGTGATGTCGACGCGGGCCACACCGGGAATACGCTCGATGCGCCGCTTGAACTCACGGTCGAGCATGTCATAGGCAGTGGTCAGGTCGGTGGTGCTGGCCAGCCGCACCTTCAGTACCGGCTGGTCACTGCTGGACCACTTGAACACGTTGTAGCGCTGCAGGTCGTCGGGCAGGTCGCTGCGGATCGCATCGATACGCTCGCGCGCGTCGGACGCGGCAATGGCGATGTCGCGGTCCCAGTCGCTGAACTCGATGTAGATCAGCGCCGCCTCGGAGGTAGCCGATGAGCGCATGCGCTTGATGCCGGTCATCGTCGCCAGCGACTCCTCGACCGGGCGGATGATGGTCCGCTCCACTTCCTCGGGCGTCGAACCGGTGTATGGGATCTGCACGAACAGGAACGGCGCGGAGATGTCCGGCAGCGCCTCCAACGGCAGCCGGAACGAAGCGATCAGGCCGATCACCACCAGCGACACGAAGCACATGATGGTGGTGACCGGGCGGCGGATGGAGAACTCGGCAACGCTCATGCCGGCTCCTCCACACCTGCCGTGCCGCCCTCGTCGCCATGCAGGCCTTCACCGGCATGCTTGCGGCCGCGCTCACGGTAATAGGCGTCGCCGCGACGATCCATCAGGTCGTACACCACCGGGATCACCAGCAGCGTCAGCAGCGTCGACACCAGCAGGCCACCGATCACGGTGATCGCCATCGGTGCACGCACTTCGGCGCCCTCGCCCATGGCCACCGCCAGCGGCAGGAAGCCAAACAGCGTGCACAGCGTGGTCATGATGATCGGGCGCAGGCGCGAACGCGCACCTTCCACCAGCGCCTCATGCTTGGCCACGCCGGCTTCGCGCAGCTGGTTGACCTTGTCGATCAGGATGATCGCGTTCTTGGTGACCAGGCCGACCAGCAGGATCAAGCCGATGAACACCACCACCGAGATGGGCTTGCCGGTCAGCATCAGCGCCAGGATCGCGCCGACCAGCGCCAGCGGGATGGTGAACAGGATCACGAACGGGTGCAGCAGCGACTCGAACTGCGAGGCCATCACCAGGTAGACCAGGAAGATCGCCAAACCAAAGGCGAAGATCAGCGACTTCGCCGCCTGCGCCAGCTCCTCGCCCTGGCCACCGATGTGCAGGCCAACGCCCGCACCCAGCGGCTGCTCGGCCACCATCTGCTGCACTTCGCGCATGGCTGCGCCGAGGTCGATGTCGCGCAGGTTGGCCGATACCACCGCCACCCGGGTCTGGTCGGCACGATGGATCTCGCTGGGGCCGGTGGTGGCGACCACGTCGGCCACCGCGTCCAGGGTGACCGGGCGGGTGCTGCCCGGATTGACGATCAGCCGGCGGATGCTCTCGACGCTGGCGCGGTCACCTTCCTGGGCACGCACCAGCACGTCGATCTTGCGATCACGGAAGCTGTAGCGGGTGGCGACGTCGCCGCGCACCTTCTTCACCACCACGTCGGCGATCTGGCGGGTGGTCAGGCCCAGCGCACCCGCGCGCTCCTGGTCGAAGCGGATCTGGATTTCCGGGAAGCCCTCTTCCACCGTCGACTTCACGTCGGCGTAGTGCGCATTGCCGCGCAGCATCGCCGCCAAGCGCTGGCCGGCCACTTCCAGGGTCGCCATGTCCTGCCCGCGCAGTTCGATTTCCAACGGCGTGGAGAAGCTGAACAACGCCGGCCGCGCGAAGTCGACCTGGGCGCCCGGGTGCTGGCTCATGGTGCCGCGCAGGCGTTCGGTGATTGCCGCTTCAGTGCGCGCGTTGCCACCGCCTTCCATCACCACAGTCAGCTTGCCGATGTTCTCGCCGCTTTCGGTCGGACTGGCATCCAGCCGGGTGCCGCTGCCACTGACGCCATACAGCGAGGCCACGCCCTCCCCCTTGCCGTGCGCTAGCTGCAGCTCGCGCACCAGCGCATCGGTCTGCTTCAGCGGCGTGCCGGCCGGCAGCTTCACCGTCATTTCGAACCGGTCCTGCGCCAGCTGCGGGATCAGGTCGGCGCCAAGCATCGGTACCAGCGCCATGGTCGCCACGAAGATGATGGCTGCCACGCCCAGCACCTTGCCGGGATGCGCCAGCGCACTCGGCAGCAGGCGCAGGTAGCCTCGCTCGGCGCCTGCATAGGGCTTCATCGCCAGGTCGCTGGCCTTGCGCATCACCGGGCCGACCACTGCCACCACGCCACGCCACACGCGCACGACAAGCCAGGCCAGCGCATAGAAGCTCCAGCGCACGCTGGCAACCACGCCACGGCGGCCCAGCGCGACCGGCTTCTGCCAGCGCTTCTGCGGCTGCCACGCTTCGTTCGGCGCCTCTTCCGGGAACGCCAGCGGTGGCCGCCCCTTCAGCGAGCTCAGCATCGGGATCAGGGTCATCGACACCAGCAGCGAGATCGCGATGGCGATCGCCACGGTCAGCGCCTGGTCGCGGAACAGCTGTCCGGCAATCCCGTCGACGAACACCAGCGGCAGGAACACGGCGATGGTGGTCAGGGTTGAGGCAACCACCGCCATGCTCACTTCGCGGGTGCCGGCAATGGCCGCCTGCAGGATGCCCAGGCCACGCTCGCGGGCCTTGGCGATGCTCTCCAGCACCACGATCGAGTCATCCACCACCAGGCCGGTG
The DNA here is from genome assembly GCF_059337855.1 of Stenotrophomonas maltophilia complex sp. Om-AH-Sm3. Taxonomy (NCBI): domain Bacteria; kingdom Pseudomonadati; phylum Pseudomonadota; class Gammaproteobacteria; order Lysobacterales; family Lysobacteraceae; genus Stenotrophomonas; species Stenotrophomonas maltophilia complex sp. Om-AH-Sm3. The sequence goes on along the minus strand of NZ_JBYBLQ010000027.1, from coordinate 5,819 downwards.
GCCAATGCCAGGCCTCCCAGCGACATCACGTTCAAGCTCAGGCCGAGCTGGCCCATGAAGAAGAACGTGGCGATGATCGAGACCGGCAGCGACAAGCTGATCACGAACGTGCTCCAGCCATCGCGCAGGAACAGGAAGATGATCAGGATCGCCAGCAGGCCGCCGATCACTGCATCCTTCTTGACGTCGGCAATGGCGTGCTCGATGAAGCGCGACTGGTCCTCGATGGTAGTCAGCTCGACATCGGACGGGAACGTGCCCTTGATCTGCTCCAGGCGCTTGCGCAGCGCTTCGGCGGTGGACACGGTGTTGGCGTCGCCTTCCTTGTAGATGGCCAGCTCGACCGATTCCTTGCCGCCCAGGCGGATGATCGCTTCACGCTCCTTGTAGCCCTGCCGCACCGTGGCCACGTCCTTCAGGCGTACCGGCACGCCATTGGCGACCACGCTGGAGCCACCACCGGACGATGCGCTCTGTGCCGCCGACGCGGCGGCGATGGCTGCAGCCGAACCAGTCGACGCGGCGATGTTGAACATCTGCTGCAACGCCGAGTCGGCTGCGCTGCCATTGGCGGCCTGGGTGGTCACCAGCAGGTTGCGGATTTCCTCGAGGTCGGCGAACTGGTTGACGGTACGCACCAGGAAGCGCTGGGAGCCCTCCTCCAGGCGGCCGCCGGAGATGTTGATGTTCTCGTCCTTGAGACGCTTGATGACGGTGTCAATCGGCAGGTTCAGCTGCGCCAGCTTCTGCTGGTCGATGTCGACCTGGATCTCGTCTTCCAGGCCACCGCCCACCTTCACTGCTGCCACGCCGGTGACCGGCTCCAGCTTCTTCTTCAGGTCTTCATCGGCATAGCGGCGCAGGCCGGTCAGCTCGCGGACCGCATCGGCATCGCTGGTCGGCGCCGTCTTGTTCGACAGCACCAAGCGCATGATTGGCTCGGTGGACGGATTGAAGCGCAGCAGCACCGGAGCCTTGGCCTCCAGCGGCAGGTTCAGCGCTTCCATCTTGTCACGCACCTCCAGGCTGGCCTGGTCCATGTTGGTGCCCCAGGCGAACTCCAGCACCACATCGCTCTGGCCGGTGCGCGAGACCGACTTCAGCTTGCGCAGGTTCTTGACCACGCCCACCGCTTCTTCAACCGGCTGGGTGATCAGGGTTTCGATTTCGGTCGGCGCCGCACCGGTGTATTCGGTGCGCACGGTCAGCGTCGGGTAGCTCAGGTCGGGCAGCAGGTTGACCTTGAGGTTGCCGAGCGCGATCAGGCCGAACAGCAGCAGCGTGACCGTGCACATGGCGATGGTCACACGGCGACGCGTGGCGAATTCCACCAGGCCGCCGCGCATGCCGGCGGCGGCGCCGTCGCTCGCCGGCGAGGCACCGTGGTCGTGGCCCGGGGCAGTCATTGCTTGCTCCCGGCCTTGTCTGCGGACTTGGCGGCCGCCGCGACCGCCTTCGCCTTCGGATCGGCGATCACCTGCACCGTGGTGCCGTCGCGCAGGGCGACCTTGCCGGCGGTGACCACCTGATCACCGGCCGCCAGGCCATCACGGATCTCCACCCACGGGCCCTCGGCGTAACCCAGCTTGACCGGAATGCGTGCGACCTTGCCTTCGCGCACGCGGAACACCGCAGGTTCACCGTCATCGAGCAACGCCAGGCGCGGCACCACCAGCGCATCGGCACGCTGGTCGTAATCGATGCGGATGCGGCCGAACATGCCGGGCTGCAGCGCGTGGGCGGCGCCATCGAAGGCACTGACCACGCGAAACGTGCCGCTGCCCGAGTCCACCACCGGCGCGATGCGGTCAACGGTGCCGGTGAAGCTCTGGCCCGGCAGTGCGTCGGCCGCCAGCGTCACCGGCTGGCCGGCACGCAGGGTGGCCAGCTCACGTTCGGGTACGTTGAGCGTGGCCTCCAGCCGCGAGTTGTCGACGATGCGGAAGATCGGTGTATTGATCTGCACGAAGTTGCCGGTCTTGATCGAGCGCGAGGCGATCACACCCGAGATCGGTGCCACGACCGTGGTGTAGGACAGCTCCAGCGTGGCCAGGCGGTACTGCGCACGGACGTTCTCCAGGTCGTAGCGCAGCTGGTCGACATCGGCAGCGCTGACCATCTGCTGGCCGACCAGCTTCTGTGCGCGCTGGTAGTTGTTTTCCAGCTTTCGCATCTGCGCTTCGCTCTGCGCCACGGCCAGGCGCGCGCGGTCCGGGTCCAGCCGCACCAGCGGCTGGCCGGCGGTGACCCGCTGCCCTTCCTCGACCAGCACCGCCAAGGCCACGCCGGAGGTTTTGGCGACCACCTGCGACTCTGCACGTGGCTCCAGCGCCGCGGTGCCGGTGTAGCTGGCTGCGACCGCACGATGGCTGGCCACCGCCACTTCGACCGGGACTGCGTCGACCTTCTTCTCCTCCTTGGTCTCGGCAGCCTTGGCTTCGGAATTGGGCCCTGCGGCGCAACCGCCCAGCAGCAGGGAGGTGGAGATCAGCAGTGCGGCAGCGCAGATTCCGCTGCGACGGCCGGACAGGAAGGTTGGGTGCGACATCGTCAGGTCCCTGGAGGATGCGTGGACAGGTGTGGTAGCAAAGTAATGCACCACTTCACGGCAACACCATATCCCAAAGGTCATGGTGTCTTCACGCCGCTGGTCGGCCCGCCCCCATTTCAGCTAGATGAAACCTGAGGCTATACTCGGGTCGTTCCGTACCCCACGCCGGAACGACCAGACCCGAATCCCCGGAAACGACACCATGCGCCCGCAGCCGCTCGCCGCTTGTCTCGCTCTGGCCGTCCTCCTGCCCCTTGGGGCCGCCGCACAGCCCGCTCCCGCTCCTGCCACACCCACCCCGGCGCCTGCCGCCGCGCCGGCGCCTGCCACGCCCACCGGCAACTTCGACAATGGCCGTGTCCTGGCCTACACCTGCCAGGGGTGCCACGGCATCACCGGCTACAAGAACGCCTACCCCAGCTACCGGGTGCCGAAGATCGGCGGCCAGACCCAGCAGTACCTGGCCCAGGCCCTGACCGAGTACCGCCAGGGCAAGCGCCGGCATCCGACGATGCAGGCGCAGTCGATGAGTTTCAGCGAACAGGAGATCGCCGATCTCTCTGTTTACCTGTCCACCGTCAAGTAAGGCCCGCCCATGTCGAAAGCCGCGCATCCGATGCGTCACGCCATCGCCCTGTCCGTTGCCCTGCTGCTGGCGGCCTGTTCGCAGTCGCAGGTGGAAAACAGCGAGAAATCCGCCGCCGACCCGGGCCATGCCAGCGGCGAACACGGCTCTTCGTCCTCCGCCGGCCTGCCGGCAGGCCGCGAGGCCGCCGGTGAAGCCCGCGCCAAGGTGAAAGGCAAGGCCACCAACCAGAGTTGCATCGACTGCCACGGGGCCGATGGCAATGCGCCGATCGATCCGACCTATCCGAAGCTGGGCGGGCAGTACGGCGACTATCTGGCGCATGCGCTGCAGGCCTATCGCGCCGGCGACCGCCAGCATGCGCTGATGACGCCGCAGGCGAAGGACCTGAGCGATCAGGACATCGCCGATCTGGCCGCGTATTTCGGTAGCCGGCCGAGCCAGTTGCGGGATCTGCACGGGGTCAAATGACCGCCGCCCCCCGGTGGGGCGGACCCTGGTCCGCACGGACCGTTGATTGGTGGGTGCGGACCGTTGGTCCGCACAGATCCGCATATCCACGCATGGCGTGGATCTACTGATTCTTCATCCGATCAATCGGCGCACTTGGCGCCGACCGATACTCAGCCTTCCAGCTCTTCCCAGCGCGCGTACGCGGCATCCAGCTCGGCCTGCACCTTGGCCAGCAGCTGGGTGTGCGCGGTCACTTCCGCACTGCTGCGGGTATAGAACGCCGGGTCGTTCATCGCCGAGGTCAACCCTTCGACGTCGCCTTCCAGCTTCTCGATGGTCTTCGGCAGCTGCTCCAGCTCGCGTGCTTCCTTGTAGGCCAGCTTGCGCTTGGGGGCAGCCGGGGGGGCAGCGGCCGGGGCGGCGGCCGGCGGCTTGGCTGCGGGGACCGAGGCAGGCGCCGCGATGCTGGCCGCATAACGCTGCCAGTCGCTGTAGCCACCGACGTACTCGCCGATCACGCCGTCGCCTTCCATCACCAGCGTGGAGGTCACCACGTTGTCGATGAAGTCACGGTCATGGCTGACCAGCAGCAGGGTGCCGGTGTACTCGCCCAGCAGCTCTTCCAGCAGCTCCAGGGTTTCCACGTCAAGGTCGTTGGTCGGTTCGTCCATCACCAGCAGGTTGGACGGCTGCGCGAACAGCTTGGCCAGCAGCAGGCGGTTGCGCTCTCCACCGGACAGGCGGGTAATCGGCGCACGCGCGCGTTCCGGGGTGAACATGAAGTCCTGCAGGTAGGCATGCACGTGCTTGCGCTTGCCGTTGAACTCGAGGAAATCGCGGCCTTCGGCCACGTTCTCGATCGCGCTCCAGTCTTCGCGCAGCACCGCGCGGTACTGGTCGAAATAGGCGATCTGCAGGTTGGTGCCGGCGTTGACTTCGCCCTTGGCCGGCTGCAGCTCGCCCAGCAGCAGCTTCAGCAGCGTCGTCTTGCCGCTGCCGTTGGGGCCGATCAGGCCGATGCGGTCGCCGCGCATGATGGTGGTGGTGAAGTCGCGGACCATGGTGCGCTCACCGAAGGCGAACGAAATATCCTTGACGTCGATGACCTTCTTGCCAGAGCTGATGCCCTGTGCGGCTTCCATCTTGACGTTGCCGCTGAGATCACGGCGCTGCGAACGCTCCACGCGCATCGCCTTCAGGCGGCGCACGCGGCCCTCATCGCGGGTGCGGCGCGCCTTGATGCCTTGGCGGATCCAGACTTCTTCCTGCGCCAGCAGCTTGTCGAAGCGCGCGTTTTCCTGCGCCTGCGCGTTGAGGCGCTCCTCTCGGCGACGCTCGTAGTTGGCCCAGTCGCCCGGCCAGCTGGTGACCTGGCCACGGTCGATCTCGACGATGCGGGTGGCCAGTGCACGCAGGAAGCGGCGGTCATGGGTAACGAACACCACGCTGCCGCTCCAACCCTTCAGGAACGCTTCGAGCCAGTCGATGGCTTCGATATCGAGGTGGTTGGTCGGTTCGTCCAGCAGCAGCACGTCGGGGCTGGACACCAGCGCACGGGCGAGCAGCACGCGGCGCTTCATGCCGCCGGACAGGCGGCCGAACTCGGCTTCGCCGTCCAGGTCGAGCTTGGTCAGGGTTTCGCTGACGCGCTGATCCAGGCCCCAGCCGTTGGCGGCGTCGATCTTGGCCTGCACGTTGCCCAGTGCTTCGCCATCAAATACTTCGGCGTGGCTCAGGTGATGGAATTCGGCCAGCCACTGGCCCAGTTCACCGAGGCCATCGGCGACGACGTCGAACACCGAGCCGGCGGCGCCATGCGGCACTTCCTGCTCCAGGCGGGTGACGCGCACGCCCTGCTGCACGCGGACTTCCCCGTCATCGGGCTTGTGATCGCCGGACAGCAGCTTGAGCAGGGTGGATTTGCCGGCGCCGTTGCGGCCGATCAAGGCGATGCGTTCGCCCGGCTCGATCGACAGTTCGGCCTTTTCCAGCAACAACGGGCCGCCGACGCTGAAGTCGACGTTCTGCAGAGTAATCAGAGGCATCCGGATATTGTACGGGTTGGGGGCGTCGGCCGGGTTGCACCCGGCACCGGCGGTAGTGCCGGCCGCTGGCCGGCAACCTCAACGCCAACGTCAAAAGCTGGTTTCCTGTGGGATGCCGGGGCGGTGTGGGGCTGCAGGACACGCCGTAAACCCATCCATGGCGCCAACGGTCCTGCAGCCCCAC
>NZ_JBYBLQ010000026.1:0-27707 GCF_059337855.1 Stenotrophomonas maltophilia complex sp. Om-AH-Sm3 | reverse complement strand
GTGTCCGCGGCATGGATGCCGCGGACACCCCGCAACCCGACACCGCCCCGCCCAACAAACAGAAAAGCCAGAGCCGGCTGTTGCTCTGGCTCTGGCTCTGGCTCTGGGTTTGGCTTTTGCTTCGGCGGTTGCCTCTGCGGGTGCCGGGCCGCAGGCCCGGCCGATCAACTCAAACCACTGGTTCGCGCAGGGCGGGGTTGTCCCAGCCCGGGCGCGGGGCGAAACGGTCGCCGTGGCGCTGCTGCAGCGCCTTCAACCGCTCGACGATCGCATCGGCACCGACCGCACGGATGTGCTGGATCGGACCGCCGCGGAACGGGGCGAAACCGGTGCCGAAGATCACGCCGGCATCCAGCAGGTCCGCATCGGCCACCACGCCTTCGTGCAGGCACGCCACTGCCTCGTTCAACAGCGGCAGGATCAGGCGGTCTTCCAGGTCGGCCGGGGCCTGGTAGTCGCTGGCCACGTCCGGCTTCTTCGGCTTGCCGTTTTCCCAGGTGTAAATGCCCTGGCCATCCTTCTTGCCACGCTTGTCCGGTTCCACCGTCTGCAGCGCGGCCGGAATCTGCAGGCCCAGGAACGGTGCCAGTTCGCGGCCGACTCCGGCGGCCACGTCCAGGCCGACGGTATCGATCAGTTCGATCGGGCCCATCGGCATGCCGAACTTCACTGCGGCCTTGTCGATCACCGGGCCCGGGACGCCTTCGGCGTAGGCGGTGGCGGCTTCCAGCATGTACGGGAACAGCACGCGGTTGACCAGGAAGCCCGGACTGCCGGCCACCGGCACCGGGAACTTGCCCAGCGCCTTGCAGAACGCGGCCAGGCGGCGCTCGGTCTCCGGCGCCATGCCATCGTGGTGGATGATTTCCACCAGCGGCATCTGCGCTACCGGGTTGAAGTAGTGCAGGCCGGCGAACTGCGCCGGGCGCTGGATGTGATCGCGCAGTTCCACCAGTGGAATCGACGAGGTATTGGTGGTCAGCAGGGCGTCCTGCTTCATCTTCGGTTCCAGCGTCTGGTACAGCGCACGCTTGGCTTCCGGGTTCTCGATGATCGCCTCGATCACCAGATCCGCTTCGGCAACCCCATTGCCTTCCAGGTCGGCACGCAGGCGTGCGGCCACGGCTGGGCGCTTGCTTTCGTCGCGCACCTTCTTGGCGAACAGCGCCTGCGCGCGTTCCATGGCCGGGTCGATGAAGCGCTGCTCGCGGTCCTGCAGGGTCACCTCGAAGCCCTTGTAAGCGGCCCACGCGGCGATGTCGCCGCCCATCACGCCGGCGCCGACCACGTGCACGTGACGGATGCCGGAATCACCACTGCCCAAGCCCTTCAGTCGCTCGGTGAGGAAGAAGATACGGATCAGATTGCGCGCGGTCGGTGTACTGGCCAGCTTGACCACGGCGCGCCGCTCGGCGTCCAGGCGGGCCTGGATGGGCTTGCCGCCACTGCGTTGCCAGGTGCTGATCAGCGCGTACGGCGCCGGGTACTGGTCCTTCTTCGCCTTGCGTGCGACCTGCTTGACCATCTGCGGCGCCAGCAGCCTGCGTGCCAGCCAGGTGTTGGTGGCCCATGCCGTCGCGCGCTGCTTGAACGGGCGGGTGGTGCCGGACAGCGCCAGCGCGACGGCGGTGTCGAGCACCACCGCTGGCGCCACCACCTTGTCGACCAGGCCGATGCCACGCGCGGCCGAGGCCGACAGGGTGCGGCCGGTCAGCATCAAGTCCATTGCCGCCGGCGCGCCCACCAACTGCGGCAGGCGGGCGCTGCCGCCCCAGCCCGGGAAGATGCCAAGCTGGGTTTCCGGCAGGCCGATGCGGGTGCTGCTGTCATTGGACGCCACGCGGTAGCGGCAGGCCAGCGCCAGTTCGGTGCCGCCTCCCAGGCAGTGGCCGTGGATCGCCGCAACGGTGGGGCAGGGCAGCTCGGCCAGCTTCTGATAGGTGGCCTGGCCACGACGGATCGCGTCATTGACGGTGCCGCGACGGTCGAATTCCTGGAACTCCTTCAGGTCGGCACCGGCAATGAAGCCGGCCTTCTTCAGCGACTGGACCACCACGCCCCTGGGTGGGTCCAGCGCGATGCGCTCAAGCAGGTCGCCCAGCTCCAGCAGCACGTCCTGCGACATCGCGTTGACGCTGCTGTCCTGACGATCCAGGGAGAGAACCACCACGCCGTCGTCGCGGATCTCGGGGTGCCAGTGGCTGAAGCGGAGACCATCGAAGCCTGAAAGCATGGACGTTCCATCCGGTTGTGTATGGAGAAGCGGCTATGATCCAGAGGTTGTTTCCCTCGCGTCAAATCCCAATAGCAGGGGAGTGGCGCCCCCGGATCCATGGCCGTGGACCGGGACGCTAACGGAACGGTGGTTAAAAGCTGGTGCGGCGCCAGGTGATCGGCGACTGAACTTTTCCCGGGATTGGCAGTCTCATTGCCCGACGTCGGTTGGGCTGACAGGAGTGCGGCCCCTCATGGCCGAGGTTGATACACCACAGGAGCTGGATCTGGAACTGGTCCGGCGCGTGCAGCACGGCGAGAGTGCCGCCTTCGATGTCCTGGTGCGCAAGTACCAGCATCGGGTGGTGGCCCTCGTCGGTCGCTACATCGCCGACTGGAGCGAATGTCAGGACGTCGCCCAGGACACTTTCATCCGTGCCTACCGCGCGATCGGGAGTTTCCGTGGCGATGCCCAGTTCTCAACCTGGTTGCATCGAATCGCCGTGAATACCGCCAAAAACTACCTGGCTTCACACAATCGACGGCCGCCGACCGATGACATCGACATCGGCGATGCCGAACAGTTCGACAGTGGTACGCGCCTGCGTGACACCGACACGCCCGAACGCGAGTTGATGCGCCAGGAGCTGGAACAGACGGTGATGAAGGCCGTCAACGCGCTGCCGGAAGAACTCCGGTCAGCGATCACCCTGCGCGAGGTGGAAGGCCTGAGCTACGAGGATATCGCGCAGAAGATGGGGTGCCCGATCGGCACGGTGCGTTCACGGATCTTCCGGGCGCGCGAGGCGATCGACACCGAACTCCGGCCGCTGCTGGACATCGGCAGCGCCACCCGTGAGAAGAGCCGCGTATGACCAGTAACCCGTTCAACGAATCGCACAACCATCAATCGCCCGCCGGGCAGCGCCTGGACCAGCGCCATCGCGAGCAGCTGTCGGCCCTGGTCGATGGCGAGCTGGGCGCCGATGAAGCGCGTTTCCTGCTGCGCCGGATGGAGCACGACCCCGAGCTGGCCGGTTGCCAGGAGCGCTGGCAGCTGCTGGGCGACGTGATGCGCGGGCAGGCGTCGGCACTGGCTCCGGCCGGGTTCAGTGCCGCCGTGGCTGCCGCCATCGCGGCCGAGCCGACGCCGCAGGCCGAGCCGCGTCGCCAGGTACGTCGCAGTGGCTGGCGGGCCTGGGGCGGCGGCGCGGCTCTGGCCGCATCGGTTGCTGCGGTCGCCCTGTTCATGGGGGGCGAGAAGCTGAAGGAGGCCACTCCCGGCGAGCCATTGGCCCCCCAGGTGATCGCCAGCCAGGCGGAACTGCCGCCGGCGCCGACCTCGCCGGCCCCGGTGACCGAAGCATCGGTGGATACCGCCGCGATGGCCGTGGCGGCGGCGCCGGCTGTGGCGATGGCTGCTACCAGCCGTCGCCAGGACGCCCGCCGCGCCAGTGCAACCCGCAGCCAGCAGGCCGCGCGTGCCGCCCAGCGCGATGACGCTCCGCAGCGCGCCATCGCCGCCGTGCAGGCACCGCTGGCTCCGACCGTACCGGCCAACGCTAACCGCAACCTGCCATTCGGCGAGGTCGGCGGGCTGCAGGCCCGGCCGTGGCCGCGCTCCAGCCTGGCGCCGACCGCAGGTGGCGCGCTCAATGCCAGTTTCCCGGCCCGCGCCGGCGGTGCCGCGTTCTACCCGTTCGAGCCGCGCCTGCAGGACGACCTGCCGGTGCCGCCGCGCCCGCGCGACTGAGCCGGGCGCCTTCACGCCCCGCCGTCGGCGGGGCCCGTATTCCTCTTTCCATCCGACCCGGAGGTTGCCGTCCGATGACTCCCCGACTTCGCACGCAGGCCATTGGCCTGCTGGCCCTGACCCTTCCCCTGGTGGCCTGCGCGCAGGCGCCGGCGCCGGCGCCTGCCGCCCCGGCCCAGCCTGCGCCGGCCGCGGCGCCGCGGGCGCCTGCACAACCGCTGGTCAGCGGCCTGCCCGACTTCACCAACCTGGTCGAACAGGTCGGCCCGGGCGTGGTCAACGTCGACACCACCATCGTCCGCAACAACCGCCAGGCCTCGCGCGGCCCGATGGGCGACGATGACATGCCCGAGTTCTTCCGCCGCTTCTTCGGCCCTGACTTCCCGATGCCGGGGCAGGGGCCGGGTGGGCAGGATGGCGGTCCCAGCATCAAGGGGCGTGGCATGGGATCGGGCTTCATCATCTCGCCCGATGGCTATGTACTGACCAACTACCACGTGGTGGCCGACGCCAGCGAGGTGAAGGTCAAGCTGGGCGACAGCCGCGAGTTCACCGCCAAGGTGGTGGGCAGCGACCAGCAGTACGACGTGGCCCTGCTCAAGATCGATGGCAAGAACCTGCCCACCGTGCGCGTGGGTGATTCCAACACCCTGAAGCCGGGCCAATGGGTTGTCGCGATCGGCTCGCCGTTCGGCCTCGACCATTCCGTTACCGCCGGCGTGGTCAGCGCCGTCGGTCGCAGTACGGGGGGGCCTGACCAGCGCTACGTGCCGTTCATCCAGACCGACGTGGCGATCAACCAGGGCAATTCCGGCGGTCCGCTGCTGAACACCCGCGGCGAAGTGGTCGGCATCAACTCGCAGATCTTCTCGGCCTCCGGCGGCTACATGGGCATCAGCTTCGCGATCCCGATCGACCTGGCGATGAGCGCGGTCGAGCAGATCAAGAAGAGCGGCAAGGTCACCCGCGGCCAGCTCGGCGCGGTGGTCGAACCGATCGATTCGCTGAAGGCGCAGGGACTGGGCCTGCCGGACAGCCGCGGCGCGCTGGTCAACCAGATCGTGGCCGGCAGTGCGGCCGCCAAGGCCGGCGTGCAGGTGGGCGATGTCATCCGCTCGGTCAACGGCAGCGCGGTCAACAGCTGGTCCGACCTGCCGCCGCTGATCGGTGCGATGGCGCCGGGCAGCAAGGTGAACCTGGTGGTTTACCGCGACGGCAAGCCGCATGAGCTCAGTGCCACGCTGACCGCACTGAGCGAGGACGGGCAGGGCAATGCCCGCGGGCCGTCGGCTGGCGCTGGCGAGGCGGCTCCGCAGACCGGTGCCAACGCCCTGCTGGGGCTGGACGTCAGCGACCTGAACGCGGCCCAGCGCAAGCAGCTGGGGCTCAACGGCAATGAAGGCGTGCGCATTACCGGGGTCAAGGGCCAGGCAGCACGCGATGCCGGCCTGTCGCCGGGCATGGTGATCCTGCAGGTCGGCCGCACTGCGGTCGGCAGCGTCGATGCCCTGAACCGGGCGTTGTCCAGCTTCAAGAAGGACGACGTGGTGATGCTGCTGGTCCGCACGGCCAACGGCAACAGCGCCTTCGTGGCGGTGAAGGCCGGCCAGTAAGGCTCCTGCCGGGGCCGCTTCGGCGGCGCCGGCGCGGCCCCCGAAGCCCCGCCCCGGCGGGGCTTCGGCCGTTCTGGCCCCGGCCCGATGAGGCAGTTTTCGCGGCCGGGCGCCGGGCATGCGATAATCGACCGTTACCCTGACGACGCCGCGCGCCGCCGCCACCTATGTCTTCTGATTCGATGCGGAACATCCGCAACTTCTCCATCATCGCCCATGTCGACCACGGCAAGTCCACGCTGGCCGACCGCATCATCCAGCTCTGTGGTGGCCTGCAGGCCCGCGAGATGGAAGCGCAGGTGCTCGACTCCAATCCCATCGAGCGCGAGCGTGGCATCACGATCAAGGCGCAATCGGTGTCACTGCCGTACCTGGCCAAGGACGGGCAGACCTACCACCTGAACTTCATCGACACCCCCGGCCACGTCGACTTCTCCTATGAAGTCAGCCGCTCGCTGGCCGCCTGCGAAGGCGCGCTGCTGGTGGTCGACGCGGCCCAGGGCGTGGAAGCGCAGTCGGTGGCCAACTGCTATACCGCAGTGGAGCAGGGCCTGGAAGTGGTGCCGGTGATCAACAAGATCGACCTGCCCACCGCCGACATCGAGCGCGCCAAGGCCGAGATCGAGGCCGTGATCGGCATCGACGCCTCCGACGCCGTGCCGGTCAGTGCCAAGACCGGCCTCAACGTGCAGGACGTGCTGGAGGCGATCGTCCATCGCATCCCGCCGCCGGTGCCGCGCGACACCGACAAGCTGCAGGCGCTGATCATCGACTCGTGGTTCGACAACTACCTGGGCGTGGTCTCGCTGGTGCGCGTGATGCAGGGCGAGATCAAGGCCGGTGACAAGCTGCAGGTGATGTCGACCGGCCGCAACCACCAGGTCGACAACGTCGGCGTGTTCACTCCCAAGCGCAAGGTGCTGCCGGCGCTGCGTGCCGGTGAAGTGGGCTGGGTCACCGCCAGCATCAAGGACGTGCATGGTGCGCCGGTCGGCGACACCCTCACCCTGGCCGGCGATCCGGCGCCGAAGCCGCTGCCGGGCTTCCAGGAAATGCAGCCGCGCGTGTTCGCCGGCCTGTTCCCGGTCGATGCCGAGGACTACCCGGACCTGCGCGAAGCGCTGGACAAGCTGCGCCTGAACGATGCCGCGCTGCGTTTCGAGCCTGAAAGCTCCGAAGCGATGGGCTTCGGCTTCCGCTGTGGCTTCCTGGGCATGCTGCACATGGAGATCGTGCAGGAGCGCCTGGAACGCGAATACAACCTGGACCTGATCAGCACCGCGCCGACGGTGGTGTATGAGGTCCTGAAGACCGACGGCTCGATCATCAACATGGACAACCCGGCCAAGCTGCCGCCGGTGAACCAGGTCGAGGAGATCCGCGAGCCGATCATCCGCGCCAACGTGCTCACGCCCGAGGAGTACATCGGCAACATCATCAAGCTGTGCGAAGAAAAGCGCGGCAGCCAGATCGGCATCAACTACCTGGGCAGCCAGGTGCAGATCAGCTACGAGCTGCCGATGGCCGAGGTGGTGCTGGACTTCTTCGACAAGCTCAAGTCGGTCAGCCGTGGCTATGCCTCGCTGGATTACCACTTCGTGCGCTTCGACGCTGGCCCGTTCGTGCGCGTTGACGTGCTGATCAACGGTGACAAGGTCGACGCACTGTCGCTGATCGTGCACCGCAGCCACGCCGACCGCCGCGGCCGCGAGCTGTGCGAGAAGATGAAGGACCTGATCCCCCGGCAGATGTTCGACGTGGCCATCCAGGCCGCCGTCGGCTCGCAGATCATCGCCCGCACCACGGTCAAGGCGATGCGCAAGAACGTGCTGGCCAAGTGCTATGGTGGCGACGTCTCGCGCAAGAAGAAGCTTCTGGAAAAGCAGAAGGAAGGCAAGAAGCGCATGAAGCAGGTCGGCCGCGTGGAGATCCCGCAGGAAGCGTTCCTGGCCGTACTGCAGATGGACAACAAGTAAGCCCGCACCGGCCTCGCGGGGCCGGTCGTCTGGTGACGTTGCAAAGGACCCTGAATGAAACTGTTTGAGATCCTCCTGGTCGTGCTGACCCTGGCCTCGGGCCTGATCCTGCTCGCCGACAAGCTGTACCTCGCCAAGCGTCGCGCCCAGCGTGCGGGCCTGCTCGATTCCGAGCCGGTGCTGGTGGACTACTCGCGAGCGTTCTTCCCGGTGCTGGCGATCGTGCTGATCGTGCGCAGTTTCATCGCCGAGCCGTACAAGATCCCGTCCAGCTCGATGATGCCGAACCTTCTGATCGGCGATTTCATCCTGGTCAACAAGTTCTCCTACGGCCTGCGCCTGCCGATCAGCAACACCAAGATCGTCCCCTTCGGCGAGCCGTCGCGCGGCGACGTGGTGGTGTTCCACTTCCCCGGCCACAGCGACAACGACCCGGCCAAGGGCGAGAACTTCATCAAGCGCGTGATCGGCGTGCCGGGTGACACCGTGGTCTTCGAGGGCGACGGCGTGATCCTCAATGGCGAACCGCTGAAGTACGACAACAAGGGCATCTACGCCGGCCACAAGGGCCAGGGCGAGGGCGCCAACCTGCTGGTCGAGCACCTGCCGGGCCGTACCCATACCGTGCTGGAGACCGACTATCCACGCGGCCAGGGCCAGTGGACCGTACCGGCCGGCAAGTACCTGGTGATGGGCGACAATCGTGACAACAGCGACGATGGCCGCTTCTGGGGCCTGCTGCCTGAAGAGAACCTGCGCGGCAAGGCCTTCCTGATCTGGCTGAACTGCCAGGGCTGGTTCTGCAAGGATGGCTTCGAGCCGTCGCGGATCGGCTCGAGCATCAACTGAGTACCTTCACATCCAACGCGTATCTGGGGAGAACGCAATGAAGACGATGAACACGCAGCGTGGCATGACCCTGACCTCGTTCCTGGCGGTCCTGATCGTGGTCGGTTTCTTCCTTTACATCGGCATGAAGCTGTTCCCGATGTACCAGGAGTATTACGCGGTGCGCTCGGCGATGAAGAGCCTGGCCAAGGAGCCGGGCGTGGGCAGCATGGAGCCGGCCCGGATCCAGGATCTGTTCTTCAAGCGCCTGTACATCAATTACTCGGAGAACGTGAAGCCGGCCAACGTGAAGTTCGACCGTCGCGACAATGGCTGGACCCTCAAGGTCAACTACGAAGTGCGCCGTCCGCTGGTCGGCAACCTGGATGTGGTTGGCAAATTCGATTCATCCCAGGACCTGACCCGAAGCGGTGCCGAATAAACCTTTCCAACGTGGTGACCTGATCGGTCATCCCTTCCGCGACCCGGCGCTGCTGAAGCAGGCGCTGACGCATCGCAGCGCCGGTGCGCCACACAACGAGCGCCTGGAATTCCTGGGCGACAGCATCGTCAACATGATGGCGGCCGAGGCGTTGTACCGACGCTGGCCCAAGGCTGACGAGGGCGCGATGACCCGTGCCCGCGCCGAACTGGTGCGTGAGGGCGCGCTGGCGGTGATTGGACGTAGCCTGGAACTGGGCGAGCGGCTGATCCTGGGCCCGGGCGAAATGAAGTCCGGTGGCCACCGTCGTGATTCGATCCTGGCCGACGCGGTGGAAGCCGTGGTGGCTGCGATCTACCTGGATGCCGGTTTCGAGGCCTGCCGGGCGGTGGTCCTGCCCTGGTTCAGCGCTTCGATCGAGGCACTGCCGGCCTCCGGCCGACCCGAGAAGGACCCCAAGACCCGCCTGCAGGAATGGCTGCAGGCCCGACAGAAGGCGTTGCCGCAGTATGAACTGGTGTCAGAATCCGGTGACGACCACGCCAAGCACTTCCGGGTACGCTGCAACGTAGCCGACCCGGCCGCCAGCACCGAGGGCGAAGGCGCCTCGCGGCGGCTTGCCGAACAACAGGCGGCTGCGGCCGTCCTAGAACAACTGGATTCCAAGTGAGCGAACAAACTCCCCATCATTGCGGCAGCGTGGCCGTCATCGGCCGCCCGAACGTGGGCAAGTCGACCCTGACCAATGCCCTGGTCGGCGCCAAGGTCAGCATCGTCTCCAACCGTCCGCAGACCACGCGTCATCGCCTGCTGGGCATCGCCACCTATCCGGAGGGCCAGCTGGTGCTGGTCGACACCCCCGGCCTGCACAAGGTGCAGAAGCGGGCGATGAACCGGGTGATGAATCGCGCCGCGCGTGGCTCGCTGGAAGGCGTCGATGCCGGCCTGCTGGTGATCGAAGCCGGTCGCTGGGATGAAGAGGACAGCCTGGCGTTCAACGTGCTGCGCGACGCCGGCATCCCGGTGGTGCTGGTGGTCAACAAGATCGATCGCCTGAAGGAAAAGGGCGCGTTGCTGCCGTTCCTGCAGCAGGTGACCGAGGGTCGCGACTTCGCCGCCGTGCATCCGATCTCCGCGCAGAAGCGCAACGGCCTGGAAGCGCTGGTGCGCGACGTGCTGAAGCTGCTGCCGGAAGCCCCGCCGATGTTCGGCGAGGATGAGATCACCGACCGCAGCCAGCGTTTCCTGGCCGGTGAACTGGTGCGCGAGCAGCTGATGCGCCAGCTCGGCGAGGAACTGCCCTACGCCACCACTGTCGAGATCGAGCGCTTCACCGAGGACGGCAATCTGCTGCGCATCGGTGCGGTGATCTGGGTCGAGCGTGAAGGCCAGAAGGCCATCGTGATCGGCAAGGGTGGCGCCCGCCTGAAGGAGATCGGCGCCAAGTCCCGCCTGCAGATGGAGCGTCTGTTCGGGGCCAAGGTGTTCCTGGAAACCTGGGTGCGCGTGCGTGAAGGCTGGTCCGACGACGAGGCCGCGCTGAAGGCCTTCGGTTACGAGTAAGGCGTTGTAGTCGCTTCGATGATGATCGAGGACGACACCGGCTTCGTGCTGCACGCACGGGCCTACCGCGAGACCAGCCTGCTGGTCGAAGTGTTGAGCGCACAGCATGGCCGTATTGGGCTGCTTGCGCGTGGCGTGTCCACTGCCAAGGGCCAGGTGCTGCGCGCCGCCCTGCAGCCGTTGCAGTGGATCCGCTTCAGTGCCCAGCAGCGGGGGGAACTGGCCCAGCTGCGTAGCGCCGAGGCGCTGGATGCCGCGCCACGCCTGGTCGGGCAGGCGATGCTGGCCGGTTTCTACCTGAGCGAACTGACCCTGCGCCTGGCCCCGCGCCAGGACCCGCTGCCGGAGCTGTACCTCGCCTACGGCGAGGCGCGTGCGCGGCTGGCGGTGGGCGCGGGCCTGGCCTGGACCCTGCGCCGTTTCGAACGCGAGCTGCTGTCTGCGCTGGGCCTGGGTTTCGAGCTGGACAGCGCCAGCGATGGCCAGCCGATCGATCCGGCGGCGCGCTACGAACTGGACCCGCAGGAGGGTGCGCAGCGCCTGCTGAGCGAGCGCGGCGGGGAGCGCCGGGCAGCCGCCACCGGGTCGGCGCTGTTGGCGCTGGCGGCCGACGAAGAGCCGGATGCCGCCGATCTGGCCAGCCTGCGCCTGCCGATGCGGCGGGTGCTGGCCCATCACCTGGGGCCGCGCGGCCTGAAGTCCTGGGAAATGCTCGAGCAGCTGGCGCCGCGCAGGTAGGGGGTGTTGAGCAGGGCTTGCAGCCCTGCACCTGCCGAGGCCAAAGCAACAGCAACAGCAACAGCAACAGCGTGCATTCCGTGGGATGGCGGGGTGGGTCCGGTTGAGGGGGGCGCTGCAAGTACCCCTCCGGGGCCCGGCCCAGCCGCCAGCGGCTGTGCGTTCGGGCGCTTGCGAAGCAGTGCTTCGCAAACAAAGCGCCCTCACCCATGTAAGCTCGGTCGCCGCTTGCTCGTGTGCGCTGTCCTGCGCACACGGCAAGACCGGGGTTGGGCGTCCTGCCCAACCCGCCCGAGGCATGCCTCGGGCCCATGCGGCTCACGCCCCCTCAACCGGACCCACCCCGCCTTCGACAGATTCTTGCGAGCTGTCGGACATGCCGACGGGGTCAGATCCGTTTTCCTTCGGAAAACGGATCTGACCCCCAGTTTGAATTTCGATATCTGACAGAGACTCATCCACGCATGGCGTGGATCTACCAGCCGCCACCGGGAATCTGTCGGGGGTGGGGCGGTGTGGGTTGGCAGGACCGTTGGCGCCATGGATGGCGCCATCGAGCCCCCATGGACGGGTTTACGGCGTGTCCTGCCAACCCACACCGGCCCGCCCAACAAGCAGAAGGCCAGAGCCGCTCTGGCTCTGGCCTTTGGTGTTGCTCTGGCTTGAAGCATCTGCGGGTGCAGGGCGCAGCCCTGCCGAGCAACCCTCAGTGCAGCAGGGCAGCCACCGCGTCGCGGAACCCCGCCTGGGCCTGCCCGGACTCGGGCGCATGATGCAGCTGGCGCACCGCCCGTCCCAACCGTGCCGCCCCCACGAAGCCACAGCTGGCCTGCAATCGGTGCAACTGGCTGCGCAGCTGGCGCTCGTCGTGCTGGTCGACCGCCTGCTCGACCGCGTCGCGCACGCCCGGCAACTCGGCCAGGAACAGTTCGCGCAGTGCGATCAGGTGGTTGCGCTGGCCATTGAGCGCTGCCAGGGCTGCGGTCTCGTCCCAGTCCTGTACGGCCAGTTCGACCGCGGCCGGGGCCTGTGCCACGAAGATCCCCGCCGGGCTGTTGACCAGCGCTCGGCGCACGGCCTTCAGCAGCTGGTCGCGGCCCAGTGGCTTGACCAGGGTGTCGCTGAAACCAGCTTCGCGCAGGCGGGCGTGAATGGAGGCATCGCCGTCGGCGGTATGTGCCAGCGCCGGCGTGTCGGGATGTGAACGGCGCAACTCACGCAACAGCTGCGCGCCATTGCCGTCCGGCAGGTTGACGTCGATCAGCCACAGGTCATGCGAGCCGGGCTCGGCACTGGCCAGGGCGCTGGCCAGTGAATCTGCGGTGTCCACGTCCGCCGGTAACGTTTCCAACGCCGCCTTGAAAAAACCGCGGCTGATGATGTCGTCCTCGACAAGCAGGAAGCGGGGTCGTGCGGCCCGCGGGGTCATCTGCATCAGGGCTGCCTCCATGTCAGCTGTCCCAATCATCAAGCACGGCGGCCACGGGCGCAAGCGGGTCCGGGCCCCATCGGTCAGGATCTGCGACAATACGCCCCCATTTTTGCCCGCAGCCTGTTGCCACGTGGCCCGATCCCGCTCCCGCACCGACCGTACCCCGTTCCAGACCGAGATCCTCGACCTCAGCCATGATGGTCGCGGTGTCGCCCGCCGTGAAGGCGAGGGCGGCAAGGTCACCTTCGTCAGCGGCGCCCTGCCCGGTGAGGTGGTGATGGCTGAACAGACTGCCCGCAGCCGCCATTTCGACGAGGCGCGCACGCTGGAGGTGCTGCAGGCCTCGCCGCAGCGGGTGATCCCCAAGTGCCCCCATTTCGGTACCTGCGCCGGCTGCGTGCTGCAGCACCTGGACGAAGACCAGCAGATCGTCGCCAAGCAGCGCGTGCTGATGGATAACCTGGAGCGGATTGGCCATGTGAAGCCGGGCACCGTGCTTGCGCCGCTGGTCGGCGAGAGCTGGGGCTACCGCCGCAAGGGCCGCTTCTCGGTGCGCCGGGTCGAGAAGAAGGACAAGACCCTGGTTGGCTTCCGTGAACAGGATCCGCGTTTCGTCGCCGACCTCAGCCAGTGCCTGACCGTGATTCCGGAGATCGGCACCAAGGTCGAGGCGTTGTCCACCTTCATCGAAACGCTCGATGGCAAGCGTGACATCCCTCAGATCGAATTCATCGCCGGTGACCAGGCCGTGGTCCTGACCGTGCGCCACCTGCAGCCACTCAGCGATGCCGACCGCGCGGCCTGGGCCGCCTTCGGCCAGCAGCATGGCTTCGTGATCTACCTGCAGTCCGGTGGCGTGGACACCGTGCAGCCGCTGGACGGGCAGGGCGTGGCGCTGTCGTTCCGGCTGGCGCCGTGGGATGTCGAGCTGGCGTTCCGCCCGCTGGATTTCATCCAGGTCAACGCCAAGCTCAACGAGAAGATGATCGCCCACGCCCTGGACCTGCTGCAGCCGGGTGAGGACGAGCGCGTGCTGGACCTGTTCTGCGGCCTGGGCAACTTCACCCTGCCGTTGGCCCGCCGTGTGCGTGAAGTGGTGGGTGTGGAAGGCGATGCCGGCCTCGTCGCGCGTGCGCGTGAGAACGCGGAGCGCAACGGCCTGGCGAACGCGCAGTTCTTCAGCGCCGACCTGACCCAGGACCAGCGCAGCACGGCGTGGATGCGCCAGGGCTTCGACAAGCTGCTGCTGGATCCGCCGCGCTCCGGCGCGATCGAAGTGCTGCAGCAGCTGCCGCTGAAGCAGTTCAAGCGCATCGTCTACGTCAGCTGCCACCCGGGCTCGCTGGCGCGCGATGCCGGCTATCTGGTCAACGAACAGGGCTTCACCCTGGTCAGCGCCGGTGCCATGGACATGTTCCCGCACACCGCGCACGTGGAAAGCATCGCGGTATTCGAAAAGCGCTGAGCAGCGGTCATCACCCGTGGCGCATAATTGCGCCATGGGCATCGAAATCGAACGCAAATTCCTGGTCAGCAGCGATGGCTGGCGCACCGCCGCGCATCGGGTGATCCCGATGGCGCAGGGCTACATCAACGACATGGGCGCGCTCGACCGCGGCACCCAGAACGCCTCGGTGCGCGTACGCATCGAAGGCGACCACGCCGCGCTGAACCTGAAGTCGCGCACCCTCGGCCATACCCGGCAGGAGTTCGACTACCCGATCCCGGTGGAGGACGCGCGCGCACTGCTGGCGCTGTGTGTCGGCGGCCTGATCGACAAGCGCCGCCATCTGGTCGAACACGCCGGCCTGACCTGGGAAGTGGACGAATTCCTCGGTGACAACGCCGGTCTGGTGGTGGCCGAAGTCGAACTGGAAAGCGCCGATCAGGCCATCGACCTGCCGGACTGGGTCGGCGCCGAAGTGACCGATGACGCCCGCTACTACAACGTTGCCTTGGCCAGCCGCCCGTATTCACAGTGGTGAACCCCAAAAAAGGGGACGGAGGGGATTAAGTCGTCTTTACCCCGCCCGTGCGGAAAGCGACTTAATCCCCTCCGTCCCCTTTTATCGAGGAAGGCGGTCCCCATGTCGTGGACATGAGAATCGACATCTACTCCGACGTGGTCTGCCCCTGGTGCTGGATCGGCAAGCATCGTTTCCAGCAGGGCGTGCAGTTGCTGGGCGCCAATGCGCCTGAACTCGATATCCACTGGCAGCCGTTCCAGCTGGACCCGGATGCGGACGACACCCCGGTGCCGCTGCGCGAGGCCTATGCGCGCAAGTTCGGGGGCGTCGAGCGCACCGAGCAGATCCTCGGCCAGACCCAGACCACCGCGCGCGCGGAGGGGCTGTCGATGGATTTCAACCAGGGCCAGGTGCGGGTGACCACACTGCCGGCGCATCGGGTGTTGTGGCTGGCCGGCCAGCATGGCGTGCAGGATGCGGTGGGTGAAGCGCTGTTCCGCGCCCACTTCGAACATGGCCAGAACCTGGCCGACAACGCTGTACTGGTGAAGGCCGGCGTGGCGGGCGGCCTGGACGGTGGTGAAATCGCGCAGATGCTGGCCTCCGACCGCGGCCTGGCCGAGGTCGAAGCCAAGCTGGCGCAGGCCCATGCACTGGGCATTTCGTCGGTGCCGACCTTCGTGATCGATGGGAAGTGGGCGATTTCCGGGGCGCAGCCACCCGAGGCGTTCGCCCAGGCCCTGCGGCAGATCGCGGCAGAACAGGGCGCCCCGGCTACCCCGGCTGACGGCGACGAGGCCTGCGGCCCGGACAGCTGCAAGGTCTGACCGGCTCCTCAAAAGGGGACGGAGGGGATTAAGACGTATCCAGCCCCTTGGGGCCGATTGCGCCTTAATCCCCTCCGTCCCCTTTTTCTGACCACTGCGCCTGTCGGCCGGTTCTGCGACAATGCGGCACTGCGCCATGCGGGCGCGCGTTGTGGAGATCGACCATGCTGCTGATCGGCGTTGCCGGCACCGAACTGACCGCCCAGGAACGTGACTGGCTGCAGCACGACGCCGTGGCCGGGGTGGTGCTGTTCAAGCGCAACTTTGCGTCGCGCCAGCAGGTGACCGATCTGAGCGCGGCCATCCGTGCCGCTGCCCCGCGCCCGCAGCTGATCTGCGTGGACCAGGAGGGCGGCCGCGTACAGCGCTTCCGCGAGGGTTACAGCGATCTTCCGCCGCTGCAGGACATTGGTGCCCTGTACGCCACCGACCCGCAGCAGGCCCTGGCGCTGGCCGAGCAGCACGCGTGGCTGATGGCCAGTGAAGTCCGCGCCAGCGGCCTGGATCTCAGCTTCGCCCCGGTGGTCGACCTTGGCCGCGGCAACCGCGCCATCGGCAACCGTGCCTTCAGTGAAGACCCGCAGGTCGTGGCCGCGTTCACCGCAGCCTATGTGCGCGGCATGCACGCGGTCGGCATGGCCGCCACGCTCAAGCATTTCCCCGGCCACGGCACCGTGCTGGAGGACACCCACGTGGATACCGCGATCGATCCACGCGCGCTGGACGAACTGCGCGCGCAGGACCTGGTGCCGTTCCAGGCCGGCATCGCCGCGGGTGCCGATGCGGTGATGATGGCGCACGTGATCTATCCGCAGGTGGCACCGGAGCCCGCCGGCTATTCCCCACGCTGGATCCAGGACGTCCTGCGCGGCGAACTCGGCTTCCGCGGCGTGGTGTTCTCCGATGACATCGGCATGGCCGCCTCGCACAGCGCCGGCGGCGTGCCGGCACGCGTGCACGCGCACCTGGACGCCGGCTGCGACGTGGTGCTGGTCTGCCATCCGGAACTGGTCGATGAAGCCCTGCATGCGGTGCAGGGACGCTCCCTCAATACTGCTGCGCTGCTGGGCCTGCTCGGCCGCGGCGCGCTCGGCTGGGACGGCCTGCTGGCCGATGCCCGCCATGGCGACACCCAATCCCGTCTGCTTGAAACCCTTGGAAGAACCGTCTGATGCCCAACCTCACCATTTCCCAGGCCCTGGCCCAGGCTGACCTGCTGGTCGACCGCCCCACCATCGACAAGGCCATCGCTGCTATCGCCGACGCCATCGCGCGCGATTACAAGGGCGAGGTGCCGTTGTTCCTGTCGATCATGCATGGTGCGCTGCCGTTCGCCGGCCAGCTGGCGCTGGAACTGGGCGCGCGCGGCCAGGACGTGCAGTTCGATTACCTGCACGCCACCCGCTACCGCGGTGAAACCACCGGCGGTGACCTGGTCTGGAAGCACAAGCCGGCCACCTCGCTGTTCGGCCGCCGCGTGCTGCTGGTCGACGACATCCTCGACGAGGGCTACACCCTGCAGGGCGTTCGCACCTGGTGCCTGGAACAGGGCGCGACCGATGTGCGCATCGCTGCGATGACCGTGAAGAAGCACGACCGTGCGCTGCCCGATGTGACCGCCGATTACGCGGGCATCGAGCTGCCGGACCGCTACGTGTTCGGCTTCGGCATGGACGTCAACGAGACCCTGCGCTGCGTGCCGGCCATCTACGCAATGAAGGAATAACGGCGCGGCCGCCCGCGGCGCGTCTTTTCCATCGCCGGCATCCTCGGGTGCCGGCGTTCGTCTTTTCATGGAGTGCTTCTAATGCAACAGATCGCCCTGGCCGTGATCGGCGGTACCGGTGTCTACAACCTGGCCAAGCTTGACGACGTGCAGACCCACGAGGTCGACACCCGCTTCGGCCGCCCATCGGGCCCGGTGCGCGTGGGCACGCTGCTCGGCCATCGCGTGGCGTTCCTGGCGCGGCATGGCGAGGGGCATTCGCTGCCGCCGCACAAGATCAACTACCGCGCCAACCTGGCTGCGCTGCAGCAGCTGGGCGCGCAGCGGGTGCTGGCATTGAACACGGTGGGGGGCATCACCGAGAACTTCGGTCCGCGCGTGCTCGCCTGCCCGGACCAGATCATCGACTACACCTGGGGCCGCATCAGCACGATCTGCGAAGAAGAAGGCTCCGACGTGGTCCACGTCGATTTCGGCCATCCGTACACGCCGATGCTGCGCAGCAAGATCCTGGCGGCAGCCAAAGTGACCGGTGTCACGGTCCATGACGGTGGCTGCTATGGCGCAACGCAGGGCCCGCGCCTGGAAACCATCGCCGAAATCGCCCGCATGCGCCGCGACGGTTGCGATCTGGTGGGCATGACCGGCATGCCGGAAGCCGCACTGGCGCGGGAGCTGGGGCTGGATTATGCCTGCCTGGCGATCATCGCCAACTGGGCCGCCGGCTGCGGTGATGGCGAGGAGATTACGATGGCCGAAGTGCTGGCCAATGTGCAGGCGGCCAGCAACGGACTTCCGGAACTGGTGGGCGAATTGGCGCGGGGGTGATTGTCTTCCCCGAGCAAGCTTTGCATACTCAGCTTGTGCGCGGGTTCAGCGTACACCACCCATTCATTGCATAAGGTCTCGCATCACCATGCCGAACGGTACCGTCAAGTGGTTCAACGACGCCAAGGGATTTGGCTTCATCTCGCCGGAGGATGGCAGCGCCGACGTGTTCGCGCACTTCTCCGCCATCAACTCCAAGGGCTTCCGCAGCCTGCAGGAAGGCCAGCGTGTCACCTATGACGTGACCCAGGGCCCGAAGGGCGCCCAGGCTTCGAACATCACGCCGGCCGAGTGATCCACTCGACAGTGCGTTGAAAACCCCGCTCCGGCGGGGTTTTTTTTGCGCTGCGACAAGAATTGCGCTGCCGTGGGCGGAGGCCCCGCTGGGCATCCGGATTTGCGCTCGGGCACAATGCCTCCATGAAGGAACGACTGCGCATCGCCGTGATCGGCTACGGCACCGCTGGACAGGCATTGTCCATCCTGCTCTCTCGTGATGGCCACGAGGTGGAGATCTTCGAACGTGTGCCCACGCCGGGACCGGTTGGCGCCGGTTTCCTGCTGCAGCCCAGCGGCCTGCAGGTGCTGTGGCAGATGGGCCTGCTTGACGCCGTGCGCGCGCATGCCGCGCCGGTGCATCGCCTGTACGGCGATACGCCGTGCGAACGCGCAGTGATGGACATGCGCTACGCCGGCCTGGACGCGCGCCTGCACGGCCTTGGCATGCAGCGCGGCGCCCTGTTCTCGTTGCTGGATGATGCGCGTGCTGGTGCGGGCCAGCTGCATGCCGGCGTCAGCATTGCCGCAGTGGATGCCGAGCAGGGCCGCTTGCGTGACAGCGAAGGGCGCCTGCACGGTGCGTTCGACCTGGTGGTGGCCGCCGATGGTGCAGCCTCGACGCTGCGCGGCACGATCAAAGACGGTAACGGACTGGATCGCATGTATCCGTGGGGTGCGCTGTGGTGCCTGTTGCCAGCCGAAGACTGGCCACACCTGCAGGAGCTGCGGCAGCGCTACGTGGCCGCACGCAAGATGATCGGGCTGTTGCCGGTCGGTACGCGGCCCGGTGATGACACGCCGCGCCTGAGCTTTTTCTGGAGCCTGCCACGCGCCGATTTCGAACGTTGGCAGGCCGACGGCATGACGCCCTGGCTGGACGAACTGCATGCGCTGTGGCCGCAGGCCAGTGCACGCTTCGCGCATCTGCGTGACGCCGGCCAGCTGGCACGGGCCGTCTACCGCGACGCAGTGATGACGCGCTGGTATCACGGCCGCATGGTGCTGGCCGGCGATGCCGCGCATGCGATGAGCCCACAGCTGGGCCAGGGCGTGAACATGGCGCTGCTCGATGCGCTGGCGCTGCGCGATGCCTTGCGCGAGCATGGTGGCGGTGCCGCGGCATTGCAGGCCTACCAGGCGCAGCGCAGGGCGCACGTTGCGGTCTACCAGCGCTGGAGCCGTTGGCTGACGCCGCTGTTCCAGTCCGATCGCGATGCCTGGGCCAAAGCGCGCGACGTGCTGCTCGGCCCGATGGGGCGCCTGCCGGGTGGGCGTGGTCACATGCTGCGTGTGCTCAGCGGTACCCAGCATGGCTGGTTCGGTTCGCTCGCGCTGGATCCGGCTTTCGTCGACGCGCTGGCCACTGCGGCGCAGGTGCCTCGCATCAACGCGATCACGGCCACTGCGTGAAACGCGTCGTCACGTGAATTAACGGTTGCATCACTGCGCATATGCGAGAAGTAGGTTGCACGCGATTGCGCGTCGCCCGTTTTCCTTTCCGTGATCAACATCGCGCGTGGCCCGGGAGGCGCTGCCGTCGCAGCCTGTTGCGGCCCGGATGTGCCGCCTGTTGTCGAAGGAGGATGCCATGTTGTTCGCGGTCGAGGAGCTGGAATCGGAAATCTGCAAGCTGCGCGGTCTGCTGCAGATGCTGCACGAGGACCAGCCCGACGTGCTGGAGGACGTGTTCGAGTTCCATGTCGGCAGCCTGATCAGTCATGCGTCGCCGGAGCACCACACGCGCATCCGCACCTGCGCGCAGGAGATGCTGGCGGCGATCCAGGCCTTGCCGCGGCGACGTGAAGGGGACACGCCTGAGTTCCAGCTGATGCCGCAGCTGGATATCCGTCCGGCCTGATTCAAGCCAGGGGCAGTGCCACCAGGCCGTTGTCCACGCAGGCGACCATCTGTTCGCCGGCAGCGGGAACAGGAACGATTCCGGCGGTGAACGCGGAGAAGGCCGGCAGGAGAGTCATCCTGTCACGCAGCCAGAATGCGGGGAAGCGCCGCCGCAACGGAGGCAAAGCGATCTGTGGATGCAGATGCCCGGCGATCACATGCAGCTCCGCATCGGGCACCGGCTCATGCCGAAGCAGGAACGGTGGCAGCCGTACTTCGTCGTGGATCTGCACCTGCAGCCCGGCATGCGGCAGCTGCCGGTCATGATTTCCGCGCAGGACATGCACGTCCAGTGCGGCATTGCGTTCGCGCCATGCCAGCCATTGCTGGTACCACGCAGCGCGATGCGCCGGGCCATGCAGGATGTCGCCCAGGATCCACACCTCGCGGCAGGCATGCCCGTCCAGCAGCCCCTGCAGGCGTTGCAGGTCCTTGCCGGTACCGCCGCTGGGCAGCGCGATGCCTGCGCGGCGGAATACATCGGCCTTGCCCAGGTGCAGGTCGGCGAGCAGCAGTGCCTGCCGCGCGGGCCAGTACAGTGCACGCGCGCCAAGCAGCACCAGCGACTCGCCTGCGCGCAGCAGCGGCAGTTCATCGGCCATGCCGACGCTCCAGCTGCTGGGCCACGCGTTGCACCCGGGTACGCCAGTCTTCGTTGCTGAACTGCCCGCGCAGGCGTTCGGCCCACAGCGGGAAACCCAACGGCGTGAGTGACGCCGGGCGCTGCACCGAGAGGGTCTGCATCCGAATCCTGGCCAGTACCTGTTGCAGCCCCGGCATGTCGAGGCTGTCATTCAGCACTTCCTGTTCCGCCAGCGCCAGCAGCAGGTGATCCGGGTCGTGCTCGCGCAGTACGTCGTAGAGCAGTCCCGCGGACGCCTGCAGCTGGCGCAGTGCCCTTGGCATGCCACCGGGCAGGCTGGGGACCAGCAGGCCGGCGACGCGTGCAATGCCGCGGAACTGGCGACGCGCCAGCTCGCCCAGGTTCACCGCAGCACGCAGATCATCCAGCAGCTGATCGGTGGCGAACAGCGCCCGCCATTGCGCCGCATCCAGATCGATGGGCTGTGCCGGTGCCAGCACCAGGCCGTGATCGTTCACCGCATAGCCGATGCTGTTGCGCTGCCGGCGGGTACAGCGCAGCGCCAGCAGGGCGGCCAGCGCCTCATGCACGTGGCGGCCAGCAAAGGGATAGACGAACAGGAACTGGCCTTCGCGACGCCGCACATCTTCCACCAGCAGATGGGCTGGGCCGGGAAGCGCCGACAACCGCTGCTGCAGTGCCAGCAAGGGTGCCAGCCAGCGTGATTCGGCGCTGTCGTCAGCACCGGACAGTACCCACTCCAGCTCGCGGCCCAGCGGCATCGACAGCGGCAACTGGCCGCCCTGCCAGCGCGGCACGACCCCCTCACCGCGTCCTCGTGCCAACCGGACGAAGGCGGTCATGTCGCGCAGCTGCACCAGCTCCAGCAGGCGCCCGGCGAACTGGAAGCGGTCGCCACGGCGCAGGCGGCTGGCGAATTGTTCCTCCACGGCGCCCAGGCTGCCGCCGCGCAGGAACTGCACGCGCACGCTGCCATCGCTGCTGATGGTGCCGATCGACAACCGATGGCGCAGTGCCTGGCGACGGTCGTGCATGCGGTACCACCCATCGGCATCACGCACGACCTTGTGGAAATCGGGGTACTGGGCCAGCGCTTGGCCACCCTGCACGATGAATGTGAGCACGGCCTGCCACTGGTCGTCGCCGAGCGACGCGAAGGCATGGGTACGCCGCACCTGCGCCAGCAGGTCGGCGCTGTCGAAGCCGCCCGCCAGGGCGCGGCTGACCGCATGCTGGGCCAGCACATCCAGCGGCAGCGTCGGCGGCCTGCGCGCTTCGACCACGTTCCCGGCCAACGCACGGCGCACCGCAGCGTACTCGGCCAGTTCCAGCGCATGACTGGGCACGCACAGGATGGAACCGCTGGCACCCGGGCGGTGGCGTGCGCGTCCGGCGCGCTGGCGCAGGCGCGCCACGCCCTTCGGGCTGCCCAGCTGCAGCACCTGTTCAACCTCGGGGAAGTCGACGCCGAGGTCGAGGCTGGAGGTGGCAACCACGCAGCGCAGCGCACCCGCGCGCAGGCCATCCTCCACCTGCTGGCGCAGCGCCGGATCCAGCGAGCCGTGGTGCAGCGCAAGCGTGTCCGGTTCTTCCGGCCAGACTGCGGCCAGCGCCTGATGCCACAATTCAGCTTGCGCGCGCGTATTGGTGAACAGCAGGCTGCTGCGTGCCTGCATCAGTGCCTCCAGCACCCGTGGCAGCTGGGCCAGGCCGAGATGCCCGGCCCAGGGGAAATGTTCGCCAGGGTCCGGCAGCACGCTGCGCACGCTCACTGCTCGAGGGCGTACGCCCTGTACGATCGGTGCATCCGGTTGCCCGGGCAGCAGTACATCGCGCGCCTCATCCAGATTGCCCAGGGTGGCCGACAGTCCCCACAGCTGCGATGCAGGCGCGGCCTGGCGCAACACTGCCAGGTTCAACTGCAGCAGCACACCGCGCTTGTTGCCCAGCAGTTCGTGCCATTCGTCCACCACCACACAGCGCAGCCGCCGCATGCGCGGCAGGGTATCCGGATAGCTCAACAACAGCGCCAGCGATTCGGGCGTGGTCACCAGTACGTCGATGCGGCCTTCGCGCGCCTGGCGTCGTTCGCGGTTGCTGGCGTCACCACTGCGCAGGCCGACACGCCAACCCAGCCCCAGCCCATCGACCACGGTCTGCAGCGCGCGCGCGGTGTCGCTGGCCAAGGCGCGCAAGGGGGTCACCCACAGCACCTGCAGCGGGCGTACCGCGCTGGGGCGGCGGGGGGAGGGCGGCGGGTCGATCATGGCCTGCAGCAGCGGCCCCCCGAACATCGCCAGTGTCTTGCCGCTGCCTGTGGGTGTGTGCAGCAGCCCGGATTCGCCAGCGAGATAGTGACGCCACATCGCGCGCTGGAACGGCAGTGAGCGCCAGCCTCTGGACGCGAACCAGTCTTCCAGCCGGCGCAGTGCCTGGCTGCGGTTCATCGTGCCAACGCCTGCAGCGTGGCCAACTGATCGGCTTCGCTGGCTGGCTTGTCGTGGCGCCAGCGCAGGATGCGCGGAAAGCGCACGGCAATGCCCGACTTGTGCCGGCTGCTGCGGTTGACCGCCTCGAAGCCCAGCTCGAAGACGTGTTCGGCGCGAACGCTGCGCACCGGGCCGAAGCGCTCGCGGGTGTTGGCGCGGATCCAGCGATCGAGCGCGAGGATTTCCTTGTCATCCAGGCCCGAATAGGCCTTGGCGACCGGTACCAGCGTGTCGCCGTCCCAGACGCCGAAGGTGTAGTCGGTGTACAGCGTGCTGCGCCGCCCATGGCCGGCCTGCGCGTACAGGAGCACCGCATCGATGGTGAGCGGATCGACCTTCCATTTCCACCAGTCACCGCGGCGGCGTCCGGCCTGGTAGGGCGAGGCATGCCGCTTCAGCATCAGTCCTTCCACACCGCGTTCGCGTGCCACGTCGCGCATTGCCGCCGCCTGAAGCCAGTCGTCGGCGTCAACGCCGGGCGAGAGCTGGATCCGTGCATCGTTCAGTGCACCGACGACCTCGGCGAGACGCGCGCGCCGCTGCTGCAGCGGACGTTCGCGCAGGTCCACGCCATCGAGTTCAAGCAGGTCATAGGCGAGCACCCGCACCGGCGTGTTGCGCAGGGTGGCCGCACCGGGTTTTCGGCGCTGGATGCGCGTCTGCAGCGCGGTGAAGGCACGCGGCAGGTCTGCGGCTTCGTCCCAGGCCAGCAGCTCGCCGTCCAGCACGCAGCCATCGGGAAGCGCCATCGCCGCCTGTTCGATCTCGGGGAAGCGGCCATCCAGCCGCTCTTCGCCGCGTGACCACAAGGCGACCTCGCCGCGCCGGCGCAGCAGCTGCAGGCGGATGCCATCCCACTTCCATTCCAGCAGCCAGTCATCGATCGCACCGAGTCGTTCGGCAGGGTTGCCCTCCAGTGGCGAGGCGAGGAAGAACGGGTAGGGCTGCTGCCGGTCCAGCGGCAGCTCATCCGGCGACAGCAGCTGGGCCAGCAGCCCGGGCGAGGGCACCCAATCGCCCAGCATGCGCTGGGCGATGCGGGCAATATCCAGGCCGGACCACTCGGCCAGCGCCTGCTGCACCAGTCGTTGCGAGACGCCAACGCGCAGGGCGCCGGTCAGCAGCTTGTTGAACACCAGCCGTTCGCTGCTGCACAGCTGCTGCCAGCCGGCCACGACCGCCGCACGGCGCACCGCCTCGGGTTGGTTGGCCACCGCCAGCAGGTGCTGTTCGATCCATTCGGCCAGCGGGCGGTCAGGCGAGGCATGCGGTGGGTCATCCAGCAGCAGGGTCAGCGTTTCGGCCAGGTCACCCACCTGCGCATAGCTGTCCTCCACCAGCCACGGTGGCAACCCTGATTCCTCGGCGATCCACGCGCGCAGTTCGCCACTGGCGGCGATCTTCCTGCGCGCGCCGCCCACCTTGCCACCACTGAGCAGGTACAGCGCCCACGCCGCATCGTGCGCGCCTGCCTGGCCGAAGTAATCGACCAGTGCCGCTCGCTTGTCCAGCGTGGCAGTGCTGCGGTCCAGGCGTTGGTAGAGCGCGGCGAAGGTCTTCATTCCTCGCTCCCGAAATCGGTACGGAAGGCTTCTGCAGCCACGCCGCGTTCGCGCAGGAACGGAATCAACGCATCGGTATTGCCATGGGTGGCGATCACCCGCTGCGCGCCGGTCTGTTCGATCGTCTGCAGCAGTGCTGGCCAATCGGCGTGGTCGGAAATGACGAAGCCACGATCGACGTTGCGGCGGCGACGGTTGCCGCGCAGTTGCATCCAGCCCGAGGCGAAGCCCAGCTGGTGACGGCCGAAGCGGCGCATCCAGGGCGTGCCCGCAGCCGAGGGCGGGGCGAGGATCAACTGTCCGGCGGCATCAGGCTGGCGGCCCTGCTCGGCCACGGTGAGCGTCTCCAGCATCGGTACGCCGGCCTGCCGGTACACCGCCACGCCATTGGCGATGGCGCCATGCAGCCAGGCCGGGCGATCGTCCAGCGGCCGCAGCTCGGCCAGCACCCGTTGTGCCTTGCCCAGTGCATAGCACAGCAGGATCGCAGCCTCGCCGCGTTGTTCGCATTCGCGGCGCCACGCCACGATTTCGGCGGCGACGGCCGAAGTGTCCGGCCAGCGGTAGATCGGCAGGGCGAAGGTGGCTTCGGTGATGAAGGTATCGCAGGGCACCACTTCGAACGGCGCACAGGTTGGGTCAGGCTGCCGCTTGTAGTCGCCGGAAGCGACCCAGACCTGCCGCCCGTCGTCGATGCGCACCTGCGAAGATCCCAGGACGTGACCGGCTGGATGCAGCGATACCTGTACCCGGCCCAGGCGGAACGGCACGCCCTCGACGTGCGCCTGCACCGGCACATCGCCCAGGCGCCAGCGCAGGATCGGCAGGCTGCCTTCGCTGCAGTGGTACTCGCCCATGCCCGGGCGGGCGTGATCGCCGTGGCCATGCGTGATGACCGCGCGCGCTACCGGTCGCCAGGGATCAATGTGGAAATCGCCGGCGGTGCAGTACAGCCCTTCCGGGCGCAGCACCACCAGATCGTCGTTGGCTGCCATGCGATCACTGTGGCCTGCCGCTCGTGCAGACGGTGAGAACCGGCCTGAACACGGGCTTGGCAAGTCATGCGGCACAATCGGACCGCATACCTCTTGCCGCCAGGATGGACCGGATGAGTGGACCGAGCTTCAGCAGCGACGCGCCCTACGAAACCCATGTGGTGTTGAACCAGCCGCCACCGTTCGCGGGGCGCCAGTTGTGGACCGACGACGTGGCGCTGATGGAAGCCGTGCAACGCGAAGGCGCAGGCAGCTTCGCGCCACGGCTGGCGGTCTATGGCGCGCTGGCCGGCGACGAGCTGTACCGGCTCGGCTTCGATGCCAACCGCGATCGCCCACGCCTGCGCACGCATGATGCGCAGGGTCATCGCATCGATACGGTGGAGTTCCACCCGGCCTATCACCAGTTGATGGAAACGGCGAAATCGCACGGTGTCGCTGGCTTGTCCTGGCACGAACCGCAACCCGGCGCGCATGTCGCGCGTGCGGTGTTGAGCTACCTGCACCACCAGGCCGAAGCCGGCACCAGTTGCCCGTTGACGATGACCCATGCAGCAGTAGCGGTGCTGCACACGCAGCCGCACCTGGCCGAGTGGGCACGCAAGGCCGCAGCGCCGGTCTATGACCCGCGCGACGTGCCGGTGGCTGACAAGGCCGGCATCACCCTGGGCATGGGCATGACCGAGAAGCAGGGCGGCTCGGATGTGCGCTCCAACAGCACGCGCGCCGAACCGATCGATGGTGAGCGCTATCGCCTGGTCGGCCACAAGTGGTTCTTTTCTGCACCGATGTGCGATGGCTTCCTGGTGCTGGCGCAGGCGCCGGGGGGACTGACCTGCCTGCTGATGCCGCGTCGGCTGGCCGACGGTGACCGCAATGCGTTCCGCCTGATGCGGTTGAAGGACAAGCTCGGCGATTGGGCCAATGCCTCCAGCGAAGTCGAGTTCTGCGGCGCGCAGGCATGGCGGGTGGGCGAGGAGGGGCGTGGCGTGGCCACCATCATCGGCATGGTGATGATGACCCGCCTGGATTGCATGCTGGGCGCAGCGGCGGAAATGCGCATGGCGTTGGCGCAGGCGTTGCACCACGCACGCCATCGCCGCACCTTCGGCAAGCTGCTGGTCGAGCACCCGTTGATGACCAATGTGCTGGCCGACCTGGCACTGGAATCGGAAGCGGCCACGGTACTTTCGATGCGCATCGCACGCGCAGTGGATCGCGCAGGCGTGGATGCCAACGAAGCTGCGCTGGCACGGGTGGGAACGGCGCTGGGCAAGTACTAGCTGTGCAAGCGCGCGCCGGCCTTCGTCAACGAAGCGCAGGAATGCCTCGGCGGCGCAGGCTATGTGGAGGAATCGATGCTGCCGCGGCTGTACCGGCAGGCGCCGTTGAATTCGATCTGGGAAGGCAGTGGCAACATCCAGTGCCTGGACGTACTGCGCGCGCTGGCACGTGAACCGGAGGCGCTGGCGGCGCTGCGCGCCGAGCTGGCAGCAGTGGCCGATCGTGATGCGCGCTACGCAGCGGCTTTGCAGCGTTGGGCAGCGGCACCGGCACCGGATGAGTCGCAGGCGAGGCTGTTCTGCGAGCGCACTGCGCTGCTGTTGCAGGCCGCGTTGATGTTGCGGGCGGGCAGTCCAATGGCTGAAGCGTTCGTGTGCAGCCGGCTGGAAGGGCAGCATGGGCTGGTGTTCGGGACGCTGCCGGCGGGTGTGGATCTGTCGGCAATGCTGGCGCGCGCGCTGCCTTAGGGGCGGCCAACGGCGAAGCCCCTCGTGGTGGCCGCTGATACTGATGGGTGGGCCGCGCGGGTAGGTCGCGCAGGGGGCGCCGTGAATACGTCCTTGTAGCAACTGTGTTGACGGAGGGGCCTGGCCCCTCCATGAGACGGGCACGGTAGTGCCGGCCGCTGGCCGGCAGCCTTTTGGGGCACGCGCAGGCTGGCTTCAGGCGGGGATCGATCCGCCTTGAG
>NZ_JBYBLQ010000025.1:0-49438 GCF_059337855.1 Stenotrophomonas maltophilia complex sp. Om-AH-Sm3 | reverse complement strand
AAAGCCTCCCTGGTGAAATTAGCGCTGTGGAACCACCCGATCCCATCCCGAACTCGGAAGTGAAACGCAGCTGCGCCGATGGTAGTGTGGCTCAAGCCATGCGAGAGTAGGTCATCGCCAGGGTTTATACCCAAAACCCCGCTGCTGACGCAGCGGGGTTTTTCTTTTTGCGCGGTAAACACCGGGTAGTGCCGGCCGCTGGCCGGCAACCCGACGGTGTTACATCGCCCGGTAGATCCACGCCATCCGTGGATCCCCCTGCGAGGAACAGCGGCGCCAACCAAGGTTGGCCGCTACCAACAGCAGGCGCACACAGCGGTCGTTTGCCGGCCAGCGGCCGGCAACTTTGTGCGCGGTAAACACCGGGTAGTGCCGGCCGCTGGCCGGCAACCCGATGGCGTTACATCGCCCGGTAGATCCACGCCATGCGTGGATACCCCCTGCGAGGAGCAGCGGTGCCAACCAAGGTTGGCCGCCACCAACAGCAGGCCCACACAGCAATCGGTTGCCGGCCAGCGGCCGGCACTACCAGGGGCAGGTCACGCATAAAAAGACGGCGCCCTGCGGGCGCCGTCCTCATCCACTCGCTTGGCAGACCCTGATCAGGCGGCCCGCGGGACCTCGTGTGCTTCCTGCTGGCGGAAGACCGACACCGCTTCAGTCAGCGTCCCAGCCTGCGACTGCAGCTCACGTGCGGCAGCGGTGGCCTCCTCCACCAGCGCCGCATTCTGCTGCGTGGCCTGATCCATCTGCACCACGGTCTGGTTGATCTGCTCGATGCCAACCGACTGCTCCTGAGATGCCGCCGAGATCTCACGCATCAGATGGCTGACATTCTCCACGCCGCCGACAATGCCCTGCATCCGCTGGCCGGCGTCGGCCACCAGCTGGGCACCTTCGCCCACCTGGCGACCCGCCTCATCGATCAGCTTTTTGATTTCCTGTGCGGCGGCGGCGGAGCGCTGCGCCAACACGCGCACCTCGCTGGCCACCACGGCGAAGCCACGGCCCTGCTCACCGGCACGTGCGGCTTCCACCGCCGCATTGAGCGCGAGGATATTGGTCTGGAAGGCGATGCCATCGATCACGCCGGTGATGTCGCCGATCCGCTTCGAGGCGCCTTCAATCGCCTGCATGGTGTCGACAACCCGCTGCATCGCGGTGTTGCCGTCACTGGCGGCGCTCTGCGTGGACGCAGCCAGCTCACTGGCCTCGCGCGCATGCGCAGCATTCTGGCGCACGGTGGCGGTCAGCTCCTCCATCGAGGCTGCGGCTTCCTGCAGGTGCGCCGCCTGGCGCTCGCTGCGCTCGGACAGCGCACCATTGCCTGCAGCGATCTCGCTGGCGGCGGTACTGATCGAGGCCGCGCACTGCTGGATGCGGCCCACCATGCGCGCCAGCTGGCCGGCGGTGGCGTTGGCATCACGCTGGATCGCGGCGAAGGCACCGTGGTACTCACCGTGCATGCGCCGATCGAGATCGCCGTTGGCCAGCGCCGAAAGCATCTGCCGCACGTCGTTGACGGTGCTGCCCAGCGTATCGAGCAGCTGGTTGATGCCACCGGTCAGGCCATCGAGGAAGCTGGCGCCTTCGGTTGCCTGCAGGCGCTGGCCGAGATCGCCGGCAGCGGCAGCAGCGACGATGCCGGCCACGGCGTTCTCCAGCGCCAGCTCCTGGGTACGGTCATGCCATTCCACGGCGAAACCGAGGCGCATGCCCTGTGCATCGAACACCGGGGTGACCACCTGGGCGAAGTGCACCGGGCCGATCTGTACCTTGCCGTTGTGGCTGGCCTGCAGGCCATTGAGGATGGCGCGGATGCGGTCCGGGTTGGCATGGAAGCGATGGATGCTGCTGCCGACCAGGCGTTCGGCATCGAAGTCAGGGAAGGCCTGGCGCAGTGTCGCCTGCTGGTTGCGCAGCAGAGCCACCACCGAGCGGTTCACATAGCGGATCACGTGATCATTGTCGGCGATCATCATCGCGGTGCGCGAGGCATCCAGCGCCTGACGGATCTGCGCATTCTCGGCATGCGCCTCAGCCTCACGCCCACGTTGGGCCTGGACGTGGCGCGCGGTATCGGCCAGCGCATGGGCCAACGAGCCGGGTGCATAGGATGCGGTGTCGGCATGTGCGCCCAGGTCGGTGCCCGTGGCGATGTCGCGGGCCAGCGCAGCCAGCCGGCGCGGGCCGTGGCCAAGCGCCTCGGTCTGCTGGCGCAGGCGCAGCGCGACCTGGCCGAGGAATGCCGTCAGCCCGGCGAACAGGCCCGCCTGCAGCAACGTAGGTCCCACTGCTGCGCCCTGCAGCAGCGGCGCCAACAGCGCGAGCGTGCCGATGCCGCCGGCCAGCCATACCGGCAGGCGATCACGATGGCTCAACAGCACGCCCAGCAGCAGTGCAATCGGCAACGCCGGTGACAAGCCCGCGATCGCGCACAGCCATGCCAGCTGCAGCGACAACAACAGCGCCAGGCCATTGCGGGTGACGCTATGGCCCGCTTTGGGACCGGCCAGCCAGATGGCAGGCAGCACAGCGGCCGCGACCAGCGAGGCGGTCAGGACATGAGGCCCGCGCAGGGCCAGCACCAGGCCGGCCACCGCCAGTGCCGCGCTGCCGATCAGCAGGCGGCGGTCAGCGCGGTGCGCGAGCTGCTGCAGGTGCGGCAGGCGGGCGGTATCGGGGGGACGGGAGGATGCAACGGACATCGGCGACTCCTGGATCAGCAGACGACAACGGCCACGCCGCGGCGCACGCAGGAGTGCGTGACCAGGGCGCGAGCCGGGAATTCGGGGAATGCGACGCGATCAGCGACGCGGAGACGGGACACCGCGGCCACATCCTGTGGGTGACGGTGCAATGGAGCAGGCATGCGGACTTCCTTGCAGGACCAGACACACGCCGCAGGCCCGACCGGACCTGCGTGCTGCGGACGCAGGCGCCCGCAACTGATGTATCGGCCGCAGACGCGCAGAGTGAAGCGCGCGGTTACCTTTGCTCAGCCCGCGTTGTCGTTGCTGAAGAAGCGCAGGATCACGCCTGCGATCTGTTCCGGATCTTCCATGTGCAGGTGATGGTTGCCGGGAAACACCGCCAACCGCCCATCGCGCAGGTGCTGCAGGCGATCGCTGCGCATCGGCTCGGGGTAGTAGGACTGCGCTGGCGTGGCATAGATCACCTGCGTCGGGCAGGCGATGGCCTGCAGCAGGTTGTCGATCTGGCCTTCGCTGAGACGGATCGCAGTGGGCAGCATCAGGCGCGGATCGCTGCACCAGCGGTAGCCACCCTCGACCGGTTCCACGCCGCGCTCGACCAGCAGCCGTGCGCAGGGTTCGCTGAGCTGGTTGGTCATCATCCGCGCGCGGATCGGCGCTGCCAGATCGGGGAACACGCGCAGCTGCTTGCGTGCCAACGCGCGCGTGGCGTTCACATGCTCGCGCAGGCGATGCGCCGTTTCTTCCTCGGGACCGCGCAGGCCGCCGAGTGCTTCGATCGCCACCAGCCGATCAACACGGTCGCTGACCGAGGCGGTAAGGCTGGCGATGCCGGCACCCATCGAATGGCCGAGCAGGCTGAATCGGTCCCAGCCCAGTGCGTCGGCGACATCGAGTACGTGGCAGATCGCGGCGGCCGTGGTGTAG
Source organism: Stenotrophomonas maltophilia complex sp. Om-AH-Sm3 (assembly GCF_059337855.1). NCBI lineage: Bacteria > Pseudomonadati > Pseudomonadota > Gammaproteobacteria > Lysobacterales > Lysobacteraceae > Stenotrophomonas > Stenotrophomonas maltophilia complex sp. Om-AH-Sm3. The sequence continues at coordinate 45,797 of NZ_JBYBLQ010000025.1, read as the reverse complement.
CTGGCACCCATCGGCAGGTGCGCGCTGTGACCGTGGCCGGGCAGATCGATGGCAACCAGCTGCAACGCCGACAGGTGCGGCGCCAGCGGCACGAAGCTGGCGGCGTTGTCGAGCCAGCCATGCAGGGCCAGCACGCGTGGGCCGCCGCCGTGGTTGCGCAGGCCGGCGACGCGTGCGCCACCGACCTGGAGTTCAAACGGTTGCAGGCTCATGCCAGCGAGGACACGGCCAGCCGTGCCAAGGCGCGTGCATGCTCCGGCTCGGCGTTGAGGCAGGGGATGTAGCGCATCGTCGCACCGCGCTCGGCCAGTGTTTCGGTGAAGCCCAGCGCAACCTCTTCCAGCGTCTCCAGACAGTCGGTGGCGAATCCGGGGCAGACCACGTCGATCTGCTTCACGCCGGATTCGGCCAGCGCCCACAGGCTGGGCTCGGCATACGGCTGCAACCAGCGCTCGCGGCCGAAGCGCGACTGGTAACCCATCTGCCAGTCGTCCTTGACCAGGCCCAGTGCATTGGCGATGGCCTGCGCACTGGCCTCGCAGCGCTGCGGATACGGGTCGCCCGCGTCGGCCAGGCGCTGCGGGATACCATGGAAGGAGAACATCAGTTTCTGACCGCGACCGTGCTGTTCCCAGTAGCGGCGGATCGATCCGGCTATGGCCTCGACCCAGCCGGGATCGACCGAGTAATCCCGCACCAGGCTCACGGTCACGCCCGGGTTGCGGCGCTGCCACGCATCGACCCGGTCTTCGACCGAGGCGGTGGTGGTGGTGGAGTACTGCGGGTACAGCGGCAACACCACGATCCGGCGCGCACCGTCGGCGGCAAGACGGTCGAGCTCGCCGGCCAGCGCCGGTTCGCCGTAACGCATCGCATGGCGTACCGTCAGGGTCGGCAGCAGGGCCTGCATGGCCTGCGCCAGCTGGCGCGTATGCACCATCAGCGGTGAGCCGCCGGGCAGCCAGACCTGGGCGTACTTGGCCGCCGACCGGCCGCTTCGCAGCGGCAGGATCAGCCCGCGCAGCAGCGGCTGCCAGAGCAGTGCCGGAATCGCGACCACGCGCGGGTCGGACAGGAATTCGGCCAGGTAACGGCGTACGGCGGGGGCCGTCGGCGTCTCGGGCGTGCCTAGGTTGACCGCCAGCACGGCGGTATCGGGTGCGTCGAGCATGGGCGGTATTGTCGCCTATCCGGCGCCGCACCGGGATGCAGGGTTCGGATTGCAGGCATAGCGCGCATCAATGCGGGCAGGGAACGCTCATTGGGGATTCATGACAACACCACTAATTTCAGTCACTTGCTATATCTTCCTATGGACTGACTTCTGGAGCCTGCCATGCGTCGCCCGATCCAAGCCCTGCTGATCGCCGCCAGCCTGCTGTCCAGCCAGGCCATGGCCGGACCGCAGGAAGACCAGCGCGCCCGCAACGCCGTGCGCGTGCTGGCCGAAATCCAGGAAATTCCTGAACAGGGCATTCCGGATAAATTGCTCGACGAAGGCCGCGCGGTCATCGTCATTCCCGACACGATCAAGGCCGGTCTTGTCATTGGCGGTCGCCGTGGCCACGGCCTGATGTCGGTGCGCATGCCCAATGGCGCATGGTCCAACCCGGTGTTCGTGAAGCTCACCGGTGGCAGCATCGGCTTCCAGGCCGGCGTGCAATCTTCGGATGTGGTGCTGGTGTTCCGCAACGACCGCAGCCTGGACAACCTGGTCAACGGCAAGTTCACGCTCGGCGCCGATGCCGGCGTTGCCGCCGGTCCGGTCGGCCGCAATGCCGCCGCCGCCACCGACGGCCAGCTGAAGGCCGAGATCTGGTCCTGGTCGCGTGCCCGTGGGCTGTTCGCGGGCGTCGCGCTGGATGGTGCGGTGCTGCAGATCGACGATGCCGCCAACCTTGACGCCTACGGCAGCAACACCACGCCGCGCATGATCTTCGAAGGTCGCGCCGCCGGTTCGCCGTCGATGGACGTGGTCGCCTTCCGTGATCGTCTGGAAGAGGCCACCTACGCCGCCCGCAACAATCGCAACGGCAACGGTGGCAGTGCACCGCGTCCGGCGGCGACCCCGGCGGTTGCGCCGGCGCCTGTTCAGGCAGCGCCGGTGGCCCCGGCCGAAGCCACCACCGCGCCGTTGCAGAACGTGCCGCAGAACCCGCCGCCGCAGCAGCAGGGTTTCCAGCCGGTCAACGACGGCGAAATCCGCACGGAAACGCTGGGCGGGAACTGACTTTCGTCACGCGCGCCGGCTGACAGCCGGTGCGCTATGCTCGACAGCCTGATCACTAACGTAACGAGCGTCTTTATGGGCAGTTTCAGCATCTGGCATTGGTTGGTCGTGCTGGCCATCGTCCTGCTGGTGTTCGGCACCAAGCGCCTGACCAGTGGCGCCAAGGACCTCGGCTCGGCGGTCAAGGAATTCAAGAAGGGCATGCGCGACGAGGACAAGCCCAACGCGCAGCTGGGCGACGAGTCGCGCAGCCAGGACGCCTCGCGCACCGCGCAGGACGAGCACGACCGTAACGCTCGCTGATCCGGAGCGGTTGCGGTGTTTGATATCGGCTTCAGCGAACTGCTGGTGATCGCGGTGGTCGCCCTGGTGGTGCTCGGTCCCGAGCGCCTGCCCAAGGCGGCCCGCTTCGCTGGCCTGTGGGTGCGCCGTGCCCGCAATCAGTGGGATTCGGTGAAACAGGAACTGGAACGCGAACTGCAGGCCGAGGACATCAAGCGGCAAATGCAGGAGGTGCGCCAGGGCATGCAGGACACCGAGAACCAGCTGCGCGCCAGCGGCGAGGCGATCCGTCGCGAAGCGCAGCAGGCGCAGCAGCAGGGCGATGCGCTGGCGCAGGAAGTACGCGCGCCGGCGCCTGCGGATCCGCCGCCGCATATGGGCGGCCTGCCGCCTGCCGATGCACCGGTACAGGAGGGCATTGCTCCCGAGCCGACGCCGGCGACACCCCCTGAAGCCGGTGCGCCGCCGCCGCAGAGCAGCCCGGAGCGCCAGCCATGAGTGAACAGGATTTCGGCGAAAGCTCGCTGGTCGAACATCTGGTGGAGCTGCGCGGCCGCCTGGTGCGCGCATTGCTGGGCCTGGGCGTGGTGCTGCTGGCGCTGCTGCCATTTACCCAGAAGCTGTACAACGCGCTGGCCGAACCGCTGGTCTCGCAGCTGCCCAATGGGCAGACGATGATCGCGACCAATCCGGCCGGTGCCTTCTTCGCGCCATTGAAGCTGACCTTCTTCGTGGCCCTGTTCGTGGCGGTGCCGTGGCTGCTGTACCAGCTGTGGGCCTTCGTCGCCCCGGGGCTTTACGCGCGTGAGAAGCGCCTGGCGGTGCCGCTGCTGGTGTCTTCGGTACTGCTGTTCTACACCGGCTGTGCCTTCGCCTACTTCCTGGTGCTGCCGGCGGTGTTCCATTTCCTGACCACCTTCAGCCCGGACGTGATCGCGATCACCCCGGATGCGAATGCCTATCTGGATTTCGTGCTGGCGATCTTCTTCGCCTTCGGTGGCAGTTTCGAACTGCCGGTGGCGATGGTGATCCTGGTCCTGCTGGGCTGGGTGACGCCGCAGCAGTTCAAGGAAGGACGTGGTTACGCGATCGTCGGCATCTTCGTGCTGGCGGCGGTGCTGACCCCGCCGGACGTGGTTTCGCAGCTGATGCTGGCGATCCCGATGTGCCTGCTCTACGAGCTGGGCATCCACGCCGCACGCTGGCTGGTGCCATCGTCGGCGGTGAAGAAACCCGCCGCCTAAAAAAGGGGACGGAGGGGATTAAGTCGCTATCGGCACAGTGGCACAAACGACTTAATCCCCTCCGTCCCCTTTTTCGTCAGGCGTGGAAGATGTCGCTTGAGGTCGGGGTGGTCGGGACCGGCGGTGCGGCGCGACTGCCACGGTGCACGAACATCTGCTTCCACGCGGCATAGACCGCGCCGACATACAGCGGCATCAGCACCGTGGTCAGCACCAGCTGGGCGATGAAGGCGGCGGCCAGCGGGCCACCGATCAGCATCGCGATCTGGATCACGATCACGAACAGGATGTAGATGCAGAACGCGGCGATCAGGCCGAGCACGGCGAACACGATCATCGCGCCGATGTTCTCGATGCAGCCCTGCAGGCTCAGGCGCAGCGCGTGCATGCCGCTCTGCTTGTCGAACACCACCAGCGCCGGCTGGGTGAACATTGCCAGCGACAGTGCGACCGCGCTCAGGAACACCAGCAGCATCCACAGCGCGATGCGCTTGGCCGGCAGGTTGGCCACCAGCGCCGCGGCATCGTCCGGCTTGATCTGCTGACCACTGCGGCTGATCTCTTCCATCTTGGTCATGACCTCGCTGAAGGCGGTGAAGCCTTCGCGGCCGATCATCATGAACAGCAACGCGCCCAGCAGCAGCACCGCCAGCACCTGGATCGCCAGCGGCACCAGCAGGTGGCTGACGCGGTGGTCGCGGATCGGCTGCAGCAGGTGCGAGGACAGGCCCGGGCGGCCTTCGTCGATCTCACCCACGGCGTAGAGCATGCCGCCGAACATGATCGGCGAGATGGCCAGGGTCATCAGCTGCACGGCCATGCCGGCGGCGCCGGGAATCAGCGTCGACAACAGGGTGACCACCCAGCTCACCAGCAGCCAGGCCAGGCCGATCCGGGCCAGCTGCAGCGGCGCACGCCGATACAGCGAGAACGTATCCAGCAACCACTGGGCGCCCGCCGAGGCCGGCAGCTTGCGAATCTCTTTCATGGACATCCGGGAAGGACAGGAGGGGACGGGCGGTTGCCCGTGCCGCTGATTATCCCTGTTTTGCCGCCGGCTGGGCTGAAGACAGCCGCGCCTGTCGGACGAAGCGGCGCAGCAGCTGGCGGGCCAGCGGTGCGGCGCTGACTGCGCGCTCGATGCTGCGCGCACAGCCGCCGTGGCGGCCGATGCAGTCGGCGCGGGCGCGCACGTAGCCGCGCATGTGGTGGGTGGCGAATTCGGGGTGGAACTGCACGCCCCAGGCCTGGCGCCCCCAGCGGAACGCGTGGCAGCCATCCAGCGGCGAGCGTGCCAGCACCTCGGCACCGTCGGGTGCGCGCAGCACGGTCTGCAGGTGGGTGGCGTGGGCGGCAAAGTGCTGCGGCAGGCCCTGGAACAGCGGATCCTGTGCCGCCTGTGGCTGCAGCTCCAGTTCGATCGTGCCGGACTCGCGCCCGGCCGGGTTGTAGGCCACCTCACCGCCCAGCGCATGCGCCAGCAGCTGGTGGCCGTAGCAGATGCCGAACACCGGCAGGTCAGCGTGGGCGGTCTGGCGCAGCCACGCCGCGCTGCGCTCGCTCCAGTCGGCGTGGTCAGTAACGAAGGCGGCCGAACCGGTCACCAGTACCCCGGCAAAACCGTGCGGATCGGGCAGGGCGCCACCGTTTTCGACATCGACCACCACCGTCTCATGTTCCTCCAGCCCGGCGGCGACGCGGATCCAGTGCGGAAAGCGCCCGTAGCGGCGCAGCGACGGTACCGGGCGGCCGGTTTCAAGGATCAGGAAGGGGGCTGGGTTCATCCGGGGGCGGCAGCACTGACAGGACTTCCTCGATTGTAGTCAGCCCCTGCGCCACCTTTTCAAGCCCGGCCTGGCGCAGGGTTCGCAGCCCTTCAGCGCGCGCGGCACGGGTGAAACCGGCCAGATCCATGTCGGCGCGGATCTGCCCGCGCAGCCGCGAGCCCAATGGCAGCAACTCATACAGGCCGATGCGGCCGAGGAATCCGGTGCGCCGGCACTCCAGGCAACCGACCGGACGACAGGGCGTGGCGGCATCTGGATATGCAGCCTGGCTATCAGCGAGCACCTCCCAGTCGGCAGCACCAAGGGTGTGCGGCTGCTTGCAGTGCGGGCACAGGGTACGCACCAGGCGCTGGGCGAGGATGCCGTTGAGGGTGCTGGCCAGCAGGTAGTGCGGCACGCCCAGGTCGAGCAGGCGGGTGACCGCCGACGGTGCATCGTTGGTGTGCAGGGTGGACAGCACCAGATGGCCGGTCAGCGAGGCCTGCACCGCCATCTGCGCGGTTTCCAGATCGCGGATCTCGCCGATCATGATGATGTCCGGGTCCTGCCGCAGCAGGGTGCGCACGCCGCTGGCGAAGTCCAGGTCGATGTTGGCCTGCACCTGCATCTGGTTGAACTCGGGCGCGATCATCTCGATCGGGTCCTCCACCGTGCACACGTTCACGTCCGGCGTGGCCAGCCGCTTCAGCGTGGAATACAGGGTGGTGGTCTTGCCCGAGCCGGTCGGGCCGGTGACCAGCACGATGCCGTGCGGGCGCTCGACCAGTGCATTCCAGCCAGCGGCCTCCTGCGGGCTGAAGCCGAGCTGGTCGATGCTCTTGAAGGCGGCATCGGGGTCGAAGATGCGCATTACGCACTTCTCACCGAAGGCGGTGGGCATGGTAGACAGGCGCATCTCGACCTCGCGGCCACCCGGCGAGCGGGTCTTGATGCGGCCGTCCTGCGGGCGCCTGCGCTCGGCCAGGTCCATGCGGCCGAGTACCTTGATGCGGCTGACCACCGCGGTCATCACTGCCGGCGGCACCTCGAACACCTTGTGCAGCACACCATCGATGCGGAAGCGCATGCGTCCCATCTCGCGGCGCGGTTCCAGGTGGATGTCCGAGGCGCGCTGCTCATAGGCGTACTGCAGCAGCCAGTCGACGATGTGCACGATGTGCTGGTCGTCGGCATTGACGTCGCCGGTGCGGCCCAGCTCGACCAGCTGCTCAAAGCTGGGCAGGGTGGTGTTGGCCTCGCCGCGGACGTCGCCGCGCGCGCCACGCACCGAACGGGTCACCCCGTAGAACTCCATGGTGTAGCGGTGCAGGTCGAGCGGATTGACCACCGCCAGCTCGATGCGGCGGCGTGTCAGGTGCTGCAGGTCGCGGCGCCATTCCTGCACCAGCGGCTCGCTGGTGGCCACCAGCACCCGTTCGGCATCCACTGCCAGCGGCAGGAAGCGGTGGCGACGGGCATAGGCGTGGGAGACCAGCGCGGTGACCGCAGCGACGTCGACCCGGGTCGGATCGATGCGCAGGTAGCGGTTGCCGGTGCGTTGGGCCAGCCATTCGGTCAGGCGTTCCAGGGTCAGTTCGCCGCCGTCGCGGGTGGCCAGCTTGAGGTTGGACAGCAGCACCAGCGGGTGCACTTCACTGGCATTGCGCGCGCCCTGTGCGGAAAACCGCATGCGCTCGCCCTCGTGCTCGGCGACCAGGCCGTCGGCCAGCAGCGCCGCACCCACCTGCTCGAAATGCAGGCGGCCCCACGGCAGCGGGACGCCGCCTGGCTCGCCGGGCGTGCCCACCGGCAGCCGATGTTCCATCTGCCTGCTCCTCCCGGGTACGGAATGCCCCGCAGGTCGGCCGTTATACTAGCGCACCCCCTTGCCGGCCAAGACTCGTACGCATGTCCGCGACCCCGACCGTTCCGATCACCTTCCAGGGCCTGATCCAGACCCTGAACCAGTTCTGGGCCCAGCAGGGCTGCGTGCTCATCCAGCCGCTCGACCTGGAGGTGGGCGCCGGTACCTTCCACCCGGCCACCTTCCTGCGGGCGATCGGGCCGGAAAGCTGGAACGCGGCCTACGTGCAGCCGTCGCGCCGCCCGACCGACGGCCGCTACGGCGAGAACCCGAACCGCCTGCAGCGCTACTACCAGTACCAGGTGGCGATGAAGCCGGCGCCGGACAACATCCAGCAGCTGTACCTGGATTCGCTGAAGGCACTGGGCATCGATCCGCTGGTGCACGACCTGCGCTTCGTCGAGGACAACTGGGAATCGCCGACGCTGGGCGCGTGGGGCCTGGGCTGGGAAGTCTGGCTCAACGGCATGGAAGTGACCCAGTTCACCTACTTCCAGCAGGCCGGTGGCCTGGAGTGCCGCCCGGTGCTGGGCGAGATCACCTACGGTCTCGAGCGCCTGTGCATGTACCTGCAGAACTGCGACAACGTCTATGACCTGGTCTGGACCTACGGCCCGGACGGCCAGCCGGTGACCTACGGCGACGTCTACCACCAGAACGAGGTGGAGCAGAGCACCTACAACTTCGAATACGCCGACGTGGACGAAATGTTCCACCGCTTCGATGCCTGCGAGCGTGAAGCGCAGAAGCTGGTGGAAGTGGGCCTGCCGCTGCCGGCCTACGAGCAGGTGATGAAGGCCAGCCATACCTTCAACCTGCTCGATGCGCGCCGCGCGATCAGCGTGACCGAGCGCCAGCGCTACATCCTGCGCGTGCGCGCGCTGGCCCAGGCGGTGGCCAAGGCGTATTACGAGCAGCGCGAGAAGCTGGGCTTCCCGGGTGCGAAGAAGGCCTGACCGCCTTCCTGCACCGTCCCGCTTTTCATCAACTACCCGGGGCGCCGGACGCGTTGCGCGCTGCGCCCCCACCACAGGATCGAACCGATGAGCCAATTGTCCCCCCTGCTGATCGAACTGGGCACCGAGGAGCTGCCGGTCAAGGCGCTGCCGGGCCTGGCCCAGGCGTTCTTCGACGGTGTTGTCGAAGGCCTGCGCAAGCGTGGCGTCGCGCTGGAGCTGGGCGATGCCCGCCCGCTGTCGACCCCGCGCCGGCTGGCCGTGCTGCTGCCGGGCGTAGGCCTGGAACAGCCGGAACAGCACAGCGAAGTGCTGGGCCCGTATCTGAACATCGCGCTGGACGCCGAAGGCCAGCCGACCAAGGCCCTGCAGGGCTTCGCCGCCAAGGCCGGGATCGACTGGACCGCGCTGGAGAAGACCACCGACAACAAGGGCGAGCGCTTCGTGCACCGCGCGGTGACCCCGGGCGCGAGCACCGCCAGCCTGTTGCCGGACATCCTGCGCGAGGCGATCGCGGCGATGCCGATTCCCAAGCCGATGCGCTGGGGCGACCACGCCTGGGGCTTCGCCCGCCCGGCGCATTGGCTGGTGCTGCTGCACGGCGCCAACGTGGTCGAGGCCGAACTGTTCGGCCTGCAGGCCGGCCGCGCCAGCCGTGGCCATCGTTTCCACCACGACCAGGCCGTGTCGCTGGCGCAGCCGCAGGACTACGTTGAAGCGCTGCGCGCCGCGTTCGTGCTGGTCGACCCGAGCGAGCGCCGCGCGCGCATCGTCACCGAGGTCGAGGCCGCTGCGGCCAAGGCCGGTGGCAGCGCCCGCATCACCGAAGACAACCTGGAGCAGGTGGTGAACCTGGTCGAATGGCCGTCGGCGGTGCTGTGCAGCTTCGAACGCGCGTTCCTGGCGGTGCCGCAGGAAGCGCTGATCGAGACGATGGAGATCAACCAGAAGTTCTTCCCGGTGCTGGATGCCGCCGGCACGCTGACCGAGAAGTTCATCGGCATTGCCAACATCGAATCGAAGGACGTGGCCGAAGTGGCCAAGGGCTACGAGCGGGTGATCCGCCCGCGCTTCGCCGATGCCAAGTTCTTCTTCGACGAGGACCTGAAGCAGGGCCTGGTGTCGATGGGCGACGGCCTGAAGACGGTGACCTACCAGGCCAAGCTGGGCAGCGTGGCCGACAAGGTGGCGCGCGTGGCCGCACTGGCCGAAGTGATCGCAGCCCAGGTCGGTGCCGATCCGGCGCAGGCCAGGCGGGCTGCCGAGCTGGCCAAGAACGACCTGCAGTCGCGCATGGTCAACGAATTCCCGGAATTGCAGGGCGTCGCCGGCCGCCACTACGCCGTGGCCGGTGGTGAATCGGCCGACGTGGCGCTGGCCATCGACGAGGCCTACCAGCCACGTTTCGGTGGTGACGACATCGCGCTGTCGCCGCTGGGCAAGGTGCTGGCCATCGCCGAACGCGTGGATACGCTGGCCGGTGGTTTCGCTGCAGGCCTGAAGCCGACCGGCAACAAGGACCCGTTCGCGCTGCGCCGCAATGCGCTGGGCCTGGCCCGCACGATCATCGAAAGCGGCTTCGAACTGGACCTGCGCGCGCTGATGGCCAGCGCCAATGCCGGCCTGGCCGCGCGCAACGTGCAGGCCGATGTCGGCGAGCTGTACGACTTCATCCTCGACCGCCTGAAGGGCTACTACGGCGACAAGGGCGTGCCGGCCACGCACTTCAACGCGGTGGCCGAGTTGAAGCCGGCCTCGCTGTACGACTTCGATCGCCGCCTGGATGCGATCGGCACCTTCGCCGCGCTGCCGGAGGCAGAGGCGCTGGCCGCGGCCAACAAGCGCATCCGCAACATCCTGCGCAAGGCCGAGGGCGAGATTCCGGCGCAGATCGACGCGGCACTGCTGCAGGAAGATGCCGAGCGCGCGCTGGCCGAAGCGGTGACCGCCGCCATCGATGACACCGGCGCCAGCCTGCACCAGAAGGACTATGTGGCGGTGCTGGCACGCCTGGCGCGCCTGCGTCCGCAGGTCGACGCGTTCTTCGATGGCGTGATGGTCAACGCGGAAGATCCGGCACTGCGTGGCAACCGCCTGGCGCTGCTGACGATGCTGAGCGAGCGCCTGGGCAAGGTGGCGGCGATCGAGCATCTGTCGAGCTGACGCCCGTATCGGTAGTGCCGGCCGCTGGCCGGCATTGCTCCCGATCTGTGGGGTGCCGGCCAGCGGCCGGCACTACCGGAACATCGCCGGCGTTGTCTATCGCGGTCATTGCCGACATCGTGGACGATGCCGGCATCCTGATTGGTCGGTTGCGACAATCGACACCTTGCGGTGTATTTTGACCGCCACTTAACAACCGATCCGCAATGACGTGATGCATTTCGCATCGTCACCTCCGGTCGGTATGCTGTGCCGCATGCAGCCAAAGAAATACGCCCTGCCGCTGATGGTCCTGTCGCTGGCCGCCACTTCCGTGGTCCATGCGCGCGGCACCATCGACAAGGTGGACATCAAGGGATTGGACAAGGGCGACGACGCCGCAATCATCGAGAACATCCAGGAATCGCTGTCGCTGTACGACACGATCGGCAAGGAGCAGGGCGAATCGCGCCTGGAGTACCTGCTGTCGCAGGCCGAGCGGCAGACCCGCCAGGCGCTGGAACCATTCGGGTACTACAACCCGGTGATCAAGGTCGAGGCGCCGCGCGAGGATGAGCACGTGCGCGTGCTGATCCATGTCGACAAGGGCGCCCCGGTGACCGTGCGCCGCGAGCACATCGACATCACCGGCCCGGCGATGTACGACCAGTACCTGCAGGACGACCTGGCCGCCTTCAAGCCGCGCAAGGGCCAGCGCTTCGAGCACACCCAGTACGAAGCCAGCAAGATCACCATCACCCGGCGCCTGGCCGAGCGTGGCTACTTCGATGCCGACTACACCCAGCGCCAGGTGCAGATCACCCGCGCCGACAACGCCGCCGACATCGACCTGACCTGGGACAGCGGCCGCCGCTACAACATGGGCCCGGTGCGCTTCGAGCAGGATTACTTCGTCGACAAGCTGTTCGATCCACTGGTGTACTGGGACCAGGGCAGCTACTACCACGAGGGCAAGCTGGACCGGCTGCGCGAGTCGCTGACCAAGCTGGACTACTTCAGCGTGATCGACATCCAGCCGCGCCCGGACCAGGCCGACGAGAACGGCGAAGTGCCGGTGGACGTGAAGCTGACCCGGGCCAAGCGCACCATCTACACCGCAGGCCTGAGCTACGGCAGCGAGAGCGGCCCGGGTGTGCGCGGTGGCATCGAGCGGCGGTTCCTGAACAACCGCGGCCACAAGATGAACACGCAGCTGGACTATGCGCAGAAGCGCAAGAGCCTGGTCACCAGTTACCGCATTCCGGCCTTCAACTGGCTTGATGGCTGGTACACCTTCGCTGCCAGCGCGTATGACGAGCAGACCGACTACATCGACCTGCGCAACTTCAAGCTGATCGCCAGCCGCAGCGGCGAGATCAACGAACACTGGACCGCGATCGCCTCGATCAACGCGCTGCGCGAGCGCTGGCGCTATGCCTCCGGCACCGAATTCACCGACGCCGTCTACAACACCTCGACGCTGGTGTACCCGCAGATGGTTGCCGACTACGTCAACGTCGACGACGAGATGTTCCCGCGCAAGGGCATCAGCGGCGCTGCAACGGTGCGTGCCGGCGTGGAAGGCGCCGGCTCGGATACCAGCTTCGTGCAGGCCAACGCCGTGTTGCGCTGGTACATCCCGGTGGGTGAAAGCAATCGCCTGATCCTGCGCGGCGAGGGCGGCACCACCTGGACCAGCGATCTGGTAGCGATGCCGCCGAGCCTGCGCTACTTCGCCGGTGGTGACCGCAGCATCCGCGGCTACGCCTACCGTGAGGTCGGCCCGCGTACGCCGAAGCCGGACAAGTACGCGCTGGGTGCCAAGAACCTGGTGATCGGCTCGGCCGAGTACGAGCACTACTTCAACGGTGGCCCCTGGGGTGCGGCGGTGTTCGTCGATACCGGCAGTGCCTTTGACAACACCATCGACCTGCATACCGGCGTCGGCTTCGGCGTACGCTGGAAATCGCCGGTGGGCCCGGTGCGCATCGACGTGGCGCACGGCCTGAACAACCCGGATTCGCAGTTCCAGCTGTACCTGAACATCGGAGCGGACCTGTGAGCACGCCCGCACCGACCCCGAACACCCCGCCGCCACGCGTGCGTTTCTATCGCCGTCGCCGCTTCTGGGCATGGTCCGGCGCCGGCGTGATCGGCCTGGTGCTGCTGGCCCTGCTGGCGGTGTACTGGCTGCTGCAGACCGTGGCCGGCCGTGACGTACTGCTGGCCCAGGTGGTGGCGCGGCTGCCGGTGGGTGCCAGCTTCACCTGGGACAAGGTGGAGGGTCCGGTGGCCGGACCGCTGACCCTGTACAACGTCGACTTCCGCTATGACGACATCCATTTCCACGCCGAGCGTGCGCACCTGGAGCCGGACCTGCGCCCGCTGCTGGGCCGCAAGCTGCTGCTGGACAAGCTGGAGCTGACCAACGCGACGTTGAACCTGGCCAAGAGCGATGAGCCGTTCAAGCTGCCGTCGTGGCCCGATTCCCTGCCGCAGATCGAGATGCCGCTGGCGATCCAGGCCGATGCCATCGCCATCGATGGCTTCCGCATCAGCCAGGCCAACGAACCGGTGATCGACATCAGCCGCGTGCGCGGCGGCATCGAGATCGCCAACGGCGAGTTCCAGGCGCACAAGCTGGTGGTGGACAGTGACATGGGCAACTTCACTGCCCAGGGCCATTACATCCCGGCCAAGGACTACGACACCGACGTGACGGTGACGGCGGTGTTGCCGGCACCGCGTGGGCGCACGGCCGCTACCGTCGGCCTGGTCGCCCGCGGTGACCTGTCGCACATGGAAGTGGCGGTGGCCGGGCGTGCACCGAAGCCGCTGCACGCGATGCTGGTGTTCGATGGCCGCACCGACCCGACGTGGAATGCCAGCGTGCGCAGCGACGAGCTGGATCTGGCGCTGCTGTCGCCGGCATTGGCGAGCTCGGCGATCACGCCGTTGTCGCTGGATTTCACTGCTGCTGGCAAGGGCGGCAATGCCACCCTGCGTGGCAAGGTGAAGCAGGGCGAGCAGGAACTGGAACTGGCACCGTCCGTGGTGTCATTGCAGGACCAGGTGCTGAAGGTTTCGCCGCTGCTGCTGAAGGGTCTCGGTGGCGAAGCCCGCCTGGAGGGTACCGCCGATTTCAGCCAGGAAGACCAGCAGAAGCTCAACTTCTCGGTGGTCGCGCGTGACCTGACCTATGTACCGGCGCCCGATCCGAACACCGCCGGCAGCGCACCGGTGCCGGTCACTCTGAAGGAAGCACGCTTCGGCCTGGCCGGTACCCTGAAGGCCTGGGCGGCGATCGGCCGCGCCGAGGTCGAACGCGAAAAGCAGAAGGCGCAGCTGCACTTCGATGTGCGCGGCAATGACCAGGCCGCGTCGATCCACCAGCTGCAGGCGCAGACGCCCGGTGGCCAGCTGCAGGTGGAAGGCCAGGTGGCGTGGGCGCCGCAGCTGAACTGGGACGCCAAGGCCACGCTGAAGGACTTCGACCCCGGCTACTTCGTGCCGGGCTGGAATGGCCGCCTGTCCGGCAACCTGGCCTCCAAGGGCCGCCAGCTGCCGCCGCCGGCCAATGCCGCACCGGGCACCGCCGGTACGCTGGAAGCCACGGTGGACCTGCCCTCGCTGAAGGGCATGCTGCGCCAGCGCAATCTCGACGCACAGGGCAAGTTCGCACTGCAGGGCGCGCAGGGCCAGGGTGACCTGAAGCTGTCGCTGGGCAGCAGCCGGGTGACCGCGTCGGGCAAGGTCGGCGACCGCCTCGACATCGAGGCGCGTTTCGAGCCGCTGCAGTTGAGCGACCTGCTGCCGGCCGCCGACGGTGGCCTGCGTGGCCAGGTACAGGTGAAGGGCCCGCGCGATGCGCCGGACATCACCGCTGACCTGGTCGGCAACAACCTCAACTGGGATGGCTACGGCGCCGAGAGCCTGAGCATCAAGGGCCGCCTGCCGTGGCGCGGCGACAGCGGCACGCTGGCCGTGCAGGGCCAGCAGGTCAACGCGGGCATGCTGCTGGAGCGGCTGAACATCGACGCACAGGGCAGTGTGTCCAACCTGCGCCTGGCCGCGCAGACCCGCAACGAGATGGGTGCGGTCGAGCTGCAGGGCAGCGTGCGCCAGCAGGGCACGCAGTGGCGTGGCGAACTGGCGTCGCTGCGCATCGCACCGGTGAAGGGCGATGCCTGGGCGCTGCGTGCACCGGCGGCGTTCGCGATCAACGGCAGCACCTACACGCTGTCCGAAGCCTGCCTGGCCGCGGCCAGCAGCGGCGCGCTGTGCGCACAGGCCAACTGGCCGCGCGAAGGCCTGGTGGTGCGCAGCGACGCGCTGCCACTGGCGCTGGTGCAGCCGTGGTTGCCGCCGCAGTCCGGCCGGCGCATCTACCTTCGCGGCGATGTCAGCCTGGACGCGCAGATCCGCCCGCGCGGCAACGCTTGGGAAGGCCATGTGGAAGTGCGCTCGAAGGAAGGCGGCGTGCGCCTGGGCGAGAACCGCAACACTGTGGGCGATACCACCCGCGGCGAGCTGGTGCGCTATGACCAGTTCTCGCTGAAGCTCGACATGACCCCGGCCAGCATCAAGGGCTACCTGGGCATGGGCTTCCAGGGCAACGGCTTCGTCGACGCCAAGATGCAGACCGGCTGGGAAGCCAGTGCGCCGCTGAATGGTGAGCTCTACCTCAACATGTCGCGGCTGTACTGGCTGGAGCTGTTCTCGCCGGACATCGTGCGACCGACCGGCCTGATCGAAGGCCACGTCAGCCTGCGCGGAACGCGAGGCCAGCCGTCGCTGGGTGGCGACGCACAGCTGAGCAACTTCAAGGGTGAATTCCCGGCGCTGGGCCTGACCTTCGACCAGGGCAAGGGCAGCTTCGTGGCCCAGCCCGATGGTTCGGCCAAGATCACCGCGCAGGCCAACTCCGGCCAGGGCACGCTGTACGTGGACGGTGGCCTGTCGTGGTTCGGCGATGCACAGCCGCTGCAGCTGAAGATCCATGGCGAGAACGTGCTGCTGTCCAACACCAGCGAACTGCGCATCGTCGCCAACCCCAACCTCGACTTCACGTTGGCCAAGGCAGCGATGGAGCTGCGTGGCACCGTGCACGTGCCCGAGGCCGACATCGATCTGGAACGCCTGGACCGCGGCACCTCGGTATCCGAAGACGTGGTGGTGCTCGACCCGGCCGATCCGGAAGAGTCGCGCACCTCGCCGCTGGACATGGACCTGACCGTCAGCCTCGGCGACAAGGTGAAGATGACCGGGTTCGGCCTGAAGGGCGCGCTGACCGGCAAGATGCAGGTCTGGGCCAAGCCCGGCCGCGAAATGACCGCCAATGGCGGCCTGGAAGTGAGCGGCCGCTACAAGGCGTATGGGCAGGACCTGACCATCACCCGTGGCAACCTCAACTGGAACTACAACGCGGTGTCCGACCCGCGCATCAACATCCGCGCCGAGCGCCGCATCGGTGATGTCACCGCCGGCATCGACGTGACCGGGCGTGCCCAGCAACCGCGTGCCGACGTGTGGTCCGATCCGGCGATGTCGCAGTCCGAGGCACTGGCCTATCTGGTGCTGGGACGCAGCCTGACCGGCGCCAGCAGCGACCAGGCGCAGCAGGTCAACGCGGCCTCGGCGGCGCTCTCGGCTGGCAGTGGCCTGCTCGCCTCGCAGCTGGGTGCCAAGCTGGGCCTGGATGATGCAGGCGTGAGCCAGTCGCGCGCGCTGGGTGGTTCGGTGATCGGCGTCGGCAAGTACATCTCGCCCAAGCTTTACGTGGGTTACGGCGTGTCGCTGGTGGGCGCCGGTTCGGTGATCACGCTGAAGTACCTGCTGCGCCGCGGGTTTGATGTGGAAGTGGAATCGAGCACGGTGGAAAACCGTGGTTCGATCAACTGGCGGCGGGAGAAATAACCCGCCGCCACTCAACCATTCCTTGTGCCAGGGTCCAGCTGGCTCACGACGGCGAATGAGGGGACTGGCCAGCGCAGGCGAGGCCCGTGCGTGATCATGCCTTGCCCATCGAGCGGCCACGGTGGCTCGACGGGCGCTGGCGCGGGTGCCGTTCGCGAGGGAGTGCGTCCCACGAAGGACGCCAGTATGAGGACGCCAGCCACGATGACCACCGAGGCATGGATTGCCACGCGTTTCATGCCGGTCGTGCTGATCGCAAGCGGCCGCGCGGCATCACCCAGCAGTGCCAGAACCGCCAGAACCGCCAGCACGATCATTGCGCCCAGCAGGCAGCGAACAATCGCCACCTGCATCTTCGGGAGACTGAAGTGCCTGGGTTGCGATATCGCCATCCAGAAGGCGACCTGATCTGCGTCCAGTGGCGCCAGCGTGTCGCGGACGGTGTGCACCCCCAGATGCTGCATCGTGCGCCGCATGGTGCCTGCGCGCCCGGGCACGCAGGCCGAAAGCGTCGATTCCAGCCAGTGCCAGGGTCGGGTCAAGCGTTCCATGCGCGCATGGGCTTCATGTGTGGACATGCGGTCCTGCGGTCGATCCAGTGCTGCGGTGAGGGCCGCGTGGTTGCGCGGCTGCAGCAGCCAGTGGCGATGCAGTTGGCTGCGTCGTGCGCGCACGCGGTAGGGATCGATATCACGCCGGATCTCATCCCAGCAGAAATACCGGCTGAGCAGATCGAAGTTGGACTCGCACAGGGGCCCGCCCTGGTGCAGCAGCTGCTGCAGTACCACGTCGCCGATGCGTGGCCTGTCGGCCAATGACCACAGCTCCGGACGATGGGCCAGCCATCGCTCGAAGCTGGCCGGGTCGGCATCGGTCGCGGTGTTGATCAGCAGACGCGCAAACCGGGGCAGGTTCAATGCCTGCTCCGCCACATCGTCCCGCATGCCGGTGTCGAACGTGCATGGACGATGCAGCACAGGCATGTGGTCCGTTGGCGAATGGCTGTCGTATAGCGCCGGTGGGCCGGGTGGGCTGTTGTCTGCAGGTGGCGTCGACAGCGCTTCTGCACTGCTTCCCTCCTGCCATTGCGTGCGGTTGCGTACCCACAGCAGAGCCTCCTGGTAAGCCTCGTGCAGTGCCTGGAATGCCACGGGGTCTTCGTCCGGGCGTGCCGCACGCAGTCTCTGCGCGTAGGCGCGCTTGATCGCCCGTTCGTCGGCGCTGGCGTCGAGCCCGAGAGCGTCCAGCGCGCGGCTCACGCAGGGTTCCCAGAGGCCGGCGGGAGCCGGTCAATCCGCGCGTGACGACGCGCGCGATGCACGAACTCGGCGCCCCACTGCAGCAGGGTCAGAACGATGCCTGCTTCGGCGATCAGTATGGCAAGCACCATGAACACGGCGTGGCGGATTCCGAACCGCACCCCGGCACCGACGCGTCGCCACAGGCGCGCAGTCGCCAAGGGCAGTGCCATGTAGATCAGCAGCGTACCTTCCATGCGGTGACCCAGGCCATGGACAAGAACCAGGCTGCCGATCGCCATCAACGGCGCCGGTAGGGCCAGCAGCAGCCCTGCACGCTGATGAGTGAGGTCAAGCGTAAGTTGGCGCAGCGCCCAGCGAACAGGCACCCACAGTACCCCCATCACCGCCAGCAGCAGGCCCAAGAGCGCCCCCAGCTGGACGAACATCGCGGCTTCGCCCGCCTTTCCCTGGACCAACGAGACACCTGCGATTCCACCAAAGAACACCAGGCTGCAGACGCCCAGCAGCACGCCACGCAGCGCGTTGACCTGGCAACGCCAGCGGTTGGGATGGGAAACGTCGCCAAGGCTGCGCCAGAACTGCACCTGGTGCGGATCCCAGGCGGTGGGCAGTGGTTCCTGGCCACCGCGTTCCAGCGCATCCAGCAGCGCGTTGACTTCATTGATGTGTTCGGGCAACTGCGCCGGCCAGAGGGATCGTGGCGGGTGCCATGGCTGCGACAGGTAGCGTAGGCAACGGCCGACAGTGATCTTCCCCAGCCGCAGGCTGCCTTCCTCCTCAAGCAGCGCAGACAGCTCCGCCGCATTGCCGGTCTCGGCGGCCCAGCGTCGATGACCGCGCGATCGGATCGATATCAGCCTGTCCGCATCCAGGCCGTCGTGAACATCATCCCAGCCGAAACAACGTGCCAGCAGATCCATGTTGGCTGCGCAGATGCCATCGTGACTGCGGGCCAGCTCGTCCAGCAGTGCGTCGCCCACCAATGGCTTGTAGCGCAGTGACCACAGGACCGGCGTGGCCTCCAGCCATGGCCCGAAGTCTTCGGGGGAAGACAGATGGGCCATGCGCAGGATCGTCTGCGCATGACCCGATACGTGGACCACGCCCTCCAGCTCCACCACCGGCGCCGTGCGCAACAGCGCAGGCATGCCGCGTGGTGGCAATGGAGGCGAGTACGAACGCGTCCCGGGCGGCGTCGAGGCCACGTCGGCGTCGTGCAGCCAAGGCGTACTATCGGCTGCATGCTGTGCCGGTTCGGTCTCGTTCGCGTTATCGGGCAGTGGTTCCTGGCGAACCCAGTCCAATGCCGCCTGATAAGCCTCATGCAGGTGCTGGAAGGCGACGGGATCTTCGTCGGGGCGTGTCACCCGCAGGCGCTTTGCGTAGGCGCGCTTGATCGCGCGCTCGTCAGCCGTCTCGTCCAGCTCCAGGACGTGCAGTGCCCAGCTCATGCATCGCGCTCGAGGGTGTCGAGTGCCTCGTCCAGCTGATGGCGATGACGCTCGACGGCAATGGCATCCTGGCTTTCCAGCACATGGCGGAAGTTGTTCAGCCACGACTGCAGCAGTTCGCGGTGATGGATGCGTTCCTCGTACAGGCGCTCGGTGCGGGCAATCACGGCGATGTTGGGCTGCGCGTCGCGCGGGTGGATCTTCAATGCTTCCAGCACCCGCAGGCGCTGCTGGATTTCTTCGGGTGACAGCAGCCCGGGGTTCTGTTCGAGGATGAGCTCGTGGCGCCTACCGGTGGCGTCCTCGGTGACTTCGACCTGCAGCAGCCCGTTCACGTCGTAGGTAAAGCGGGCGGTGACGCTGCGCTCTTGAATCGGGACAGAATGGGTCAACGGCACGGTCAGCTCACCGAGCTTGATGTTGCGATCCACCGTCGGACTCTCGCCCTGGAATACGTCGAGGCGAATGGCACTTTGCTGCTCGTGCACCGGGTAGAAGCGATCTTCGCGGCTGACCGGCACCACGCTGTTGCGCTGGATGATCGGGTGAAAATAGCCGCTGCGCTCGCCACCGGAAGCATCCTGGCGGGACACCTGCGTGCCCAGTGTATAGGGGCAGACATCGGTCAGCACGACCTCGCGCAGCGATTCGTCGCGTGCCTTCAGCCCGGCGGCAACGGTGGCACCCAATGCGATCGCCTGGTCCGGATGGACGTGGCGCAGCGGCAGCCGGCCAAACATGCGGGTCGCCAGCTTGCTGACCATCGGCATGCGTACTGCACCGCCGACCAGGATGATGTCGTCCAGCGCCTCGGGCTTGAGCCGGGCGTCGCGGATCGCGCGCTCGATGGGCGTGCGCATGCGCAGTAGCAGTGGCTCACAGAGCTGGGTGTAGCGAGCTTCATCCAGCTGCCACTTGCGTTCACTGCCGGCCAGGGGCAACTGCAGGCTGGCAGTGCCGCTCTGGCTGAGTTCGCGCTTGAACAGTTCCAGCCGACGCAGCAGCTGCGCCTGCTCGGCAGCGGACAGGTCGCTGGCAGACGTACCCTGGCCGGCATGGAAGGCCTGCACGAGTACCTGCAGGAAATCCTCGCCACCCAGGAAATTGTCGCCGGCGCTTGCATGGACCTCGACGACGCCATCGAAGATTTCCAGGATCGACACATCGAAGGTGCCGCCGCCCAGGTCCAGCACCAGGATCCGGCCTTCGCCGTCACGCTCCTGCAGGCCGTAGGCCAGCGCGGCGGCAGTGGGCTCATTGATCAGGCGCTCGACGCGGATGCCGGCCAGCTCGCCGGCGGCGCGGGTGGCCTTGCGCTGGGCGTCAGAGAAATAGGCCGGCACGCTGATCACCGCCTCCTCCACCTTGCGGCCCAGGGCGGCTTCGGCGTCGGCTAGCAGCGAGCGCAGCACCATGGCCGAGAGCTCCTCGGGACGGAAACTGCGCTCACCCAGCCGGGTCTCACGGTCGCTGCCCATCCAGCGCTTGAAATGGGCCACGGTCTGCTGCGGATGGCTGACCAGGCGGTCACGGGCCGGCTGGCCGACCAATACGCCACCTTCGGCGAGGCTGACCACCGAAGGGGTCAACAGCTCGCCATGGGCATTGGGGAACAGCTGCGGCCCAGCTGCCGTGTGCATGCCGATGAGGGAATGGGTGGTGCCAAGATCGATGCCGACGATCATCTGCGAACGTCCGATGTGCAGAAAACGGCAATTTTAGGAGCGCGGCGCAGGCCTGACTATCGGGCGTTGCCCGACAGCGCCCCAGCGGCTATGGTCCCGGGCTGTTCAGTCGTACCGGATTGCCTCATGTCACCACGCAAAGCCCTTCCCACCGCCCTGGCCCTGGGCCTGACCCTCGCCGCCGGTGCCCACGCCGATGAAGGCATGTGGATGCCGACCCAGCTGCCGGACCTGGCCAAGCCGCTGCAGGCCGCTGGCTTCAAGGGTAATCCGGCCGACCTGGCCAATGTCACCGCGCCGCCGCTGAGCGCGGTGGTGCGCGCTGGCGGCGGCACCGGCTCGTTCGTGTCCAGCGACGGCCTGCTGCTGACCAATCACCACGTGGCGATGGGCGTGATCCAGTACAACAGCTCCCCAGAGCACGACCTGATCAACGGTGGCTTCATCGCCAGGGACCGTGCCGATGAGCGCCCGGCCAACCCGGACTTCCGCGTGCTGGTCACCGTCGGCTTCGACAAGGTGACCGACCAGGTGCTGGCGCAGGCCCGCGGCAAGACCGGCCGTGCCTACTTCGATGCCGTCGATGCCGCCAGCAAGCAGATTGTGGCCGAGTGCGAGAAGGATGGCAGTGTGCGCTGCTCGGTGGCCAACATGTACTACGGCACCGACTTCTACCGGATCGCCCAGCTGGAACTGAGCGACGTGCGCCTGGTGTACGCGCCGCCGCGTGCGATCGGCAACTACGGCGACGAGATCGACAACTTCATGTGGCCGCGCCACACCGGCGACTTCACCCTGCTGCGCGCCTATGTGGGCAAGGACGGCAAGCCGGCCGCCTACAGCAAGGACAACGTGCCCTACCAGGCGCCGGCACACCTGCAGATGTCGGTGGAGGGCCCGAAGGAGGGCGACTACGCGATGCTGGCCGGTTATCCGGGCATCACCTACCGCCACCGTACCGCGGCAGAATTCGCCGGCCAGATCGACACCGTGCTGCCGCGCCGCGTTTCGGTGTTCCAGCAGATGATCGACACCATCGAGGCGGCAACTGCCAAGGACGCGCAGGCACGTACCCGTTACGCTTCGCAGCTGCAGTCGCTGAAGAACAACCGCAAGCGCGCCGCCGGTGAGCTGGAAGGTCTGCTGCGCAGCGACGCCAAGGCCCAGCGTGCCGCCGACGAGACCGCGATGCTGGCCGCCACCGACCGCAGGTACCAGAGCGACATCAAGGCGCTGCTGGCCAACCTGTCACAGGGCGCGGCGGTGGGCGAGCGTGACCTGCTGCTGGACCAGATGGCCGCACAGAGCCAGTTGCTGCGCTCGGCGCTGCTGCTGGAGCGCCTGCGCATCGAATCGGCCAAACCGGACGCGCAGCGCGAGAGCGGTTACCAGCAGCGCGACCAGGCGATGATCGAAGGCGTGCTCAAGCAGGTCCAGCGCCGCTACGCACCGGAGGTCGAGAAGGCCCTGCTGACCACCCTGCTGACCCGTTACCAGCAGCTGCCGGACGCGCAGCGCGTGGCCGAGTTCGACGCCGCCTTCGGCCGTACCCCGCAGCAGCTGGCCAAGGCACTGGATACCCTGTACGCCGGCACCCAGCTGGGTGACGAGGCGCAGCGCCTGTCGCGCTTCGCGGCTGCGCGCGAAGGCAAGGCCCTGGCCGCCGATCCGCTGATCGCCGTGGCCGGCCCGCTGGTGGCCGCGCAGCTGCGCATCGAGAACGAAAGCAAGACCCGCGAGGGCGAGCAGCTGCGCCTGCGCCCGGCCTACATGCAGGCGCTGTTCGCCTGGCGTGCCAAGCAGGGCCGCGCCGTGTACCCGGATGCCAACCGCACCCTGCGCATCAGCTACGGCAAGGTCGAGGCACTGCACCCGCGCGATGGCGTGACCTACTCGCCGGTGACCACCGTGGCCGGCATCGTCGAGAAGAACACCAACGCCTATCCGTTCGACGCACCCAAGCCGCTGCTGGCAGCGATCGCCAAGGGTGACTTCGGCAGCACCGCCGATCCGGCACTGAAGACCCAGACGGTCAACTTCCTGACCAACCTGGACACCACCGGCGGCAACTCCGGCTCGCCGGTGCTCAATGCCAAGGGCGAACTGATCGGCCTGAACTTTGACAGCAACTGGGAGTCGGTCAGCGCCAGCTGGTGGTTCGACCCGCGCTACAAGCGTGCCGTGCACGTGGACATGCGCTACCTGCGCTGGCTGCTGGCCAAGGTCTACCCGGCGCCGGAACTGCTGAAGGAAATGGGCGTGCCGGCCCAGTAAGAAGCCGGCCACGACCCACGGTCGTGGCCCGCACCGCGTAAGCCCCCACACTGGTGGGGGCGGTTGCCCCCAACGAGCCCGTACACCCGGCCGCGCCTGGCCTACACTGCGGGTTCCTCCGACGGAAACACACGCGTGGTCTCCAGTTGGGTCCTGCTGCTGGTCTCGGTTGCCTATGCCGCGCTGCTGTTCGGCGTGGCGTGGTGGGGCGACCGTCGGCCGATGTACCCCGACCGGCCGTGGCTGCGGCCGGTCGTCTACAGCCTGGCGCTGGCGGTGTACTGCTCGTCGTGGACCTTCTACGGCGCGGTCGGCACTGCCGTGCGCAATGGCGTGGGCTACCTGCCGATCTACATCGGCCCGCTGCTGCTGCTGTTGTTCGGCTGGCGCATCATCGAGCGCCTGGCGCTGATCGCACGCAGCCAGAACGTGGTCTCCATCGCCGATTTCATCTCCTCGCGCTTCGGTCGCTCGCGGCGGCTGGCGGCGCTGGTGGCGATCATCGCGCTGATCGGCATCATTCCGTACCTGGCGTTGCAGTACAAAGCGGTGGCGATGAGCCTGCAGGTGCTGACCGGCAACACCGGCCCGACCGGCTTCTTCACCGACCCGGCGCTATACGTGGCATTGCTGATGGCGCTGTTCGCCACCCTGTTCGGTACCCGCCAGGTCGATGCCACCGAGCACCACCACGGCATGATGCTGGCGATTGCCTTTGAATCGGTGATCAAGCTGCTGGCGATGCTGGCGGTGGGCGTGTTCGCCTACCTGTGGCTGAGCAACCGCACCGACGCGGTGGTCGAGTCGGTGCATACGCTGTTCACCGGCCTGCCGCCGGTCGGCTTCATCTCGCAGACCCTGCTCAGTTTCCTCGCCATCATCTGCCTGCCGCGCCAGTTCCACGTGGCCGTGGTCGAGTGCGGTGACGTGCGCGACGTGCGCCGCGCGCGCTGGATGTTCGGCGGTTACCTGGTGCTGATCTCGGGCATGGTGCTGCCGATCGCCACCGCCGGCGTGACCCTGTTCGGCACCGGCGGCAGCGTCGCCGACGACTCGATGGTGCTGGCGCTGCCGTTGGCCGAAGGCCGCAATGCGCTGGCGCTGATCGCCTACGTGGGCGGCTTCTCGGCGGCCACCGGCATGGTCATCGTCTCGTCCATCGCGCTGGCGACCATGGTCAGCAATGATCTGGTGATGCCGGTACTGCTGCGTCGGAGCGGTGACCACCAGGAAGCCGCTGACGTCGCCTCGCGCGTGTTGTGGATCCGCCGCCTGGCGATCCTGCTGCTGGCGCTGATGGCCTACAGCTACTACCGCACCAGCAGCAACGACAGCACGCTGGCCTCGTACGGCCTGATGGCGTTCGCAGCGGTGGCGCAATTCGCGCCCGGCCTGATCGGCGGCCTGTACTGGCGCGGTGCCAGCCGGCGCGGCGTCGAAGTGGGCATGCTGCTGGGCTTTGCCACCTGGCTGTACACCCTGCTGCTGCCGGCGATGACCATGGCCGGCTGGGTCGACGCCGCCTGGGTACAGCACGGCCCGTTCGGCATCGAGTGGCTGCGTCCGCAGCAGCTGTTCGGCATGTCCGGCTGGGACCCGCTGACCCACGGCACGTTCTGGTCGCTGCTGGTCAATGCGGCCACGATGATGCTGGTTTCCGCACGCTGGCGGCCCGGCGTCGACGAGCGCCTGCGTGCGGCACCGTTCCTCGACCCGTATGCCGAGCGCCCGTCGGTGGCCGGTGGCTGGCCCGGGCATGTGCATGTGGGCGACCTGCTGGCGCTGGCTTCGCGCGTGGTCGGCGAACGCCATGCACGGCGTTCGTTCTTCGAGCAGGCGCAGTCGCTGGGCCGTGAGCTGCAATCCTCGGCACCGGCTGACCGGCCGTGGGTGCAGTTCACCGAGCGCCTGCTGGCCGCCTCGATCGGTGCGGCATCGGCGCGCCTGCTGCTGACCAGCCTGCTGCGTGGCTCGGGCATGGACCTGGGGGAAGTGGTGGCGGTGCTGGACGAAGCCGGGCAGGAACTGCGCTTCAACCGCGAGATCCTGTCGACCACGCTGGAGAACATCAGCGCCGGGGTCAGCGTGGTCGATCCGGACATGCGCCTGACCGCGTGGAACCGCCGCTACCAGGACATGTTCGGTTACCCCGACGGCATGCTCTACGTGGGCCGCCCGGTGGCCGACCTGATCCGCTACAACGCCGAGCGCGGCGAGCTGGGCGAGGGCGATATCGAAGTGCAGATCAACCGCCGCATCGGTTACATGCGCGCCGGCTCGCCGCACGTGTTCGAGCGCACCCGCAGCGACGGCAAGGTGATCGAGATGCGTGGCCAGGCGCTGCCCGGCGGCGGTTACGTGACCAGCTACAACGACATCACCGACTACAAGCACGCTGAAAGGGCGCTGCTTGAAGCCAACGAGACGCTGGAACAGCGCGTGGCCGAGCGCTCGCATGAGGCCGAGGTCGCGCAGCAGTCGAAGACGCGCTTCCTGGCGGCGATCAGCCACGACGTGCTGCAGCCGCTGAACGCAGCACGCCTGTTCGCTTCGGCACTGCGCGACAGTGATCACGTCAGCGACGAGCAGAAGCATCTGGCCGAGCGCGTGGACGCGTCGCTGCGCGCTGCCGAAGAACTGCTTGATGGTCTGCTGGACGTGTCGCGGCTGGATGCCGGTGGCCTGCACCCGGTGATCGGCGAGTTCGATGTGAGTGCGTTGATGCGCGAGCTGGCCGCGCAGTACACGCCGGTGGCCGCAGGCCGTGGCCTGCGCCTGGACCTGTTCGCGCGCGCGGCCTGGGTACGCAGCGATCGCCGCCTGCTGCGCCGCGTACTGCAGAACTTCCTGGCCAATGCGCTGCGCTACACACGCCAGGGGCGCATCGTGCTGGCCGTGCGCCAGCGCGGCGACGAGGTGGAACTGCAGGTGTGGGATACCGGCCCTGGCATTCCCGAACACCACATGCGGCAGATCTTCGACGAGTTCCACCGCTACCAGCAGCCGTTCGACTGGGGCGAGCAGGGGTTGGGCCTGGGCCTGTCGATCTGCCAGCGCATCTCGCGCCTGCTCGACCATCGCCTCAATGCACGCAGCCGCGTTGGCAGTGGCTCGATGTTCTCGATCATCCTGCCGCGGGTTGCGCCCTTGCCCGGCTACTCCGAGCCTGCCAAGGCGACCCAGGCCGTGGCCACACCGGTGCGCAGCGACTCGCTGGCGGGCCTGCGGGTGCTGTGCGTGGACAACGACGAGGAAATCCTCGACGGCATGCGCGCACTGCTCGGCCGCTGGCAGGTGCAGGTGATCACCGCCGCCACCGTCGACCAGGCACTGGAGAAGATCGCCGAGCGACCGCAGGTGATGCTGGTGGACTACCACCTGCACGATCGCATGGATGGCCTGGATGCGCTGGTGGCGCTGCGCGAGGCGGCCGGCTACCCGCTGCCGGGTGCGCTGCTGACCGCCGACGGACGTGACGAGCTGAAGCGGATGGCACGCGAGCGTGGCTACCGCGTGCTGACCAAGCCGATCAAGCCGGCCTCGCTGCGCGCCTTCCTGGGCGCGCTGCGGGATGCGCAATAGATCCACGCCATGCGTGGATGCGACGCCAGGTAGTGCCGGCCGCTGGCCGGCAACCACGACGTGAAACCATGCCAGGCAAGCCTGGCATCTACCAAAGCTTCATCGGCCTGGCAGTAGATCCACGCCATGCGTGGATGTGACGTCAGGTAGTGCCGGCCGCTGGCCGGCAACCACGTAATAGCGGAAGCGTTTACCCCGCGCCGTGCAGGTGCTCGTACAGGATCGTCGCGCCGATGATCACTAGGATCACGCCACCGATGATCTCCGCACGCTTGCCGACCATGCTGCCCAGCACGCGGCCGAGCATGATGCCGGCGGTCACCATGGTCAGTGTGCACAGGCCGATGACCGCGGCCATCACGCCGATATGCACGTCCATGAAGGCCAGGCCGATACCCACCGCCATCGCGTCGATGCTGGTGGCGAAGCCGGTCAGCGCCAGCTTCCAGAAGCCGTGGTGCTGCGAGGGATCCTCGTCATCCTCGGCGCTGTCCGGGCGCAGGCCGTTGTAGATCATGTGGATGCCCAGCGCACCGAGCAGGCCGAACGCGATCCAGTGGTCGAAGGCTTGGACGTACTGCAGCGCGGCGCGGCCGAGCAGCCAGCCGATGATCGGCGTGATCGCCTCGATGACGCCGAAGATGATGCCGGCACGCAGTGCATCGCGGAACACCGGCTTGCGCATGGCCGCACCCTTGCCGATTGCGGCGGCAAAGGCATCGGTGGACATGGCAAAGCCGATCAGGAGGATCGAAATGGGGGACATGGACAGCGGCTGAGGTCGGGCAAGGACGGACGCACGGCTCGCGCTCGCGCCCAACCTGACGTTGCGCGCGCGGGCCGCTGGTCTCGCCAACCATCATGGTTGTCCACGCCACGGCGCACTGGCCGAGTATGTTGACGTGGACGATTCCTGCGAAGGAATCCGGCTACTCCCCAAGGGGACGCGAAGCTTAGCATTGCGATCCGCGCGTGGCGCATTTACGGACAAACGCGCAGGCAGGGCTGGTTTGTATAGCGATGGCTATAACACGGGCCAAGCAAAGGCGTGCCAAGCAAGCTTGGCACCTACCAGGGCGGTTTCAGACGTTCCAGGCGAATGCCGGCCAGCGGCCGGCACTACCGTCAGTCTTCTTCGGGCGGCAGCACGATGGCGTCGTCGTCGATGGCCAGCTTGCCGGCCATCAGCACGGCCTGGGTGCGGTTGGTCACGCCGAGCTTGCGCAGGATGGCGGTGACGTGGGCCTTGATCGTCGCTTCGGAGACGTTGAGGTCGTAGGCGATCTGCTTGTTCAAGCGGCCAGCGCCGAGCATCTGCAGGACACGGAACTGCTGCGGGGTCAGCTCGCGCAGGCGCTGGCCGACTTCGCGTTCTTCGCTGCCGGTGGGCGGCACGTTGTGCGCTTCCGGCGGTGCCCAGGTCTCGCCATCGAGGATGGTGCCCAGCGCATGGCCGATGGTGTCCGAATCCGCAGACTTCGGGATGAAGCCCAGCGCACCGTGGTCGAGCGCGCGGCGCATCACCGTGGGTTCTTCGCGCGCGGACACCACCACCACTGGCAGTTGGGGGTGCAGTGAGCGCATGTGCACCAGTGCGTTGAAGCCCTGCGCACCGGGCATGTTGAGATCCATCAGGACCAGGTCGGCGTCGTTGTGCAGGTCGGCCAGCGCGTACAGCGCTTCCACGCTGTCGGCCTCGAACAGCTGCACGCCGGGGATGACCCGCTGCACGGCTCCACGCAGGGCTTCGCGGAACAGCGGGTGGTCATCGGCAATCAGGAGGGTGGTCATGGTCGGGGGGAACCGTGGGGGAAAGCAGATGGGGTCAGAGCCCTTTCCTTGAGGAAAGGGATCCGACCCCGGGTCGTACGTCATCGCACCTTGCGCTCGTCCACCAGCGACGCCACCACCGATGGATCGGCCAGGGTCGAGGTGTCGCCGAGCTGGTCCGGCGCGTTTTCGGCAATCTTGCGCAGGATGCGGCGCATGATCTTGCCCGAGCGGGTCTTCGGCAGGCCCGGTGCCCACTGCAGGTGGTCCGGTGTGGCGATCGGCCCGATCTCCTTGCGCACCCAGGCGATCAGCTCCTTGTGCAGTTCATCGCTCGGGGCCTCTTCGGCCACCAGGGTGACGTAGGCGTAGATGCCCTGGCCCTTGACGTCGTGCGGGAAGCCCACGACCGCCGCTTCGGCCACCTTCGGGTGCGAGACCAGCGCGCTTTCCACTTCGGCGGTGCCGATGCGGTGGCCGGACACATTGATCACGTCGTCGACGCGGCCGGTGATCCAGTAGTAGCCGTCCTCGTCGCGTCGGCAACCGTCGCCGGTGAAGTAGCTGCCGGGGTAGGTGCGGAAATACGTATCGATGAAGCGCTGGTGGTCGCCGTACACCGTGCGCATCTGGCCCGGCCAGGAGTCACGGATGATCAGGTTGCCCTCGGTCGGGCCGTCCTGGATCTCGCCATCGGCATTGACCAGCGCCGGCTGCACGCCGAAGAAAGGCAGGGTGGCCGACCCCGGCTTGAGGTCCATCGCACCGGCCAGCGGCGAGATCAGGATGCCGCCGGTCTCGGTCTGCCACCAGGTATCGACGATCGGGCAGCGGCTGTCGCCGACCACTTCGTAGTACCAGCGCCAGGCTTCCGGGTTGATCGGCTCGCCGACGCTGCCGAGCAGGCGCAGCGACGCGCGCGAGGTCTTCTTCACCGGCTCCTCGCCTTCGCGCATCAGCGCACGGATCGCGGTCGGGGCGGTGTAGAAGATGCTCACCTTGTGCTTGTCGATGACGTTCCAGAAGCGCGAGGTGTCCGGATAGTTCGGCACGCCTTCGAACATCAGCGAGGTCGCACCGTTGGCCAGCGGCCCGTACACGATGTAGCTGTGGCCGGTGACCCAGCCGACATCGGCGGTGCACCAGTAGATGTCGTCCTCGCGCAGGTCGAACACCGCTTCATGGGTGTAGGCCGCGTACAGCAGATAGCCGCCGGTGGTGTGCAGCACGCCCTTCGGCTTGCCGGTGGAGCCGGAGGTGTAGAGGATGAACAGCGGGTCTTCCGCGTTCATGCGTTCCGGTTCGCAGGTGGACGGCTGGCTGTCCACCACATCGTGGAACCAGCGGTCGCGCGGGGCCTGCATGTCCACCGCGCCGCCGGTGTGGCGCACCACCAGCACGGTTTCAACCGTGTTCGTGCCCGGCAGCTTCAGCGCGGCATCGACGTTGGCCTTCAGCGGAATCCTGCGGCCACCGCGCAAGCCTTCGTCGGCGGTGATGATCAGCTTGCTCTGGCAGTCGCTGACGCGGTCGGCGATCGAGTTTGGCGCGAAGCCACCGAACACCACCGAGTGGATCGCACCGATGCGCGCGCAGGCCAGCATGGCTACTACGGCGTCGACGATCATCGGCAGGTAGATGGTGACGCGGTCGCCTTTCTTGACCCCAAGGTTGCGCAGCGCATTGCCGAGGCGGCAGGTGCGCTCATACAGTTCGCGATAGGTCACGTGCTGGGCCGGTGCATCCGGGCCGTCCGGCTCGAACAGCAGGGCGGTCTTGTCGCCGCGCGTCTCGAGCTGGCGATCCAGGCAGTTCACGCTGGCATTGAGCTCGCCATCCTCGAACCACTTGATGTGGAAGTCGGACAGGTCATAGCTGACGTTCTTGATCTTCGTCGGCTTGCGCATCCATTGCAGGCGCTCGGCGGCCCTGCCCCAGAATCCATCCGGGTCGGTCACCGACGCCTGGTACTGCTGTTCATAGGTCTTCTTGTCGATGCGTGCCTTGGCGGCGAACTGCGGATCGACGGGGTAGATATCAGCCATGGCACCCTCACTTGCACGTTGACTTTGTATGTGCGGCCGCAGCATCGCAACGACCGATCCCCCTCAGTTTGCCCCATCCACCCCCGGCCGCGTCACCACCCTGGTTAGACCATGGTCGAAAGTGAGCGCCTTGCAGGGCCGGGTTCGACCAATGGCGAATAGCCGCTATACATAATCGCCCCGCAGTCTCGGCTCGACCGTGCCCCACGCGCGGCATCACCTTGCCACTTGGGAGAGAGGGCAACATGAGCCACCGTACGTTGAAAGCCGTGCGCACACCTTTGGCGGCCTGCCTGCTGGTCGCCCTGGTCGCACCGGGCATGGCGTTCGCAGAGACCGCCAAAGAGAAGGCACTGGAAGCACGCGTTGCCGAACTGGAACGCCAGGTCCAGCTGCTGCTGTCTTCGCAGCAACAACAACAGACCCAGATCAGCCAGACCCAGCAGGCGGTGACCGAAGTGCGCACGGTGCAGGCCGAGCAGAAGCCGGTTGCACAGGTGCCGGCCGGCAAGCAGCCGATCCAGGTCACCACCATCACCCCGGGCGCGGCACCGGGCACCACGGTCAAGATCGGCGGCTTCATCAAGGCCGACTTCCTGGCCACCCAGACCAGCGATGGCCAGCTGGCCGACGACGCCACCGGCCGTTCGCTGTACCTCCCGGGCCAGACCCCGGTGGAAGGCGCCGGCGGCAGCGGCAAGCGCTCGGGCACCGATTTCAACGCCCATGCCAAGTTCTCGCGCTTCAACCTGGGCATCGACAACGTCAGCGAATCGGGCAACAAGGCCGGTGCGTTCTTCGAGATGGACTTCTTCGGCAACTCGCTGGGCAACCAGACTGCCACCAATACCTACGGCGTGACCCTGCGCCACGCCTACATGTACTGGAACAACTGGCTGGCCGGCCAGACCTGGTCCAACTTCATGGACGCGGCCGCACTGCCGGAAGCGGTCGACTTCGTCGGCCCCACCGACGGCGTGATCTTCGTGCGCCAGGCCCAGGTGCGCTACACCCAGGGCGGCTTCAGTGTCGCATTGGAAAACCCGGAAACCACCACCCTCACCGGCACCCGCAACCCGGTCACCGGTGCCTGGACCAACGCCAGCGCCAACTCCGACCGTGGCAGCCTGCCCGACCTGACCCTGCGCTATGGCTGGAAGGGCGACTGGGGCACCTTCGGCGTCGGCGGCATCGTCCGTCAGCTGAAGGTCGACAACCAGGCCACCGGCGCGAAGGCCGACAAGGTGGCTGGCGGCCTGACCCTGGGCGGCAAGTGGGTGATGGGTGACAGCGATTCGCTGCATTACCAGCTGACCGGCGGCGAAGGCATCGCCCGCTACATCGGCCTGGGCATCACCGCCGACAGCGCCTACGACGTGGCCCGTGATGAGCTCAACCCGACCGGCGTGCTGGCCGGCTATGTCGGCTGGCGGCATGCGTTCTCGCCGAAGCTGCGCACCAACCTGATCTACGCGCGCAGCGACTACGACAACGACAGCATCCTCGGCCCGCTGGTGACCAAGAGCGTGCAGAGCATCCGCGGCAACATCTTCTATTCACCGCTGCCCAAGGTCGATATCGGCGCCGAGCTGATGTACGGCCGTCGCGAAGTTGAGAACGGCAACAAGGGTGACATCACCCGGTTGCAGTTCACTACGAAGTACAGCTTCTAAGAGCGTGCCGGCCAGCGGCCGGCACCTACCGAGATGGGGTGCCGGCCAAGGTCGGCATCTACCGAATTGAGTGCCGACCAACGGTCGGCACCCACCAACAACGATTGCTTCGGAGGGGAAGCGTCCCATGTCCAGTACACCCAGCACCGCACATAAAGCGGGCACCCTGACCAAGGGCCACAAGAAGGTCATCTTCGCCTCGAGCCTCGGCACGGTGTTCGAGTGGTATGACTTCTTCCTGTACGGCTCGCTCGCGGCCATCATCGCCAAGCAGTTCTTCAGTGGCGTCAATGAAACCACGGGCATGATCTTCGCCCTGCTGGCGTTCGCCGCCGGCTTCTTCGTGCGTCCGTTCGGCGCGGCCTTCTTCGGCAGCCTCGGCGACCGCATCGGCCGCAAGTACACCTTCCTGGTCACCATCCTGATCATGGGCATCTCGACCTTCCTGGTCGGCGTGCTGCCCAACTACGCCTCGATCGGTTTCGCCGCACCGGTGATCCTGATCATCCTGCGCCTGGCCCAGGGCCTGGCGATGGGCGGCGAGTACGGCGGTGCCGCCACCTACGTGGCCGAGCACGCGCCGGACGACAAGCGCGGCCTGTACACCAGCTTCATCCAGTGCACCGCCACGCTCGGCCTGTTCCTTTCGCTGCTGATCATCCTGGCCTGCCGCATGACGCTGGGCAACGAGGCGTTCGAAGCCTGGGGCTGGCGCATTCCGTTCCTGGTGTCGATCCTGCTGCTGGGCATTTCGGTGTGGATCCGCCTGCAGCTGAGCGAATCGCCGCTGTTCCAGCAGATGAAGGCTGAAGGCAAGGGCTCCAAGACCCCGTTCCGCGACAGCCTGAAGGGCGGCAACCTGAAGCTGATGTTGCTGGTCCTGCTCGGTGCAGCGGCTGGCCAGGCCGTGGTCTGGTACGGCGGACAGTTCTACGCGCTGTTCTTCCTCAGCAGCATGCTGAAGGTCGATGCCACCACCTCCTACCTGCTGATCGCCGCAGCGCTGGCACTGGGCACGCCGTTCTTCATCTTCTTCGGCTGGCTGTCCGACCGCATCGGCCGCAAGAAGATCATCCTGGCCGGCTGCCTGCTGGCGGCCATCACCTACATCCCGATCTTCAAGGGCCTGACCCACTTCGCCAACCCGGCCATCGAAGAAGCCCGCAGCAGCTCGCCGGCGCTGGTCGTCGCCGATCCGGCCACCTGCTCGTTCCAGTTCGATCCGGTGGGCCTGCGCAAGTTCACCAGCTCCTGCGACGTGGCGACCGCCGCGTTGACCAAGGCCGGTGTGCCGTACGACGTGCAGCCCGCCGCCGCCGGTTCGCTGGCGATGGTGAACGTGGGCAGTGCCAGCGTCACCTCGTATGAGGCCGCCGGCCTGACCAAGGAAGAAGGCAAGGCCAAGGCCGATGCGTTCGGCGCGGAACTGAAGACCGCCCTGACCTCTGCCGGCTACCCGGCCAAGGCCGATGGTGCGCGCATCAACATCGCCGGCACCATCTTCATGCTGTGGCTGCTGGTGCTGTACGTGACCATGGTCTACGGCCCGATCGCCGCCTACCTGGTGGAACTGTTCCCGACCCGCATCCGCTACACCTCGATGTCGCTGCCGTACCACATCGGCAACGGCTGGTTCGGTGGCTTCCTGCCGGCCATCTCGTTCGCGCTGGTGGCCGGTACCGGCAACCTGTACTACGGCCTGTGGTACCCGATTGCGATCGCACTGATGTCGGTGGTGATCGGCGGCCTGTTCCTGCGCGAAACCAGGAACGTGGATATCACCAAATAACCGGCGTGCCGACCAACGGTCGGCACCCACCGGGTTTCAGGGGCCGTGGTGCAGACCACGGCCTTTTCGTTACCCTGTAGCGCCGAGCCATGCTCGGCGACCGCGCAACGCGCGGCACAAAACTCCGCAGACGCGAAAAGGCAGCGCTCAATGTCGAAATCGCGGTTGAAAAGCATCCGAAGCCACACCTCGTATCGCGCCCGGGGTCGGAACCCTTTCGCATGCGAAAGGGCTCTGACCCAATCGCGGTAGGCAGTGCACGTTAGAGCCTGGTGCAGTCGATCAACAGTCGGCTCTACCCGCCGTACAGCGCCTTTCTCTGCGAAGGAGTGACTTCAAAGATCCCCGCATCGATCAGCTTCCTGTAGTGGTCTCTGTTGCTTGGACCTGGCGGGTCGCAGCGAAGCAGATTATCGATGGAACCATCGGGCGCATCCGAGGGGCTCAGGCGGCCTGAGGCATAGTCTTCTGCGGTAGGGAGCTCCTCAGAAATGGTCAGGTTGGGAAGGGCCGGAGATACCCAGGCGCCAGCGTCATTGAACTGCCCTTCACAGAATTGCCCGGTCTGACGCGCAAGCAGGCAGCCGCTTCGTGTGTCGATGAAACCGCAGTACGGCCTTTCATGCAGAGAACGGCGTCCATCCGGCATACCAACCTCACCGGATTCCACGTCAGTGACAAGCACATACCGACCGTCAGGGGGCGTCGCCGGATCGGGGTCGTACTCGAACAGAGAGTACGAGCGTTTGCCCAGCGCTATGCGGCGCACCAGCTTGCCCTGCTTCATCACCGACAGGTTCCGGTAGCGACCATTCTCCTCGCCGTCGTATCGCAGTGTGATGCTGCTGCCAGCGTGAACCCATCTCCCGCTGTCAGCCTTCGCATCCTCTGTTGAAGCCAGTGTTGCGAGCACGGTGAAGATCAAGCTCAGCAAATTCATTCTCCAGGAAACCGTCTTTTACATGCGGGAGCATGCGATGGGCATCAGGGGCTTGTGGTAGCCACTTCCGCGCATTCACCTTCCTCCGCCAGCCGTCGCGTCGAGAACTTCTTGATGCAGAACAATCGCTGTTCACTCTCATCGCCTGCCTGCCCAATTTTCCTGCGCAGCTGGTCGGCTCCCGGGCAACGCGCAGCGCGGGCGACAACGAGGTTGCACACAGGAACGAACGGGAAGTGCACCTGATGGCGTGGGATGTTCAGCTTTCTGCCCCAGATCTCGAACGGAAAGAGCACATGTAACAAGCCATCCGCCGCTTCATCCTCGCTTGGTCGCGTGAGGGCGACATCCGGTGCATTCTTGAGCAACGTCGCATAGGCGTCCAGGAAGCGACGGCCCCGGCGATCGTGCTCTGCTGGCGTCTCTGCCCGCCGCAGGGCCGCGTAGTAGGGAAAAAGCCGCTCTGCATCGGGTACGTTGCAGGTGATGCCACGTGGTTGCGACTGCGTATTGCCAAGTCCCGCTGACCTGCATGGGGTACGCTTCAGTCGCTCCTCCAAAGCAGCCAGCACCCGATCGATGGTGGCGCCAGAGGTGGGCTCACCGTCCAGCTCGCCCACAAGCGACGCCAGGCTGTCGCCCACCATCGGGACATACTCGCGCTTTGTATCCTGCGCGAAATGGCCATTGGGCGGCGGAGGGGTAGTCGACGCTTCAGACAGAGACAGTACTAGGGCCATCACGAGAGCCACCATCATCGATTGCACACCAGATCGCCAATGGAATCAGGCTGCAGGGCGATGGAGCACCACCTGATCACCTTGCGTCCCCTTCGTGAGGGAGTGAATTCCACTTCTACATCCAGACGGTCATCGTGGAAATCGAGTGTCTTGAAGTCGACCAAAGCGAAGTCGCGATCAAAGCGGGCCTCGCCGAGCGAGCAGATGAACTTTTCGCGATGGGGCTTGCTTGGATGGCCGAGCCTAAAGGACTGAATTGTCAGGCATGGATTGTCGGCGATTACGAGATACCTGAAGGAACGCTCCCGAACAATTGCCCCTTCAGCCTTCGTGACTTTTGAATAGTCGATGTGCCGCTCCGATGCTTTGGCGGGGCTACCCGAAAGGGTTGACGCAGCGTAAAGAACAATCCATGGCGTGGTCAGTAGTACACGCTTCCATACTCGAGTGAACATTCCAGATCTCCGATAGACCTATTTCCGATTTCAATTGAACAAGGTCTCACTTCATGGCCGCTACCGCGAAGTTTGATGAATTCGATCTCCAGTGATAGTCGGTCTGGCTCAAAGTCGACCCTCCACACGTCGACAAACGCGAAGTCACGGTGAAAGTGCATCTCCCCAAGCGAACAGATTGTCTTCTGGCGAACGAGTCCTTCCATGTTCGCGGTTTTGAAGATCTGAACCGTGATGCACGCCGAGTCCTCCCCGAGCACGATGTAACGCACCCATTGGCCCATCACTCTTTGGGCACCGACCATTCCCACCTTCTCGTAGTCAATAGTCGGGGCTGAGGCTCCGGCGGAAAAGGCCATCAGCATCAGGCCGCTTAGAACTGCGGGTATCCCTCGCATCACATCCTGCTCTTCGGCACGTCAGACGCATACATTGGTAGACGCGAAGCCGCTCGACCATGAAGAAAGTACGAAATTGCAGATATTCTTACGCTCACAGGATGGAGCTGCATTTTTGGCCATACCTCCGGAGGTATGGCGAGAAGTAGATTTGACTCGACCCAGTTGATTCCACGCCCCTGTCATGCGGCGATGACCGCCGTAGCTCGTATAGTCGGCCCATGACGACCACCGCCCCCGCCGACCTTCCCGCCATCCTGCACACCCTGCGCAGCGCCTGGCAGTCGCAGCGGCCCACGCTCGACCAGCGCGAAGCCGACCTGCGCCGCCTGCGCGAGGCGCTGAAGCCACGCCTGGACGAAATGGCCACGGCCATCGCCGAGGACTTCGGCCACCGCGCCCACACCGAATCGAAGCTGGCCGATGGCATGAGCGTGCTGTCGGCCATCGACCACCTGCGCCGCCACCTGCGGCGCTGGTCGAAGCCGCAGCGAGCATCGGCGGGCTGGAAGCTGTGGCCAGCGCGCGCGCAGCTGCGGCCGACGCCGCTGGGCGTGGTCGGGGTGATCTCGCCCTGGAACTACCCGGTCACGCTGGCATTGGTGCCTTTGGCCACCGCCATCGCTGCGGGCAACCACGTACTGCTGAAGCCTTCGGAACACACGCCGCGCACCAGCGCGTTCCTGGCCGATCTGCTGGCCCGCGTGTTCCCGCCCGATCGGGTGGCGGTGGTGCAGGGCGGGGCGGATGTGGCCGCGGCCGTGTCCTCGCTGCCGCTGGACCATCTGCTGTTCACCGGCTCGACAGCGGTTGGCCGCAAGGTGATGGCGGCCGCGGCCGAGCATCTGGTGCCGGTCACGCTGGAGCTGGGCGGCAAGTCGCCGGCCATCGTCTGCCGCGATTTCCCGCTGGAAAAGGCCGCTGCGCGGCTGGCCACCGGCAAGTGGTTCAACGCGGGCCAGACCTGTATCGCGCCGGATTACGTGCTGATCGACACCGTGCGCCAGCGCGAGTTCGTGCAGGCGCTGCAGCAGCAGGTACGCGAGCGCTATGGCGACTTCAGCGATGCCGACGACTACACCCGCATCATCAACGAAGGCCAGTACCAACGCCTGCAGGGCTATCTGGCGCAGGCGCGCGAACGCGGGGTGCCGGTGATTCCGCTGGCGCAGGTGGATGACACGCGCGCCGACCGGGAGCGCCTGCTGGTGCCGACCGTGGTGCTGGACCCACCGGACGACCTGGACCTGATGCGCGAGGAGATCTTCGGCCCGATCCTGCCGGTGCGGGCCTATCCGGATCTGGATGCCGCGCTGGCCGACGTGCTGTCCCGCGACCGGCCGCTGGCGCTGTATCCCTTCAGCCATGACACGGCCACGGTGGAGCGCATCCTCGGCCAGGTGGTGGCCGGTGGCGTGACGGTAAATGACACGCTGCTGCACTTCGCCGCCGATGGCCTGCCGTTTGGCGGGGTGGGGGCCAGCGGCATGGGCGCCTACCACGGCCGGGCCGGGTTCGATGCGATGAGCAAGCGGCTGCCGGTGCTGTGGCAGTCGCGCTGGGCGGCCAGCGACCGGCTGCGGCCGCCTTATTCGAAGATTGCGGGTTTGTTGAAGCTGCTGCTGCGGTAGTGCCGGCCGCTGGCCGGCAACTGCGGGGTCCTGCCGACGGTTCATGGGGTTGCCGGCCAGCGGCCGGCACTACCGGTGGGTGCAAACCTTGGTTGGCACGGGGGCGGCCATGCGCCAACCCAGGTTGGCGTCTACCAAAGCCCACCCGGGTAGAATGCCCGCATGAAAATCGCCTCGTGGAACGTCAATTCGCTCAATGTCCGCCTGCCGCACCTGGAACAGTGGCTCAAGGAGTTCGGCCCGGACATCGTCGGTATCCAGGAAACCAAGCTGGAGGACCACAAGTTCCCCGACTCTGCGCTGATCGCTGCCGGCTACCGCAGCGTGTTCGCCGGCCAGAAGACCTACAACGGCGTGGCGCTGCTGTCGCGTGAGCCTGCACAGGACGTGCAGATCGGCATTCCCGGCTTCGAGGACGAACAGAAGCGTGTCATCGCCGGTACCTTCGGCGACCTGCGGGTAATCAACCTGTACGTGGTCAACGGCCAGGACATCGGTACCGACAAATACGAGTACAAGTTGCGCTGGCTTGAGGCGGTGCATGCCTGGATCGCCGAAGAACTGCAGCGCCACCCGAAGCTGATCGTGATGGGGGACTTCAACATTGCCCCGGACGCACGCGACGTGCACGACCCGGAGGTGTGGAACGACAACCACATCCTGACCTCCACCGCCGAGCGCGGCGCATTGAACAAGCTGCTGCAGCTGGGCCTGCACGATGGCTTCCGCCTGCACAACGACGAGGCGGGCACCTTCAGCTGGTGGGATTACCGCGCCGCCGGCTTCCGTCGCAACCTGGGCCTGCGCATCGACCTGACCCTGGTCTCCGATGCGCTGAAGAGCGGTGCGGTGGCTTCGGGTATCGACCGCGAGCCGCGCACCTGGGAACGTCCGAGCGACCATGCGCCGGCGTGGGTACAGATCGGTTGAATGAACGAGGCCCGGCGATTGCCGGGCCCGTTCTGAAAGGCCCGCCGGCCAGCGGCCGGCGCTACCGCCGCGTCAGCGTATGCTCTTGCGGGTGAACAGGTTGACGATCGCCAGCAGGATCACCGCACCGATCAGCGAGAACAGGAAGGTTCGAATGGTGATCGCTTCGTTGATGCCGCCGCCGAACAGCCAGCCGGAAATCAGCGCGCCGACGATGCCGACCACGATGTTGAGGATGATGCCCTGCTGGGCATCGCGCTTCATGATGATGCTGGCCAGCCAGCCTACGATGCCGCCGACGATCAGCCAGATGATGATGCCCATGATCGAACCTCCGGTGGGGAACGGTGACCAGTTGACGCGCAGGGCCGTGAACCCGTCGTGCAATCGTGTGACGGGCGCGTGCGCATGAGCCTGCCAGCCACCCTCGACGGCCCGTGGCGCTTTGGTCCGGTGACGGTCTGGCGGCGCCCGCACGTGCCCGGCCAGCGCGGCGAACCGCAGGCACGGCAGGTGCTGGCGCAGGCCCTCGGGGCCGATCCGGAGACGCTGCCGCTGGTCCGCGATGACAAGGGCCGGCCGGAGCTGAGCGGCGCATTGGCCCACTACGGCACCGGCTGGAGCCACAGCGGCGAGGTGCTGCTGGTGGCGCTGGGCGAAGGCGTGCGGCTGGGCGTGGACCTGGAACTGCTGCGGCCGCGCGCCCGCCTGCTGGAGATCGTGCAGCGCTTCTTCCACCCGGAGGAGGTGGCGTGGCTGGAAAGCCTGGACCAGGCCGACCGCGAACACTGGTTCTTCCGCGTGTGGTGCGCCAAGGAAGCAATGCTGAAGGCGCACGGCCAGGGTATCTCGTTCGGCCTGCACCGCCTGCAGCTGGCGCCGGGGGCCGATGGTGCCCTGCACCTGCGCTGGTGCGACCCGGAACTGGGCGAGGCCGCGCGCTGGCACCTGCACGAATGGCAGGCCACCGGTCAGTTCCGGGCGGCGTTGGCCTGGTATCCGCACTGAGGCGGGGAATCAGCGCGCAAAACCGGCGATAATGCCGGCATGAGCGAACACCCACTTCCCGCCAGCGTGGCTGCCACGCTGGAACAGGGCCTGGCCAGCATGGGCCTGGATGCCGCGCTGGCGCCGCCGCTGCTGCGCTACCTGGCCCTGCTGCACCGCTGGAACGGCACCTACAACCTCACCGCCATCCGCGACCCGCAGGAGATGGTCACCCGCCACCTGCTCGACTCGCTGGCGATGCAGCCGTTCGTGGCCGATGGCAGCCTGGCCGACCTCGGCACCGGCCCCGGGCTGCCGGGCATCCCGCTGGCCATCGCCTGCCCGGGCCTGCAGGTGACCCTGGTCGAGAGCAATGGCAAGAAGGCGCGCTTCATGCGCGAGGCCGTGCGCCAACTCGGCCTGGGCAATGCCCGCGTGGCCGAATCGCGCGCCGAGGCGCTGGACGAGGCCGGTCGTTACGACCAGTTGACCGCCCGTGCCATGGATACCCTGGCCGGCATCGTCCGCGTCGGTGGCCACCTGCTGCGGCCGGGGGGCGTGCTGCTGGCCATGAAGGGCGTCTACCCGCATGAGGAGATCGCGGACCTGCCGGCTGGCTGGCAGGTGCGCGAGGTGACCCCGCTGAGCGTGCCCGGCCTGGCCGGCGAACGCCACCTGGTCACTGTTACAGGCCCTTGATTCCCGCCGCCAGCCCCTTGTGCAACAACGGGTTGGCGATCCACGATTTCCGCAAGGGGCCGGTTGTACGCATAATGACCGGTCCCAGCACACGTCGACGAGGCACACCCGCATGGCCCGCATCATCGCCATCGCCAACCAGAAGGGTGGCGTCGGCAAGACCACGACCGCCGTCAACCTGGCCGCTTCCCTGGCCAACGCACCCAAGCGCGTGCTGCTGGTCGACCTCGATTCGCAGGGCAACGCGACCATGGGCAGTGGCGTGGACAAGCGTGAGCTGGCCGCTTCCACCTACGATCTGCTGCTGGGCGAGTCCAGCGCCGCCGATGTACGCGTGCAGACCGCCGAAGGCTACGACCTGCTTCCCGGCAACATCGACCTGACCGCCGCCGAGATCCAGCTGATGGCGCAGAGCGAGCGCGAGCAGCGGCTGAAGCGCGCGCTGGCACCGATCCGCGACGAGTACGACTACATCCTGATCGACTGCCCGCCGGCGCTGTCGCTGCTGACGCTCAATGCGCTGGCCGCTGCCGATTCGGTGATCGTGCCGATGCAGTGCGAGTACTACGCCCTGGAAGGCCTGAGCGCGCTGGTGGAAACCATCGAAGCGCTGCGTGCCAACCTCAATCCGGCGCTGGAGATCGAAGGCGTGCTGCGCACCATGTTCGACGTGCGCAACAACCTGGCCAACGCGGTCTCGGCCGAGCTCACCGAGCACTTCGGCGATCGCGTGTTCCGCACCATCGTGCCGCGCAACGTTCGCCTGGCCGAGGCACCCAGCCATGGCCAGAGCATCGTCGGCTACGACCGCGCCTCGCGCGGTGGCGTGGCCTACCTGGGCCTGGCTGGCGAGATCATCCGCCGCAACAACGAACGCAACAAGGCCACCAAGGCCGTGGAGACCGTCTGATGACCAGCAGCAAGCCGGCAGCCAAGAAGCGAGGCCTCGGCCGTGGCCTGGACGCGCTGCTGGGCCCGAAGGGCGCGGTCAGCCAGGTGCAGGCCACCACGGCGGTGATCGAGCCGCTGCCGGGGGAAGTGCTGCGCAAGTTGCCGGTCGGCCAGCTGCAGCCGGGCAAGTACCAGCCGCGCCGCGAGATGGACGAGGGCAAGCTGTCCGAGCTGGCCGACTCGATCAAGTCGCAGGGCGTGATCCAGCCGATCCTGGTGCGCCAGCTGCCGGCGGGCAACTACGAAATCGTCGCCGGTGAACGCCGCTGGCGCGCATCGCAGCTGGCCGGGCTGGACGAAGTGCCGGTGGTGGTGCGCGAGCTGGAAGACCGCACCGTCATCGCGATGGCGCTGATCGAGAACATCCAGCGTGAAGACCTCAACCCGCTGGAGGAAGCCGAAGCGCTGCAGCGCCTGATCAGCGAGTTCACCCTCACCCATGCCGAGGCCGCCGAGGCCGTCGGCCGCTCGCGCGCGGCGGTGTCCAACCTGCTGCGCCTGCTGGAACTGCCGGTGGCGATCCGCCTGCTGCTGGAAACCCGCCGCCTGGAAATGGGGCATGCCCGTGCGCTGCTGACCCTGGCCCCCGAACTGGCCGGCAAGCTGGCCCAGGAAGCGGCCGACGAAGGCTGGTCGGTGCGCGAGGTCGAGCGGCGCGCGCAGGCCTTCGCCGCCGGCAAGGTGCCGAGCAGCCGCCCGGTGGCCACGCCGAAGGTGCAGCAGGCCGACATCGCCTCGCTGGAAACCGAGCTGTCCGAAGCGCTCGGCGCCAAGGTGGCGATCAGCCACGGCCGTGGCGGCAAGGGCAAGCTGATCATCCACTACACCGACCTGGACACCCTGGACGGCGTGCTGGAAAAACTGCGCGCGCGCCAGGGCTGAGCCCGGCGCCGCGTCGGGGAGGCGGCCTGTTCCTGCCGCGCCCGGCGAATGACAGGGAACGCACTGCCACGCGCACCGCGGAATGCACTGTCTTCCGGCCCGTGGCCTCATCCAGGGAGCAGGACATGAGCAACGACTACGAAGACGTCAGTCCGGACGGCACCCAGATACTGGTACATCGCCGTGAGAAGGACTTTGTGCTCGCCATCGGCGAAGAACGGCACATCGAGGCGATCAGTGCCCACATCGAACACCACCTGGGACCGGTGTCCGGTGTCTTCCATGAAATCATCTCCGACCTGGTGCACATCGACGTGCACGTGGTGCCGGCCAATGACCACTGCCCGTACCTGCGCCTGGTCACCTCCGGCATGAGCGACCTGCCGATGACCGTGCCCGCCGAGGTGGATGCGGACGTGCCGCGCTACATGGAACTGATGGTGACCCTGCCGGCCGACTGGCCGATCACGCAGGACGCCTTCGAGGATGAGCGCAACTACTGGCCGGTGCGCCTGCTGAAGGGCATGGCGCGGTTGCCGCACGAGTACGACACGTGGCTGGGCTTCGGCCACACCATTCCCAACGGCCATCCCAGCGAGCCCTATGCGCCGGGCGTGGGTTTCGACGGTGCCATCGTGCTGCCGCCGGTGACCGCCCCGGAGGACTTCGCCACGCTGGAGCTGGAGGATGGCAATACCATCAGCTTCATGAGCCTGGTTCCGCTGTACCCCGAAGAGATGGACCTGAAGCTGAAGAAGGGCGCCGACGCCCTGCTCGACCGCTTCGATGCGAAACAGATCAACGATGTGATCGAGCCCGGCCGCACCAACGTGGCGAAGAAGCGTTTCGGTTTGTTCTGAGACCGGTAACATCAGGGGCCTGAACTTCGTTCCCAGGCCCCTGCCATGACCATCCTGCTCACCGGCGCTGCCGGCTTCATCGGTGCCTACACCGCCCGCGCGCTGCTGGAGGCCGGCCAGGCCGTGGTCGGCCTGGACAACTTCAACGATTACTACGACCCGC
Source organism: Stenotrophomonas maltophilia complex sp. Om-AH-Sm3 (assembly GCF_059337855.1). Lineage (NCBI taxonomy): Bacteria > Pseudomonadati > Pseudomonadota > Gammaproteobacteria > Lysobacterales > Lysobacteraceae > Stenotrophomonas > Stenotrophomonas maltophilia complex sp. Om-AH-Sm3. The sequence goes on along the minus strand of NZ_JBYBLQ010000025.1, from coordinate 2,230 downwards.
AGATCAAGCGTGACCGCGTGGCCGCGCTGTGTCCGGCGCTGGACCTGCGCACCCTGGACCTGACCGACCAGCAGGGCCTGGCCGCACTGTTCGACGAGGTGCGGCCGACCGCGGTGATCCACCTGGCCGCGCAGGCCGGCGTGCGCTATTCGCTGGAAAACCCGCATGCCTACGTCGACAGCAACCTGGTCGGCTTCGTCAACATGCTCGAGTTGTGCCGCCACCGTGGCGTGCAGCACCTGGTGTATGCCTCCAGCAGTTCGGTCTACGGCGATTCGGCCACGCCGCCGTTCTCCGAAGACCAGCGCGTGGACCAGCCGCGCTCGCTGTACGCGGCGACCAAGGCGGCCAACGAGCTGATGGCCTACACCTACGCGCAGCTGTACGGCCTGCATGCCACCGGGCTGCGCTTCTTCACCGTGTATGGCCCGTGGGGCCGGCCGGACATGGCACCGCTGCTGTTCTCGCGCGCGGTGCTGGCCGGTCGGCCGATCGACGTGTTCAACGAAGGCCGCATGCAGCGCGATTTCACACATGTCTCCGACATCGTATCCGGTATCCTCGGCGCCCTCGCGCATCCGGCCGACGGTCCGGTGCCGCACCGGGTGTTCAACCTCGGCAACCATACACCGGTCGAGCTGGAGCGCTTCATCAGCGTGATCGAGCAGGCCGCCGGCCGCCCTGCGCAGAAGGTCTACAAGCCCATGCAGCCCGGCGACATGGTGCGCACGATGGCCGATACCCGGCGCGCACATGACGCTTTCGGCTTCGATGCGGTGACCCCGATCGAACAAGGCCTGCCGCCTGTGGTGCAGTGGTGCCGCGAGTATTTTGGCGATCGCGCCTGAGGACGGATCCTCACGCCGCCGGGTTCATCTTCGGATAACCTCGGTTTCGGAGAATGCGCGGTCTTTGTCCCCCCTTTGGCCGAGTGCCTTATGAGCCAACCCGAGCTTTCCGTTGTCGTCCCGGTGTTCAACGAGCGCGACAATGTTGCCCCGCTGGTCGCCGAAATCACCGCTGCGCTGCGTGGCCGGCTGCCGTTCGAGATCGTCTACATCGACGACCACTCGCGTGATGACACCCTGGCGGTGCTGCAGGGATTGAAGGCAACCACCCCGGAACTGCGCGTGCTGCACCATGTGAACCAGAGCGGGCAGAGCACGGCGGTGCGCACCGGCGTCAAGCACGCGCGCGCGCCGTGGATCGCCACCCTGGATGGCGATGGCCAGAACGATCCGGCCGATATTCCCAAGCTGCTTGCCGCACGCGACGCCGCCGAGGCGCAGGTGAAGCTGTTCGCCGGCTGGCGCGTCAACCGCCAGGACAGCGGCAGCAAGCGCTGGGCCAGCAAATGGGCCAACGCCATCCGTGCGCGCATGCTGCGCGACGACACGCCCGACACCGGTTGCGGCATCAAGCTGTTCGAACGCAGCGCGTTCCTCGACCTGCCGTACTTCGACCACATGCACCGTTACCTGCCAGCGCTGATGCAGCGTGCCGGCTGGAAGACCACCAGCGTGCCGGTCAATCACCGCCACCGTACCGCCGGCGTGTCCAAGTACAACAACCTCGGCCGCGCGCTGGTCGGCATCCGCGACCTGCGTGGCGTAGCCTGGCTGATCACCCGAAGCAAGCGCACCGCGGTGGAGGAGCGCTGATGGATCTGGAGCTGCACTGGCTGGATCAGCCCCTGACCTGGCTGTACTGGACAGGCCTGCATGTGACCGGCTGGAAGCTGATCGGCTACACCGGCGCACTGATGTTCGGCGGCCGCTGGCTGGTCCAGTTCATCGCCTCCAAGCGCGCCGGCAAACCCGTCATACCGCGCCTGTTCTGGTACATGAGCGTGCTCGGCAGCCTGATGACCCTGAGCTACTTCCTGTTCTCGGCCAAGCAGGACTCGGTGGGTGTACTGCAGAACCTGTTCCCGGCGTTCACCGCCCTGTACAGCCTGCACCTGGACATCAAGCACCGCGGCTGGAAGCGGGACAAGGCCAGTCACTGAGGCTGCGCCGGGATGCGGTCTGCCGCGGGTAGAGTCGACTGTCAGTCGACTTTCGCGCGGAGCGCGGACTTTGCCACGTCTGGCGGAAGAGCAGCCGACTAACTGTGATCTCTCGGTAGGTTGTTCATCCGGGGCATCTTTGGAAAATGGTGGTTACCACACCTATCCAGTCCCCAAAGAGCCCGGATGAACCATCATAAAAATGCCCGTTTGACGCCGTTT
>NZ_JBYBLQ010000024.1:0-52508 GCF_059337855.1 Stenotrophomonas maltophilia complex sp. Om-AH-Sm3 | reverse complement strand
AGACACGTGTCGACCAAGGTCGACACCCACCAACAGCAGTGCAGTACGCAGTCCCGGCAGATCGCGGAAATCTGTCGAAGGCGGGGTGGGTCCGGTTGCGGGGGCGTGAGCCGCATGGATGCGGCGACCGAGCTTACATGGACGTACTTGCAGCGTCCCCCGCAACCGGACCCACCCCGACTCCCCGCAGGAAACTGGCTTCTGCTGTTGCTGTTGCTGTTGCTGTTGCTGTTGCTGTTGCTCCAGCTCGTAGCAGGTGCAGGGCGCAGCCCTGCCGAACACCCCCTCTCATGCTGCGCCGCAGAATGCATTCGGCTGAACCTGCATGCTCTACTTGAATCGATCTAAATTCACGGTCTGGTGGGTCGGGCGTCATTCCAGGGGGAGCTCTCTGCAGGTCAGGGCAGGGCTCAGCGGAACGGTGCCGGACGGCCCCGGCCGTCTGCCTCCGCGTCATCGACTACAGGAACCCGACATGCGTCCAGTGCCGTCCGCTCCCGCCGTCCCATTGTCCTCGCGCCCGCTGGTGCGCCTGGCCTGCCTGCTCGCGCTGTCGTCAGTGCCGGTGCTGCTGCAGGCCGCACCGGCCGCGCTGGAACGCGAGGTCAATACCTTCATCGGCAGCAAGGACGACGGCAATACATTCCCGGGCGCGTCGGCGCCGTTCGGCCTGATCCAGGTCAGCCCGATCGGCAGCCACTATTCGGGCTGGCGCTACGACGACGAGAAGATCCGTGGCTTCGGTCATTCGTTCATTTCCGGCGCCGGCTGCTGGGAGCAGGGTGGCCAGGTGTCGGTGCTGCCGGTGACCGGTTCGATCGGTCCCGGCGGCGATTTCGATACCGGCAATGCCAAGCAGTTCGACCACAAGGCCTACGCATCGACCTACACCCACGATGGCGAGGTCGGCCAGGCCGGCTACTACAAGGTGCGCCTGACCAGCTACGGCGGCATCGATGCGGAAGCCACCGCGCGCACCCGTGCCGCCGCCGAGCGCTACACCTTCAGCCAGCGCAGCGGCGATGGCCACGTGCTCGTCAATGTCGGCCAGGCCAACGAGCGCCATTCGGTGATCGGCAGCGTGGTCGATGTGGTCGGCGATCGTGTGGTGGAAGGCAAACTGGTCACCAAGAGCTTCTGTGGCGGCCACCAGTACACCACCTGGTTCCGCATCGAGTTTGACCGTCCGTTCAAGGCGCATGGCACCTGGGGTGAGGGCGGTGGCCTGCCGGGCGCGCGCCACAGCATGGAAGGCGAGCAGAAGCCGAACGGCGCCTGGCTCAGCTTCGACCTGGCCAAGGGCCAGTCGGTGACGGCGGTCAGCGCGATCTCGCACGTGGATGCCGAAGGCGCGCGCACCAACCTGCGCGCAGAAGGCATGCAGAATGGGGTGCTGCTCGGCTTCGACCGCATGCGTGCGCTGTCCCAGCAGTCCTGGCGCGAGCAGCTGGGCCGGGTGCGTGTTCAGGGCGGCACTGCCGACGACCGCGCGGTGTTCTACAGCGCGGTCTATCACGCACTGCTGCAGCCGATGACCGGCAACGACGCCGACGGCCGCTACCGCGGTTATGACGACGGTATCCACCGCGCCGATGGCTGGACCTATTACGAGTACTTCTCGCTGTGGGATACCTACCGCGCGCAGAACCAGTGGCTGGCGCTGACCCGCCCGGACGTGGCGCGCGACATCGGCCGTACCCTGCTGGCGATCGACGAACAGGTCGGTTGGCTGCCGCGCTGGGGTTATGCCAACTTCGAGACCAACATCATGACCGGCGATCCGGTCACGCCGTTCATGGTCGACCTGTGGCGCTTCGGCGCGCTCAAGGGCCGTGAATCGCAGGCCTGGGATGCACTGCGCCGCAATGCCTTCGGCACGCCGCCACTGAACTCGCGCATGGCCGGACGCTCCGGCAACCCGACCTACCTGGACAAGGGCTATGTGGCCTACGACCGCGCGTTCCCGTCCAAGGGCATGGATGTCGATCCACACCATGGTGGTTCGGCCACGCTGGAATATGCGTTGGCCGACTGCGCGCTCTCGCAGATGGCCGATGGCCTGGGCCATGCGCAGGATGCGGCGACGCTGCGTGAGCGTGGCCGCAACTGGCGCAAGGTGTGGGACCCGCAGGTGCGGGATGCCGAGACGGGTTTCACCGGCTTCCCGCGCCCGCGCACCGAGGATGGCCAGTGGTACACGCCGGCCGATGGCCACTACAGCCCGCGTTCGCACCACGGTTTCCATGAGGGCACGGCGTGGCAGTACCAGTGGCTGGCGCAGCAGGACGTGCCGGGCCTGGTCGAAGCGATGGACGGCCGCGAACAGGCCGGTCGCCGCCTGGATGCGTTCTTCGCGATGGACGCGCTGCAGGCCGATCCGCTCAATGCCGCCCGCAAGGCGTGGGTGGTGGGGCCGTACAGCTACTACAACCAGTTCCGCTACAACCCGAACAACGAGCCGGACCTGCACTCGCCGTGGCTGTACACGCTGATCGGCCAGCCGTGGAAGACCGCCGCCGTGGTGCGTGCCGCGCAGCAGTTGTTCACCAATGCCCCCAATGGCGTGACCGGCAACGATGACCTCGGCACGATGTCGGCCTGGTACCTGTTCAGCGCCATCGGCGTGTACCCGGCGGTGCCGGGCAGCGGCCAGTTCCTGCTGCACGCGCCGCGCTTCAGCAAGGTCGAAGTGGATATGGGCAATGGCCGAACCCTGCGCATCGACGCGCCGGGTGCCGATGGCCGCCGCCTGCAATACGTGCAGGGTGTGCGGGTCGACGGCCAGGCGCATGCACCGGTGTGGCTGGACTGGGACCGCCTGCAGCAGGGCCCGCGCCTGCAGTTCGCGCTCGACGCGAAGGCGCCGGAGCAGGGCTGGGGCACCGCGGTGAAGGACCTGCCGGTGTCCTGGTGCGCGGCACCGGGCAGCCAGCTGCGCTGAGCCGGACTGTGCCGTTCGCGCTGACCCAGCGAACGGCACGGCACGACACGGCCCTGATCCATTAGGCTTGAGCCTCCAGCGGAGTCCGGGAAGACGATGAACGACAACGGCAACAGTCCCAGCAAGCGCGCCGGCAAGGCGGTGACGGTGACCGACATCGCGCGCGCGATCGGCGTGTCACGGGCAACCGTGTCGCTGGTGCTGCGTGGCAGCCCGCTGGTCAACGTCGATACCCGCGCCAAGGTCGAGGCCGAACTGCGCCGCCAGCGTTACGTCTACAACCGCGCGGCGGCCAACCTGCGCCGTCGTACCTCGTCGAGCATCGCGCTGGTGATCAACGATCTCTCCAACCCGTTCTTCGCCGAGTTCGCATCGGGCGTGGACGAGGCGTTGGGCGGGCGTGGCTACGTGACCCTGCTCGGCAGCACGGGTGAATCGCCGGAGCGGCAGCAGGCGGTGCTGTCCACGCTGATGGAGCACACCCCGGCCGGCCTGATCCTGTCGCCGGCCGAGGGCAGCGATACCGCACAGCTGCGGCAGGCACTGGGTGCCAATGCCAACGTGCTGCTGTTCAACCGCGAACTGGCCGGGGCCGACTGGGACTTCCTGACCCTGGACAACCAGCACGGCGCCTATCTGGCCACGCGCCACCTGATCGAGCGCGGGCACCGCCAGATCGCGTTCTTCGGGGGCCACGCCGCATCCAGTTCCTGCCACCAGCGCCGCGCGGGTTTCCAGCAGGCGCTGGCCGAGGCCGGTCTTTCGCTGCCGCCGGGCTGGATGATCGAGTCGGCCCCGAACCGCCTGGAAGCGGCAGCGCGCACCGATGAACTCTTCGCCGACGGTCATCGGCCGAGTGCGGCGGTCTGCTACAACGACACCGTCGCGCTGGGCCTGATGCTGGGCTTGAACTCGCGCGGCATCCGTCCGGGCGGCGATTTCGCCGTCACCGGCTTCGATGATATTTCCGAGGCGGCGGTGGCCGTACCGCCGTTGACCACGCTCACCGCCGACCCGCGCGAACGTGGCCGCCAGGCTGCGGCGCTGCTGCTGCAGCGGCTGGACGAACCCGACGCGCCGCCTCGACGCACGGTCGCGCCGGTGCAGTTGCGCATCCGCGAAAGCAGTGCCGCACGACCGAACTGATTCCTTCCGCATACCCCTTCCACGCAACAACGACCTTCCGCGCATCGAGGCGCGTACCGCATGCCGATCTCCGCAACGCCCCGTCCATCGGGTTCTTCTTCCAGCGGCACCGCGCCGGTGATGAACGCACGTGCCGCACTGGCGGTGGCCACCACGATCTTCTTCATGTGGGGCTTCCTGACCAGTCTGAACGATGTGTTGATCCCGCACTTGAAAGCGGTGTTCGAGCTGAACTACACGCGTGCGATGCTGGTGCAGTTCACTTTCTTTGGCGCGTACTTCCTGATGTCGTTGCCGGCAGGCCGGCTGGTGGCCCACCTTGGTTACAAGAAGGGCATCATCGCCGGCCTGCTGATCGCCGGTGTCGGCGCGCTCGGCTTCTGGCCGTCAGCGGCGTTGCGCACGTACGACGCGTTCCTCGCTTCATTGTTCGTGCTGGCCACGGGCATTACCGTGCTGCAGGTTGCTGCCAATCCGTACGTAGCGCTGCTGGGGCCTGAACAGACCGCCTCGAGCCGCCTGACCCTGGCCCAGGCGCTGAATTCGCTGGGTACCACGCTGGCACCATTGTTCGGAGGCTTCCTGATCCTCAGCACCACGGTGAAGAGCGGCGACGAGATCGACGCCCTGCCCGTGGCCGAGCAGGTGGCCTATCGCGCCGCTGAAGCGCACTCCGTGCAGGGGCCATACGTGGGCCTGGCGATCGCGCTGGTGCTGCTGGCAGTGTTCGTCTACCTGTTCCGCCTGCCCAGTCTGGCCGAGACCACCGAGAAGGCCGATACGAATCATCACACGTTGCTGGATGCGCTGAAGCAGCCGCACGTGTTGTTCGGTGTGCTGGCGATCTTCTTCTACGTGGGCGCCGAAGTCTCCATCGGCAGTCTGATGGTGAATTATCTCGCCCTGCCGGAGATCGGTGGCATGAGCGAGCAGCAGGCCACGAAGTATGTGTCGGCCTACTGGGGATGCGCGATGGTTGGCCGTTTTGCCGGTTCCTGGCTGTTGGCCAAGTATTCGCCGCGGCGTCTCCTGGCTGGCTTCGCTGTCGCCAATGTGATTCTGCTGGGCGTGACTCTGGCCGCCAGCGGCAAGGCGGCCATGTACGGCATCGTGGCCACGGGCCTGTTCAACTCGATCATGTTCCCGACCATCTTCTCGCTGGCAATCGAACGCTTGGGGCCGCTGACCAACAAGGCGTCAAGCCTGCTGATCATGGCCATTGTCGGTGGTGCGGTGATCCCGCTGCTGCAGGGCATGCTGGCCGATCGCATTGGCCTGCACCTGAGTTTCTTGCTGCCTATCGCCTGCTACCTCTACATTATTTTCTACGGTCTGGTGGGCTCGCGCCCGTCGACCCGCATTCCGCAGGGAGGCTGAGTCCGGAATGGGTGCCATTGTCTGCTTCGGCGAAATTTTGATCGATCTACTAGCGCAGCCGCCGGCCTCGGCCGACACGCCGCGCGCCTTCCTGCAGTACGCCGGTGGTGCACCGGCCAACGTTGCCGTTGCGGCTGCACGGCTGGGCGCTAAGACCCAGTTCGTGGGCATGCTGGGCCGCGACATGTTCGGTGACTTCCTGGCCAACAGCCTGGTCGAGCACGGCGTGGGTACCGATTACATCGTGCGTACCGATGCGGCCAAGACCGCACTGGCCTTCGTCGCACTGGATGCCAGCGGCGAGCGCAGCTTCAGCTTCTATCGCCCGCCGGCAGCCGACCTGCTGTTCCGTGACAGCGACTTCCAGGCGGCGTGCTTCGACAGCGCACAGTGCTTCCATGTCTGTTCCAACAGCCTGACCGAAGCGGCCATCGCCGAGGCGACCTTCGCCGGCATGGATCGTGCGCGCGCGGCTGGTGCGGTGGTCAGCCTCGACCTCAATCTGCGTCCGGCGCTGTGGCCGGCGAACGAGGACCCGACACCGCGCCTGTGGCAGGCGCTGGAACGCGCCGACCTGGTCAAGCTGTCGCGCGAGGAGCTGGACTACCTGGCCGCGCCGCTGGGTGCCGATGGCGAGGCAGCGGTACTGCGGCGCCTGCTCGCTGCGCGCGCGCGCTGGGTGATCGTCACCGACGGTGCGGCCACGCTGCACTGGTACACGCGCGACAACCACGGCACGGTCACAAGCTTCCGCGTGGCTACCGTCGACACCACGGCGGCTGGCGATGCTTTCGTCGGTGGCGTGCTGGTTGGGCTGCTGGAGCGCGGCGGCGCCGGTGCCGGTTTTGCCGCCTTCTGCCAGGACCCGGAGGCGATCACCGCCACGCTGCGCTTCGGCGCCGCGGTCGGCGCGCTGGCTGTTACCCGCAAGGGCGCGTTCGCCGCGATGCCCTCGCTCGATGAAGTGCAGCAGCTGCTGCAGGCCCAGGACATTACCGCATGAGCACCTCCCCCGACTTCCGTTCGCCCGCGTTCCTGCGCGCGCATATCGCCGACACGATGGCGTTCTACCACCCGCGCTGCATCGACCCGAACGGTGGCTTCTTCCACTACTTCCGTGACGACGGCAGCATCTACGACGCCAACCATCGCCATCTGGTGAGCAGCACGCGTTTCGTCTTCAACTACGCGATGGCCTACCGCGAATTCGGCAACGCCGAATACCGTGAGGCGGTCGAGCACGGCGTGCGCTACCTGCGCGAGGTGCACCGCAACCCGGCCACCGGCGGTTACGCCTGGACCCTGCGCGACGGCAAGGTCGAGGATGACATGAACCACTGCTACGGCGTGGCGTTCGTGCTGTTGGCCTACAGCTGCGCACTGAAGGCCGGTCTCGAACAGGCCCGCGCATGGATGGACGAGACCTGGCAGCTGCTGGAAGCGCGCTTCTGGGAGCCCCAGCACGGCCTCTACAAGGACGAAGCCGATGGGCAGTGGAACTTCACCGGCTACCGTGGCCAGAACGCCAACATGCACATGTGCGAGGCGATGCTGGCCGCCTTCGAGGCCAGCGGCGAACAGCGCTATGTGGAGCGCGCGCTGCAGCTGGCCGACAACATGACCCGTCGCCAGGCCGCCAAGGCCGGTGGCCTGGTGTGGGAGCACTACGATTCCAACTGGGAGATCGACTGGGACTACAACCTGGACGACCCCAAGCACCTGTTCCGCCCGTGGGGCTTCCAGCCGGGCCACCAGACCGAATGGGCCAAGCTGTTGTTGATCCTGGACCGCCATGTGCAGGTCGACTGGCTGGTGCCGACCGCGCAGCACCTGTTCGACGTGGCCGTGGCGCGCAGCTGGGACGAGGCGCGGGGTGGCCTGTACTACGGTTTCGCGCCGGAGTCGCGCCGGCAGCCGGGCATGGATGGCGCCCCGATCGGTGGCGACAGTTTCGTCTGCGACGACGACAAGTATTTCTGGGTGCAGGCGGAGACGCTTGCGACCGCCGCACTGATGGCCAAGCGTACCGGCGATGACCGCTATTGGCAGTGGTACGAGCGTATCTGGGCGTATTCGTGGGAACACTTCGTCGATCACCGGTACGGCGCCTGGTTCCGCATCCTCGATGCCGACAATCGCAAGTACAGCGACGAGAAGAGCCCGGCCGGCAAGGTGGATTACCACACCATGGGTGCGTGTTACGAAGTGTTGAACGTGGTGCGTTGAGGTTGGTGCGCCGGGCATGGCCCGGTGCTGCCGTGAGCTGGACTTGCAGGTAGCGCCGGACCATGCCCGGCGGAAAGACAGGAGCATCCCATGCATCGCCTTCCCCTCGTTGTCCGCCTGCTCCTGCTGCTGATCGCGGCGTCCGCCTTCCCGGTCGCTGCCACGCCGCTGCAGGCACAGTGGGAGTTCCGTATGCTGCCCGGCGACGCGCAGGGCGCCGCTCATCCAGGTCTGCAGCAATGGCGGGCGGCGACGGTGCCGGGCAGCGTGCCCACCGACCTGCTGGCTCACGAACTGATCCGTGATCCGTATGTCGGCGCACCAGAGGCCGAACTGCAATGGATTGGCCTGGCCGCCTGGGAGTACCGCGCCCGCTTCGACGTGGATGCGGCGACGCTGGCCAAGCCCAATGCCGAGCTGCGCTTCGACGGTCTGGATACCTACGCCGACGTCAGCCTCAACGGCAAGCCGCTGCTGCGCGCGGACAACGCGCACCGGACCTGGCGCGCGCGCGTGAATGGGCGCCTGCGGGCCAGGGACAATGAACTGCAGATCGTGTTCCGTTCGCCTATCCGCACCCTGCTGCCGGGCGTGCAGGCAATGCCGCACAAGATCGCTGGCAACTACCCGTCGCCGTATGGCGATGAGCCGAAGGACGCGATGGTCGGCAACTTCGTGCGCAAGCCGGCCTACCACTTTGGCTGGGACTGGGGGCCTCGCTATGTCACCGCCGGCGTCTGGCGCGGGGTTGACCTGCAGGCCTGGGAGGCTCACCGCCTGACCGATCTTGCGGTGCGTACAGATGCATTGAGCGCGGAGCAGGCGAAGCTGGCCGTGCTGCTGCAAGTGGAGCAGGGCGCGGCGGCGGGCTCGGCCGTGGTGAATGTGGATGTGCGCGATCCGCAGGGCCGCAACGTGGCCCAGGTGCAGCGCACGGTGCTGCTGAAGCCCGGCCAGAACAGCATCGAGGTTCCGGTTGAACTGGCTGATCCGCGGCGCTGGTGGCCAGTCGGCTACGGCGCGCAGGACCGCTACACGGTGCAGGCCCGCCTGGACCAAGGTGGCGCGCCGGAGCTGGCGCGCGAGCAGCGCATCGGGCTGCGCACGGTCGAACTGCGCCGCGAGGAAGACCGCAAGGGCGGGCAGGGCTTTGCCTTCGTCATCAACGGCGTGGAGATCTTCGCCAAGGGCGCCAACGTGATTCCGTTCGATGCCTTCCCCGCGCGCGTCGATGCCGCACGCCTGCGCCAGGTGCTGACGGCCGCGCGCGACGCCAACATGAACATGCTGCGCAACTGGGGCGGCGGCTACTACGAGGACGACGCGTTCTTCGACGTCGCCGACGAACTGGGCCTGCTGGTCTGGCAGGACTTCATGTTCGGCGGCGGCATGCAGCCGGGCTACGATCCGGCGTTTCGTGCCAACGTGGTGGCCGAAGCACGCGACAACGTGCGCCGTCTGCGCCATCACCCCAGCATCGTGCTGTGGTGTGGCAACAACGAGGAAGAAACCGCATGGAAGGACTGGGGCCACGGCCGCGACCTGAAGGCGGCCAACCCGGCATTTGCGGCGAAGGTCTGGCAGGGCTACGTCGACCTGTTCGGCAACGACCTGCGCCAGGTAGTGGGCGAGGAGGGGCTGGGTGTGCCGTACTGGTCCAGCTCACCGAGCAACGACCTTGACGAGAAGGCCAACGATTCAACGCGTGGCGACAAGCACTACTGGCAGGTCTGGGGTAATCCGGCGTTGCCGGTGCAGGCCTACCTGCGCGAGACGCCGCGCTTCATGTCCGAGTACGGGCTGCAGGCGTGGCCGTCGGTGGCGACAGTGGACCAGATCGCCACCCGCGCCGAACAGCGCATCGACAGCCCGGTGATCCGCGCGCACCAGAAATTCATGGCCGGCGAGGGCAACAGCCGCCTGCTGCACTACATCGAACTGGGTTACGGCACGCCGAAGGACTTCGAGGACTTCGTCTATCTCAGCCAAGTGATGCAGGCCGATGGCATCGCACTGGCGGCGCTGCATCATCGCGCCTCGCGGCCATACACGATGGGTTCGCTGTACTGGCAGCTCAACGATGTCTGGCCCGGCGCCTCGTGGTCCAGCGTGGACTATTTCGGCCGCTGGAAGGCGCTGCACTTCGCCGCGCGGCGTTTCTTCGCGCCAGTGACGGTGGCAGCGCTGCGCGACGAGGGCAGCACGCGGGTGCGCCTGATCAACGACGGTGCCGCACTGGATGCGCGCTGGCGTCTGCGGGTGATGGACGTGGAGGGGAAGGTGCTGCGTCGTCGCGAGGAAACGGTGACGTTGGCGGCGGCGGGTGTCACCCCGATGGGCGATTTCAGCGATGCGGAGCTGCTGGCCGGTGCCGACCCGATGCGTACGGTGGCGGTGTTCGAGTTGCTGCAGCAAGGCGACGTGAGCGCGCGGCAGGTGGTCGGTTTCGTTGAGGCCAAGGACCAGCTGTTGCCGCGGCAGAAACTCAAGGCCACGTTGTCCATCGAAGGGGACCACTATCGTCTGCGGCTGGAAAGCGCGGCGTACGTGCGCGCGGCGTGGATCGACTTCGGCGCGCTGGATGTGCAGGTCGAAGACAACCTGCTGGACCTGCTGCCGGGCGAAACACGCGATATCGCGGTGCGCGGCCCGGTGGATCTGGTTACCCTGCGCGAAGCGCTGAAGGTGAAGACCCTCAACGACCGTTGAGGGGTTTCCCGCTTTGGTAGGTGCCAACCTTGGTTGGCACACCAGCAGCATGCCAACCAAGGTTGGCACCTACCATTTTGCTTACAGCTGGATCTGCTGGAAATTCTCGACCCGTTCGTGGCCGTTGGCGGCCTGGCCGGTACGCGGCATCGGGTAATCATCCAGGCGATCGATCAGGCGGGTCTGCAACCCGGCTTCGCGGGCGGCATCCAGTTCTTCCACCACATCGGACAGGAACAGGATCTCGCCGGCCGGTACGCCGATGGCCTGCACGATGCGGCGGTAGCTGTCGGCCTCGCGCTTGCCGCCGACTTCGGTATCGAACCAGCCCGACACCAGCGGGCTGAGGTCGCCGGCGTCGCTGAAACCGAAGAACAGCTTCTGCGCCGGCACCGAACCGGAGGAGTACACGTACAGCGGCAGGCCGGAAGCGTGCCAGCCCTTCAGCACCGGCGCCACTTCCGGGTAGAAGTGCGCGGTGTAGTCGCCACGGCGGTATCCTTCGTCCCAGATCAGCCCCTGCAGCGCCTTCAGGGCGGTGTGCTTGCGGTCCTGGTCGATCCAGCCCTGCAGCGTCTCGGCCACCAGATTGTCCTGGCAGGCACCGCCGATCTCGGTAGCCACCGCGTCCAGCCAGCGGCGGACTTCAGGCTGCTGGCCATGCTCGGCGACAAACGCGGGCAACGCCTTGCGCGCATAGGGGAACAGCACGTTCTTGACGAACGAGATGCTGCTGGTGGTGCCTTCGATGTCGGTCAGGATGACGCGGGCTTGCATGGATCAGGACGCCTGGGTGGGTACGTAACGAGGGAACTTCTGCGCGATGTCGGTGCCGGTGAAGTGACCGACCCAGCCGTCCGGCTCGGTGAAGAAGCGGATCGCCACGAAGCTGGGCTCCTCGCCCATGTCGAACCAGTGGGTGGTGCCATCGGGCACGGCGATCAGGTCGTCCTTCACGCACTCGATCTCATAGACCTTGTCACCCACGTGCAGGGTGAACAGGCCGGAGCCGGCGACGAAAAAGCGCACCTCGTCTTCCTTGTGGAAGTGCTCGTCGAGGAACTTTTTCCGAAGCTCGGCGCGGTTCGGGTTGTCCGGGGCGATCGAGGCCACGTCCACGCTCTTGAAACCGCGCTCGGCCACCAGGCGGTCGATGTCGGCGCGGTACGCGGCGAACACTTCCTCCTGGCTGGCGCCCGGTGCGACCGGCGCGGTGGCCTGCCAGCGCTCGAAGGTGACGCCGATCTTCTGCAGCTCGGCAGCGATGACCGCGCCGTCCTGGGTATCCAGCAGCGGCGATTCGGGGCGGATGTCGTCGTAGATGCGCAGTCGGCTCATGGCGGCAGCTTGAACGTCTCGGGGGGAGGACAGGGTAGCAGGGTGGGCGCAGGATGCAGATTCCGGATCGGCATCTGCACCTGTGCGCCGGTTCAGCCGCGCAGCCTGCGCAGCTCCAGTTCGCAGTGGAACAGGAACTCGAACGCTTCCAGGTGGCGGCGTGCCTCGGCCATGTCGCGGCCCCAGGCGTACAGGCCGTGGCCATCGATCAGATAGCCCCACAGGTTCTGCCGGTCGAGCAGGTCATCGACCTGCTTCGACAGCACGTTCATGTCCTGGGTGTTGGCGAACACCGGCACATCGATGGCCATTTCGTGGGTACTGTTGCCGGCGAAGGCCTTCAACAGCTCGTAGCCTTCCAGGCGGACATGACCCTGCGGCGCGTACAGGCGCGAGGCGATGGTCTGCACCGGCGAGTGCGTATGCAGCACGCAGCCGACGTCCGGGAAGCGGCGGTACAACTGGGTGTGCAGCAGGGTCTCGGCGGACGGGCGCAGCGGACGGCCGACGGCCTGGCCGTCGAAGTCCACCACCATGATGTCGTCCTCGATCAGGCGGCCCTTGTCCTTGCCGGACACCGTGATCGCGGCGTGGCGATCGTCCAGGCGGTGGGAGAAGTTGCTGCTGGTGGCCGGGGTCCAGCCGGCGTGGGCCAGTTCGCGGACGTTGTCGATCAGCAGCTGGGCCAGTTCGCTCAGGCGCGCGGTGTCGTAGGGGAAGGTGGGGGCGTTCATGCCGACGATTTTACTGGATTCGGCCAACGGCTGAGCCCCTCGTGGCGGGTCGTATAGAGCGGTTCATGGGCGGGGCGGGGCAGGTGGGCCGTGCAGGGGACGCTGCAAGTACGTCCCTGTAAGCTCGATGGCGCCATCCATGGCGCCAACGCCCCTACACGGCCCACCCGCCCCGCCTCTGACAGGTTCCGGTGTACGGCCGGCCACGGAGTGAAGAAGGAAAAGCGAAAAGCGGGTTGCGGCGCTGCGCTTGCTCGGAGCCGAGCATGGCTCGGCTCTACAGGGAATTCATCGACCGGAGAGAATTCATCTCTCAGACGCAATTCATCCACGCATGGCGTGGATCTACCGGACGTGCCAGGAGACTGTCGGAGGCGGGGAGGGGGGAGGTTGCGGGGGCGTGAGCCGCATGGATGCGGCGACCGAGCTTACAGGGATGTACTTGCAGCGTCCCCCGCAATCTCCCCCCTCCCCGCCAAACCCTCAGTCCAGCTGTTGCTGTTGACGTTGCGCCAGCGGGTGCAGGGCCGCAGGCCCTGCAATGCAAAAAACCCTACTTCACACGCAGGCGGCTGTGCCTGAAGCCGTAGCAGAAATAGATCACGAAACCGACGAAGGTCCAGACGCCCATCAGCATCCAGTTGTGCATCGTCATCGCAGACAGCAGGGCCAGGCAGCTGAGCACGCCCAGGCTGCAGATCAGCCACGCCATCGGCATGCGGAACGGGCGCGGCAGGTCCGGCTGGGTGCGGCGCAGAATCAGCACGCCGGCACACACCGCCGCGAACGCGATCAGCGTGCCCATCGAGGTCAGCTCGCCAAGGATGTCCAGCGGGAACAGTGCCGCCAGCAGCGCGATGCCGATGCCGGTGATCACCGTGTTGATGTGCGGGGTGCGGTACTTCGGGTGGATCCTGGTGAACACCGGCGGCAGCAGGCCGTCGCGCCCCATGATCATGAAGATGCGCGGCTGGCCGATGATCATCACCAGTACCACCGAGGACAGGCCGACCAGCGCGCCGACCTCGACCACCCAGCGCAGCCAACCCAGCTGCGGATGCGCGGCCACCGCGGTCACCACCGGTTCGTCGGTGCCCAGCAGCTGGAACGGCACCAGGCCGGTCATCACCGCCGCCATCGCGATGTAGAGCACGGTGCAGACCACCAGCGACAGCATCATGCCGATCGGCATGTCGCGCTGCGGATTCTTCGATTCCTGCGCCGCCACCGATACCGCCTCGAAGCCGATGTAGGCGAAGAACACCATCGCCGCGCCACGCAGTACGCCTTCCATGCCGTACTTGCCGGGGCCTTCGTTGGCGGGAATGAACGGGGTCCAGTTGCTGGTGTCCACGTACTTCCAGCCGACCACGATGACCAGCAGGATCAGGCCGGTCTTGAGCACGACCATCGCCATGTTCATTGCCGATGACTTGCTGATGCCGACGTAGCACAGCCAGGTCAGCAGCAGTACCAGCGCAGCGGCCGGCAGGTTGGCGATCGCGCCGGTGGGGCGCAGCTGTGCATCGAGTGGCGCACTGACCAGCGCCGCCGGTAGATGGATGTCGAACTGGCTGAGCAGGCTGAGGAAATAGCCGGTCCAGCTGACCGCCACCGCCGACGCAGAGACGCCGTACTCAAGCACCAGCATCCAGCCGATGAACCAGGCCGACAGTTCGCCGAAGGTGGCGTAGGTATAGGTATAGGCGCTGCCGGAGACCGGCACCATCGAGGCGAACTCGGCGTAGGCCAGCGCGCAGAAGGCGCAGCAGATGGCGGCCAGCACGAACGACAGCATGATCGCGGGGCCGGCGTGGTTGGCGGCGGCCTGGCCGGTGATGACGAAGATGCCGCCGCCGATCACGGCACCGATGCCGAGGGCGGTCAGGCCCCAGGGGCCGAGGTGGCGGCGCAGGCTCAGGCCGTTGGCGTCTTCATGGGCGGCATGCGGGTGCTTGGTGGCCCACAGTTGCTTGAACATGTGTGGTGGTCTTGTCGAAGCGCGCCGTGTCTGGCGCGCGGGGAAAACGGACGGGCCGGCACAGGGCCGGCCCGTAGGCGGATCAGGGTGACTTGGCCAGCTTGCTGTTGCGCATGCCATAGCCGAGATAGATCAGCATGCCCAGCACGGTCCAGCCGACGAACAGATGCCAGTGCACCACGAACGCTTGCCAGAACAGGAACAGGCAGGCCGCAGCGCCAAGCGGGCAGATGATCCACACCGCCGGCACGCGGAACGGGCGATGGATCTCCGGCTTGGTATAGCGCAGCACCAGCACGCCGATGCAGACCGTGGCGAAGGCCAACAGGGTGCCCATCGACACCAGTTCGCCCAGCACGTTCAGCGGCACCAGGCCGGCCAGTGCGGCGGCGATCACCCCGACCACGATCGTGGCCCAATAGGGGGTGCGGAAACGAGCGTGGACCTTGCCGAAGAACTTCGGCAGCAGGCCGTCGCGGGAAATGGTGTAGGCGATGCGGGTCTGGCCCATCATCATCACCAGCACCACCGAGGACAGGCCTGCGATTGCGCCGATCTCGACCAGGGTCTTCAGCCAGGACAGGGTCGGGTAGGGCTCCAGCGCGGTCGCCACCGGCTTGTCGGTGCCCAGCAGGTGGTACGGCATCATGCCGGTCAGCACCGCGCAGACGATGATGTAGACGATGGTGCACACGGCCAGCGAGCCGAGCAGGCCGATCGGCATGTTGCGCTGGGGATCCTTGGTTTCGCCGGCGGCGGTGGAGACCGCGTCGAAGCCGATGTAGGCGAAGAACACGATGGTGGCCGCGCGGAAGATGCCGCTCCAGCCGAACTCACCCGGCACGCCGGTGTTTTCCGGAATGAAGGGCTGCCAGTTGGCCGGATCGATGTGGGCCGCGCCGATGCCGATGAACAGGCAGATGACGGTGACCTTGATCGCCACGATGATGGCGTTGACGAACGCCGACTGGGTCACGCCCACGTACAGCAGGCCGGACACCGCCGCCACGATCAGCACCGCCGGCAGGTTGAACAGCTTGCCGGAAGAGACGAACTCGCTGCCGGTCCAGGCGATGGGCGCGGCGCTGAGCAGGTCCGGGAAGGGCATGTGCAGCGTGGTGGTGATGAAGCTGATCAGGTAGGCCGACCAACCCACCGCGACCGACGCCGAGGCGAACAGGTACTCCAGCACCAGGCACCAGCCGATGAACCAGGCCATGCCTTCGCCGAGGGTGGCATAGGAATAGGAGTAGGCACTGCCGGAGACCGGCATCATCGCCGCGAACTCGGCGTAGCACAGGCCCGCCAGGGCGCAGGCGAAGCCGGCCAGCACGAACGACAGCATCACCGCCGGGCCGGCGTGGTTGGCTGCGGCCTGGCCGGTCAGCACGAAGATACCAGCGCCGATCACCGCACCCACGCCAAGCAGGATGAGGTGTTTAGCCGTGAGGGTCCGTTTCAACGTGGCTTCGCCGTCCAGGCTGCCTTCGATGGGTTCGCCGGCATCGACGTGCCCGGCCGGCTCGACCGGCTTGACCCTCAACAGAGCTTTCAGCATGCAGTACTTCCTAGTGATCGGATGGGGTGGGCGGCCGATACGTTGCCGGCTGCCTTGAATGGTGAAGGCCGTGCGAACGGCCCGCTGTACCTTAGCCAAAGCTGAAGCCAACGCACAAGCGCAATCGCAACAATGAACGGCGATAATGAGCAGTATTTTTCCGAACCGCCCCCATTCATGAGCCAGACCGCCGAAACCCTTGCCGCGCTTGACGATCGCCTGCGCGGCCTGCTCCGGGACTACGCGCACCGCGAACCCGCCCACGACGCCCTGGCTGCCGAATTCGGCACATTGCTGGATGATCCGGAAGATCCGTTCCGGCGTGAGCGGCTGGCCGGCCACTTCACCGCCAGCTGCTGGCTGGTCAGCGCCGATGAGCAGCGCCTGCTGCTGACCCACCATCGCAAGCTGCAGCGCTGGCTGCAGCTGGGCGGCCACGCCGACGGCGACCGCGACCTGGCCCGGGTGGCGCTGAAGGAAGCCGAGGAAGAGTCCGGCCTGAGCGGCCTGGTGCTGGAAGACCCGGCCATCTTCGATCTGGACAAGCATTGGATTCCGGAGCGCAAGGACGTGCCGGGACACTGGCACTACGACGTGCGCTTCGTGATCCGGGCGCTGGGTGGCGAGGCCTTCGTGCCCAGCGAGGAATCACTGGACCTGGCCTGGCGGCCGGTGACCGAGGTCGCGGCCGACCCGGAATCGGATGAGTCCATGCAGCGCATGGCGCGCCGCTGGTTGGCACGCTAGCAACCTGTAAGGCCGAGCCGATGCTCGGCTCGATGCGGGCCGGAACCGCAGCCGAGCATGGGCTCGGCTCTACAAGCGCATGGCGGGATCCGCGTCAATACAGAATGCGCGTCCGCAGCGTGCCCGGAATCGCCGCCAGCTCGTCGCGTACGGCGGCGGCCTGTGCCTCGCTGGCGGTGATGTCGATCACCACGTAGCCCACCTTCGGGTCGGTGCGCAGGAACTGGCCGTCGATGTTGACGTTGTGGCGCGAGAAGATCTCGTTGACCCTGGACAGCACGCCCGGCACGTTCTGGTGGATGTGCAGCAGGCGCAGGCTGTCTTCGTGTTCGGGCAGGGTCACTTCCGGGAAGTTGACCGCCGACAGGGTGCTGCCGTTATCGCTGTAGCGCACCAGCTTGGCCGCCACTTCCACGCCGATGTTGTCCTGCGCTTCCAGCGTGCTGCCGCCGACGTGCGGGGTGAGGATCACGTTGTCGTGGCGGGTCAGCGGTGATTCGAAGATATCGCCGTTGCCCTTCGGCTCGACCGGGAACACGTCCAGCGCGGCGCCACCGACGTGGCCGCTGGCCAGGGCCGCGTCCAGCGCATCGATGTCGACCACGGTGCCGCGCGCGGCGTTGATCAGGTGCACGCCCTTGCGCATCTTCGCCAGCTCGGTGCTGCCGATCATCCACTGCGTGGACGGCGTCTCCGGCACGTGCAGGGTGACGATGTCGGCGCGTGCCAGCAGGTCGTCCAGGCTGGCCGCTGCACGGGCGTTACCCAGTGCCAGCTTGGTTTCCACGTCGTGGAAGATCACCTGCATGCCCAGCGATTCGGCGAGCACGCCGACCTGGGTGCCGATGTGGCCATAACCGATGATGCCCAGCGTCTTGCCGCGCACTTCATGGCTGCCGCTGGCCGACTTCGACCAGCCGCCGCGATGGCATTCGGCGTTCTTCTGCGGGATGCCGCGGGTCAGCATGATCGCCTCGGCGATCACCAGCTCGGCCACGCTGCGGGTGTTGGAATAGGGCGCATTGAACACCGGGATGCCGGCCAGTTCGGCCGCATCCAGGTCGACCTGGTTGGTGCCGATGCAGAAGCAGCCCACCGCGATCAGGCGCTTGGCCTCGGCCAGCACCTCGGCGCTGAGCTGGGTGCGCGAGCGGATGCCGACGATGTGCGCCTCGGCGATGCGTGCTTTCAGTTCGTCCTCGGGCAGCGCCTTGGTGTGCGCCTCGATCTGGCTGTAGCCGGCGGCGCTGAACACCTCCACGGCGGTCTGGCTGACCCCCTCCAGCAACAGCACGCGGATATCCTGCTTGGGGAACGAGGTCTTCTTCGGCGACATGGGGCAACACGGCCAGTGGGACAGGGGCTGACCACTATGCCAGATCGCAACGCCCATGGTGCAGTGCGCAATTGGTTGCATCCGTAGCTATCTGCACGGCTGCGGGGCTGGACGCTGGCGCGTGCCGCTGGCACGCTTGCCCGTTCTTCACGCCCCGCGCTGGACCGTCATGACCGATTCCCGCATTGCCTCGCTGCAGCAGGCCTGTCCCGGCCTGAAGCTGAAGACCGACCCGGCCGACCTGGAGCATTACGGGCGCGACTGGACCCGGCGCTGGACGCCGGCACCGCTGGTGATCGCACTGCCGGCCACGGTCGAGGAAGTGCAGGCGGTGATGCGCTGGAGCGCAGGCGAGGGCGTGGCCGTGGTGCCGTCCGGCGGCCGTACCGGCCTTTCCGGTGGCGCGGTGGCCGCCAACGGCGAGCTGGTGCTCAGCCTGGAACGGATGAACAAGGCACTGGCCTACGACGCGGTCGATCGCACGCTGGTGGTGCAGGCCGGCATGCCGCTGGAGGCCGTGCACAACGCCGCGCTGGACCACGGCCTGATCTACCCGGTGGATTTCGCCGCGCGCGGCTCCTGCACGATCGGCGGCAACATCGCCACCAATGCCGGCGGCATCCGCGTGATCCGCTACGGCAACACCCGCGAGTGGATCGCCGGGCTGAAGGTGGTCACCGCCAGCGGCGAACTGCTCGAGCTCAACAAGGGCCTGATCAAGAACTCCAGCGGCTATGACTTCCGCCAGCTGTTGATCGGTTCGGAGGGCACGCTGGGCGTGATCGTCGAAGCCACCGTGAAGCTGACCGACCCGCCGCCGGCCAGCAACGTGATGCTGCTGGCAGTACCCAGCTTCGAAGTGCTGATGCAGGTGTTCGCCGCGTTCCGCGCGCGCCTGCAGCTGCAGGCCTTCGAGTTCTTCACCGACCGCGCGCTGGAGCATGTGCTGGCGCACGGCGCGCAGGCGCCGTTCGACGAGGTGCACCCGTACTACGTGGTCACCGAGTTCGCCGCCAACGACGAAGCGCAGGAAGCGGCGGCGATGGCGGCCTTCGAGGACTGCATGGGCAACGGCTGGGTCAGCGACGGGGTGATCAGTGCCAGCGACGCCCAGGCCGCCCAGCTGTGGCGCCTGCGCGAAGGCATCACCGAATCGCTGGCGCGCTACAAACCCTACAAGAACGACGTCTCGGTACGGATCTCGGCGATGCCGGCGTTCCTGGCCGAGACCCAGGCGCTGATCGGGCAAGCCTACCCGCACTTCGACGTGGTCTGGTTCGGCCACATCGGCGACGGCAACCTGCACATCAACGTGCTCAAGCCCGACGACACCAGTGACGCCGATTTCGTGGCGCAGTGCGAGCACGTCACCAAGCTGCTGGCGCAGGTGCTGGCGCGTTTCGATGGCAGCATCTCGGCCGAGCATGGCATCGGCCTGGTCAAGAAGGGCTACCTGGACAGCACCCGCGGCCCGGCCGAAATCGCGCTGATGAAGGCGGTCAAACGCGCGTTCGATCCCCAAGCGCGGCTGAATCCCGGCAAGCTGTTCGACGCCTGAGCCGGGCAAATCCTTCACGCAACCGTTACGCTCCACGCATCCTCACAACCGGCTTCGAACCGATGACCCGTAAGCTTCTGCTGCTCGCCCTGCTGTCCCTGCCGCTGGCCGGCTTCGCTTCCAGCTTCGCCGGCACCTCGGCCGGTTCGGCCACCGGCGCTTCCTCCGGCTCCTCGGGCAGCAGCTCGGGTGATGACAAGGTGGTGCTGGCCGCGCGCGACGATGCCGCTGCGTTCGTTGCCAGCGACGGCCAGATCCGTGGCGCCCGCCTGCAGGCCGCGCTGGTCCACCTGCGTGAGCAGAGCGCCACCGCACAGCTGCAGAGCGACCTGGAACTGGCCCGCGCGCTGCTGGCCCGTTGATCCGGCCTTCGGGTAGTGCCGGCCGCTGGCCGGCAACTGCATGACATCTGCACGGAACGCCGCCACGCTTGGCGTGGCTCTACTGCTGACCGCCCACGTCGCGCCTGCAGCTGATCGCCTGCAGCTTGATCCGTCCGGTCTCGATCCGGCACAGCAGCGGCTCGCCAGCCAGACCCTGGCCGACGTGCAGTCACTATTGCCGGACGGCCTGCTGGCTGCGTTGCCGGCGCAGGTACGGGTGCGCTGGACGGATGACCTGCCGGCCGATGTGCATGGCCGCACCTTCGCTGGCCGTATCGCGTTGCGCCGGAGTCTGCTGGGCGACAGTGCGCCGGGCGCCCGTCGCGCACGCCGCAGCGCGCTGGTACACGAACTGACCCATGTTGCTGACCGTACGGGGGCGAACTGGTCACGCAGTGTGCGCTGGCGTGATCTGGCAGGATGGCAGCGCAAGCCCTGGCATCTGGGCCGTGGCGACAACGACTTCCGTGACCGCAGTCCCGATGCGTATGAACTGAAGGACCCGGCCGAGTACCTGGCAGTGAACGCCGAGCATTTCGTGCTCGACAGCGAGTTCGCCTGCCGGCGCCCGGCACTGGCGCGGTGGTACCAGGCCCATTTCGGAACCCCGCCATCGCTGCCGCAGTCGCACTGCGCGACCGCGTTGCCATTGCTGCAGGCCGAATCGGAAGAGGGGGCGGCATCGCTGCTGCAGCTCGACCCCGCGCGTGTCTACGCCGTGGATTACCTGTTCGCCGAAGGCAGCGCGCAGCCAATGAGCCGCTGGGGCCACAGCATGCTGCGATTGGTGATCTGCAGGCCCGGGCGCGCACCGGGGCCGGACTGCAGGCTGGATCTTGAACACCACCGCGTGCTGTCCTTCCGCGCGTTCGTGGGCGACGTGCAGATATCCAACTGGCGCGGCTTGACCGGCGGCTACCCGTCGCGGCTGTTCGTGCTGCCGCTGCAGCAGGTGGTGGACGAGTACACCAAGGTCGAACTGCGCGGCCTGCAGTCGCTGCCATTGCGGCTGCAGCGCGATGAGATCGCCAGCCTGCTCGAGCGCACCGCCCAGGTGCACTGGAGCTATGACGGGCGCTATTACTTCGTCAGCAACAACTGTGCGGTGGAGACCGCCAAGCTGCTGCAGGCCGGAGTGCCGCGGCTGGGCGAGGCCGGGCTGGCCCAGCTGAGTCCGCGTGGTCTCAAGCGCCGGCTGGCGCGGCTGGGCATGCTCGACGAGCGGGTACTCACGGACCGCAACGCCGCGCAGGCACAGGGCTATTACTTCGCTTCCGCGCGCGACCACTACCAGCAGTTGTTCACAGTGGCGGCGACCCAGCTGAGCCTGCCCGCCCGCGATGTGCGCGGCTGGTTGAAGCTGCCGGCGGAACAACGGGCAGCGTGGCTGCTGAAGGGCGACCTGCGCGCCAGTGCCGGCCTGCTGTTGCTGGAGCAGGCCGCGCAGCGGCGTGCCGAGCTGCGGGCACGCGATGTGCTCAAGCGGCAGCTGCTGGCTGCTGCGGACAGCGCGGAAACCCGCAGCCTGCGCGGCCTGCTGGCGCAGAGTGGGCAGTGGTTGCGCCCAGGGACGCTGCTGCAGGACGGCGGCTATGGGTTGCCTCTGGGCGACGAGCAGGTACTGCTGTCTGCGGCCGTGACCACTGCCAGTGCGCAGGCGGTACCGGCATGGCAGGCATTGCGTGTGCAGCTTCGCCAGCAGTTGCCGGCGCGGCAGCGTGAGGAAATGGATGCGATCGACGCCAATCTGGCCGCGCTGGGGGCACACCTGCGCACACAGGCCGCTGGCCCGGCTACTGGCGCGGCAGTTCGATGACGAAACGGCTGCCGCCGCAGCTGCCGGGCGTGCAGTAGGCATGGCCGCCATGTGCATCGGCGATGGCCTTGACCACCGCCAGGCCGAGCCCGCTGCCACCGCCCTGGCGCGAACGTGAGCCGTCGGCGCGCATGAACGGAGTGAAGATGTCGGCATGCAGTCCCGGATCAATGCCCGGGCCTTCATCCTCGATGGCCACCTGCACATGGCCCGGCGTGTCATGGACAGCGATCCGCACCTTGCCTGGGCTGGCATAGCGACGGGCGTTTTCCAGCAGCGCCAGCAGCGCCTGGCGCAGGCGCGTGGGATCACAGTGCGCGTTGTGTTCCTCGCGGCTGGTTTCCAGCTCCAGCACGAAGCCCGCAGCGCGGAACTGCGGGTCGACCAGCGTCATCACCGAATGCACCTCGGCCACCACGTCGGTGCGTGCGCGACGCACGTCCAGCCGTGCGTTGTCGGACAGGCTCAGCACGCGCAGATCTTCGATCAGTCGCGACAGCCCTTCGACCTGGGCGAGCAGGCTGCGGAACTGCGACTCGTCCGGCTGGAACACGCCCTCGGCCAGTCCCTGCAGGCGGCCGCGCAGGATCGTCACCGGAGTACGCAGCTCATGGGCGATGGCCGCATGCCACATCGCGCGCTCGCTCTCCATGTGCTGCAGGCGGCGCGCCATCGCATTGAAGTCCTCAACCAGGGTCGCCACTTCGCCCGGCGAATTCTCCTCGACGCTGGCGCGGGCCCCGAGGTCACCGCTGGCGAGGGCACGCACGCTGTCCACCAGCGAATTCAACGGCGACAGGATGCGGTGGGCGAGGCGGAACGAGGCGGCGATGGCCAGCGCCAGGCCGGTCAGTATCACGCCCACCATCCATGCAAGCTCCGGCCCGGTCGGCAACCAGCTTTCCGGCTCTTCGGTACTTCCGGGGAAGAACTCGACCAGCACCGCGTACAGCAGCCACGACGACAGGATCATCATCACGATGACGCCGATCACCATCAGCGACATCGAGACGATGATGTGGCGGCTGAGCCCGGAACGGCGCAGTCGGGCCATCAGCGGTCAGCCATCAACCGGTAGCCGACGCCGCGCACACTGGCCGGAACATTGACCATGCCCACTTCGTCCAGCTTGCGGCGCAGCTTGCTGACATGGCTGTCGACAGTGCGCTCCAGCGCTTCGCTTTCCGGCAGGCATTCGTGCATCAGCTCGCTGCGGCTGAAGATGCGGGTCGGTGCCAGCGCCATGCAGTGCAGCAGCTTGAACTCGGTGAGCGTGAGCAGCACTTCGTGACTGTAGCCTTCGCCCTCCACGTGCACGGCGTGGGTGGCCGAGTCGATCAGCAGCGGGCCGACGCGCAGCGCAGTGGGCGCGTCCACGCGCGAGGCGCGCAGCGTACGCCGCAGCACCGCGCGCACGCGCGCCGCTACCTCGGCCGGGTTGAACGGCTTGACCACGTAGTCGTCGGCACCCATGCGCAGCGCGGTCAGCTTGTCGAGGTCCTGGTCCAGCGCGGTCAGCATGATCACCGGCGTCTCACCACGCTGGCGCAACTGGGTCAGCACGCTCCAGCCATCCAGGCGTGGCAGCTGCACATCGAGCAGGACCAGGTCGGGGCGGGCGCTGCGATGCAGGTCCAGTGCGCTATGGCCATCGGCCGCGCGCAGCGTGCGCAGTCCTTCGCGTTCCAGGTAGGCGCTGAGAATATCGGCGATCTCGGCCTCATCCTCGACGATCAGGACGAGGGCGGCGAGGGCGGGGGAGGCATGCATGCAGGGGCGGGGCCGTAAGGTGCTTGCCTCCATCGTATCTCCACAGTTCCTCCATCGAAACCCCATCATTGCCACGCACACTGCGCGCTTCAGAACCTATCCGCCGCCTGCGCGGCATTGTGCACAGCAATGAGAACCTTCAGGACACCGGTCGCGTTGATCGCGGCCCTCGCCCTGGCCATGACGGCCTGCTCAACCCCCGAAGCCACTCCCGAAGCCGCACCGCGTGTCAGCGTGATCACCGTCGGCCCACAGGTGGTGCAGCGTGACGACGAACTGCCCGGCCGCGTGGCCGCCGTGCGCACCGCGCAGATCCGTGCGCAGGTGGGCGGCATCGTGCAGCGCCGGCTGTTCGACCAGGGGGCCGAAGTGAGCGCCGGCCAGGCCCTGTTCCAGATCGACCCGGCCGCGTTCCGGGCCGACGTCGATTCGGCACTGGCTGCCCTGCAGCGCAGTGAGGCCGCGCTGGGCCGCAGCCGCGTGCAATCGCAGCGCCTGCATGCGCTGGCCGCCGCACAGGCGGTCAGCCAACAGCATCGCGACGATGCCAGCGCCGAATACGAGCAGGCCCGTGCCGCAGTGAACGAAGCGCGCGCGATCCTGTCCCGTCGCCAGCTCGATCTGCGTTACGCGACGGTCAGTGCACCCATTGCCGGCCGTATCGACCAGGCGCTGGTGACCGAAGGTGCGCTGGTTGGCGTGGCTGATGCCGAGCCGATGGCGGTGGTGCAGCAGATCGACCAGGTCTACGTCGATGTGCGCCAACCGGCGGCGCAGCTGGAGTCGCTGCAGCGCAGTGCCGCCGGTGGCGGCGAGCTGCCGGTGACGATCATCGGTGCCAGCGGCAAGCCACTGCCCGAACGCGGCCAGCTGCTGTTCTCCGGCATCAATGTCGATGCGCGAACCGGTGATGTCATCCTGCGCATCCTGGTCGACAACCCGCAGCGGCAGCTGCTGCCCGGCATGTACGTGCGCGCGAGGGTGCCACGTGGCGCGCCCGCCAGTGCATTGACCGTGCCACAGCAGGCGGTGCTGCGCAGCGCCGGTGGCCAGGCCTATGCCTGGGTGATCGGCGCCGACGGCAAGGCGGTGATCCGCACGCTGGAAGTGGACGGCAGTGTCGATCGCCAGTGGCTGGTGCGCACGGGCCTGAAGGCCGGCGAGAAAGTGGTGGTCGAGGGCCAGGAGCGCCTGCAGGAAGGCGTGGTGGTCGATGCGCGCGACTGGCAGATGCCGGTTGCCAGCGCCGGTGCAGTACAGGCCGGCAGCAAGGGCTGAGCCTGTTCCGGGCCGGTCCCTCCAGGAAAATCCAACATGGCACGTTTCTTCATCGATCGCCCGGTGTTCGCCTGGGTGCTGGCGATCTTCATCATCCTGGCCGGCGTGCTGGCGATCCCGCGGCTGGCGGTGGAGCGCTATCCAGCAGTCGCCCCGCCCAGCGTCAGCATCTATGCCAGCTACCCGGGTGCCAGCCCGCAGACGCTGAATGATGCCGTGGTTGGCCTGATCGAGCGCGAGCTGTCCAGCGTCAAGCACCTGCTGTACTTCGAGTCGTCGGTGGACACGTCCGGCGAAGCGTCGATCACTGCCACCTTCAAGCCCGGCACCAATCCGGAGCTGGCGCAGGTGGACGTGCAGAACCGGATCAAGGCGATCGAACCACGGCTGCCGCGCAGCGTGCGCCAGAACGGCCTGTTCGTGGAGGCCGCTGATTCCGGCTTCCTGATGCTGGTCGGCCTGCGTTCGCCCGATGCCAGCGTCAGCGAGGCCGCGCTGGGCGATTTCATGGCGCGCAACATCATCGAAGAGCTGCGCCGTATCGATGGCGTCGGCCGCGTGCAGTTGTTCGGTGCCGAGCAGGCGATGCGCGTGTGGCTTGACCCGACCCGGTTGACCGGCTACGGCCTGACCATGGGCGATGTGGCAACCGCGATCGAGCAGCAGAATCTGGAGATTTCGCCAGGACGCATTGGTGATTCGCCGGGTGTTCCAGGCCAGCGCATCACCGTGCCGCTCAGTGCCGACGGCCAGTTGTCCACGCCGGAACAGTTCGCGGCGATCGTACTGCGTGCCGGCGCCGACGGTTCACGGGTGGTGCTGGGTGATGTCGCCCGCGTCGAGCTGGGCGCGCAGAGCTATGCCTGGGGCACCCGCGAGGACGGCCATCCAGCCACCGCCGCCGGCGTTCAGCTGCGCCCGGGCGCGAACGCGGTGCGTACCGCTGCGGCGGTGCGTGAGCGCATGGCTGAGCTGGCGCCCCTGCTGCCGCGCGGGGTGGAAGCGAGCATCCCGTTCGACACCGCGCCGTTCGTGAAGATCTCGATCCAGAAGGTGGTGCAGACCCTGCTGGAGGCGATGCTGCTGGTGTTCGCGGTGATGTACCTGTTCCTGCAGAACTGGCGTTACACGCTGATCCCGGCGTTGGTCGCACCGATCGCGCTGCTGGGTACGTTCGCGGTGATGCTGGCGCTGGGCTTCTCGATCAACGTACTGACCATGTTCGGCATGGTGCTGGCCATCGGCATCATCGTCGACGACGCGATCGTGGTGGTCGAGGGCGTGGAACGGATCATGGCCGAGGAGGGCCTGCCGCCGCGCGAGGCCACCATCAAGGCGATGCGTGAACTGACCGGCGCAGTGATCGGCATTACCCTGGTGCTGACTGCGGTGTTCATCCCGATGGCGCTGGCCAGCGGTTCGGTGGGCGCGATCTACCGCCAGTTCACCGTGGCGATGGCGGTGTCGATCCTGTTCTCTGCGCTGCTGGCCCTGAGCCTGACGCCGGCGCTGTGCGCGACCCTGCTGCGCCAGGCCACCCACGGCCATCACGGTCGCGGCGGGCTGTTCGGCGCTTTCAACCGGGGCTTCGAGCGGATGACCGGGCGTTACCAGCGTGGTGTGGCGTCGGTGCTGCAGCGGAGCGGGCGGGTGATGGGCGTGTTCGCCGCGCTGGTGGCGGCGTTGCTGCTGGGCCTGCACTGGCTGCCGGGTGCATTCCTGCCGGAAGAAGACCAGGGCTATTTCATGACCTCGATCCAGCTGCCGGCCGAGGCGACGGCCGAGCGTACGCTGGCCGTTGTCGAAGCCTACGAACGGCACGTGGCCTCGCGTCCGGGCATCGGCTCCAACCAGTCGATCCTCGGCTACAGCTTTTCCGGTTCCGGCCCGAGTGCGGCGCTGACCTACACCATGCTGAAGGACTGGGGTGAGCGCGCAGGCGCAACCGCGGCCGGTGAGGTGGAGGCCGCACAGCAGGCGATGGCCACGGTTGCCGAGGGTGAGGTGATGAGCGTGATGCCGCCGGCGATCGACAGCCTGGGACGTTCGTCCGGCTTCTCGCTGGCCCTGCAGGCGCGTACCGGGCAGGGCCAGGCCGAACTGCGCGCAGCCCTGCAGCAGCTGCTGAAGCTGGCCGAAGCCAGCCCGTTGCTGTCGGAGGTGCATGCCGATGGCCTGCCAGCCGGCACCAGCGTGCGGCTGGAGATCGACCGCGCCAAGGCCGAGGCGATGGGCGTGGGCTTCGAGCACATCAGCAGCACGCTGTCGGCGGCCATGGGCTCGCAGTACGTCAACGACTTCCCCAACAAGGGACGGCTGCAGCAGGTGATCCTGCAGGCCGATGCGCCGCACCGGATGGAGCTGGAAGACGTGCTGAAGCTGTACGTGCGCAACAGCGAGGGCGGCATGGTGGCGTTGTCCGAGCTGGTCACCCCGCACTGGACCGAGGCGCCGTTGCAGCTGCAACGCTATCTTGGTTTCCCGGCGCTGAACCTGTCCGGCGCCCCGGCCTCTGGCGTGTCGACCGGCCAGGCCATGGCGGAGATGGAGCGGTTGGCCGAAAAGCTGCCGTCCGGCTTCGCCCTGCAATGGACCAGCCAGTCGCTGCAGGAGCGTGAGTCGGGGGCGCAGGCGCCGTGGCTGCTGCTGTTGTCGATGCTGGTGGTGTTCCTGGTGCTTGCCGCGCTGTACGAGAGCTGGTCGATTCCGTTGGCGGTGCTGCTGGTGGTGCCCCTGGGCCTGCTTGGCGCGGTCGCCGCGGTGTTGTTGCGCGGCATGCCCAACGACGTGTTCTTCAAGGTCGGCATGATCACCGTGATCGGGCTGTCGGCGAAGAACGCGATCCTCATCGTCGAATTCGCGCGGCAGCTGCAGCAGCAGGGGCGCGGCCTGGTTGAAGCAGCGCTGGAGGCGGCGCGGCTGCGCCTGCGTCCGATCGTGATGACCTCGCTGGCGTTCGCGCTGGGCGTGGTGCCACTGATGCTGGCGCAGGGCGCGTCGAAGGAAACCCAGCAGGCAATTGGAACCGGCGTGTTCGGCGGCATGGTCAGTGCGACCGTGCTGGCGGTGTTCTTCGTGCCGGTCTTCTATGTAGTGGTGCAGGGCGCGCGGCAGTGGATCGCGCAGCGCCTGCGCAGGCGCCGGCCGATGCCGGGAGGAACCGTGGATGGAACGGAACATCGTTGAAGATCTGCATGACCAGCAGTTGATGGCGCTGGAGCAGCGCCTGTGCGCAGCGCTGCTGGATAACAATCACGATGCGTTGAACGCGCTGGTATCGCCGGCCCTGTTCCTGATGGACGGCCACGGTGGCCGCATGCTCGATCTGCCGTGGCTGGGTGACTGGTTGGCCGGTGACCTGCAGGTACGAAGCCTGCAGCTGCACGCGGTGGAAACGCTGCTGTGTGGCCGTCTGGCGTTGCTGTCCAGCGACGTGCGGATGTCGGTGTGGCGGCAGGGCCGGGAGCGTGAACTGAAACTGCGCCTGCTGCGGGTGTGGACCTGCAGTTCAGGCGAAAGCGGCGCGCAGCTGTTGTCGATGGCGGTACTGGCCGCATGAGCGCGGTCAGGCCGCTTTCAGGCCCCGCTCACCGCGAGGTGGTAGGGTCGAGCATTCCTGTAGTGTCGACAAGGAGTCGAGCCATGCGTGTAGTTCCCAGTCTGTTGGCAGCCTCCCTGGGGTTGGTCTTGGCCGCGTGCCAGCCGGCCCAGGCACCCGCGGCGGGCAGCAATGACGCCTCGCCTGCCACGCCGAAGCCGAGCGCCAACACGGAAGGTGGCAGCGAGACCGCCTACCGGTGTGGTGATCTGAGCGTGCGCGCGACCTTCAATGGCGAGGATGCTGCCACGGTGGTGATCGGCGAGCGTAGCTTCGCCATGACCTCCGAGCGCGCGGCATCCGGCGCCAAGTACAGCGATGGTCTCGGCAACAGCTTCTGGACCAAGGGCAGCGATGATGGCCTGCTGAGCCTCAAGGGCGAACCGGATCGCGAGTGCCATGCGGTGGAAGCTACCGAAGGCGATGGCAGCGCCGGCAATGCGGCATTCCGTGCCACCGGCAATGAACCCGGCTGGCTTGCAGTCGTCGACGGCGATGCGCCGGGCCTGCAGGCGGAGGTCGATTATGGCGAGCGCCGCTTCGACGTGGCCAAACCCACCCAGGGGGCTGATGGATGGAGCGGAAAGGCGTCCGACGGCACCGACGTCAAGCTCAGCTTCCAGCGCACCACCTGCCAGGATGACATGAGCGGCGAGGCGTTCGAGGCCAAGGCGATGCTGACTGTCGGTACCCGCCAGTACCATGGCTGCGGCAACTTCGGTGCGAAACAGCCGTAACCGCTGCCACCGATGATCCGTCCGCTGCCTGCGGCGAACACGCCGCAGGCAGGAACAGGCAGCCGATCAGCGCGAGGCGCTTAGTCGGCACGGCCGGCGAATTCGCCGGTGGCGGTGTTCACCAGCACGCGCTCGCCGTTGACGATGTACTCCGGCACCATGATCTCGATGCCGGTGTTGAGCTTGGCCGGCTTCGGGCGCTTGGTGGCGGTGCCACCCTTCAGTTCCGGCGGCGTCTCGATCACTTCCAGCACCACGGAGGCCGGCAGCTGGATCGCCACCGGCTGCTCGTCGATCACCTGCACGTAGATGCCGGTCAGGCCGTCGGTGATGTAACCGGCGTCATCGCCGATCACGTCCGCATCCAGGGTGTACGGGGTGTAGTCCTCGTCATCCAGGAACACGAAGGCATCGCCGTCCTTGTACGAATAGGTGGACTGGCGGCGCAGCAGTTCGACCTCGACCAGGTTGTCGTCGGCATCGAAGCTGGCGTCGAGCTTGTTGCCGCCCGGCACGCTGTACATGATGAAGCGGAAGCGGACGTTGCCGCCGCGACCCTGCGGCGAGCTGCGCTCGATGTCGCGGATCTGGTACACGCCGTTGTTGTACTCGACGACGTTGCCCTTCTTGATGTCGTTGGCTTTCATGGTGATCTAGGTCGTTGGGGGAGGGCGCCGTCCCGGCGCCCGGGGGAATCACTTCGGAGCGAGGCGGGTAGCGCCGTCCAGGCGGATGGTCTCGCCGTTGAGGTAGGTGTTGCCGAGGATGAAGCCGACCAGGCTGGCGAAGTCTTCCGGCTTGCCCAGGCGCGACGGGAACGGAATCGAGGCGGCCAGCGACTGCTGCACGGCTTCGGGCATGCCGTCCACCATCGGCGTCCAGAACACGCCTGGGGCGATGGTGTTGACGCGGATGCCGAAGCGCGACAGTTCGCGTGCCATCGGCAGCGTCATCGACACCACGCCGCCCTTGCTGGCGGCATAGGCGGCCTGGCCGATCTGGCCTTCATAGGCGGCGATGCTGGCGGTGTTGATGATCACCCCGCGCTCGCCATCGATGCCGGCCTCGTTGTGCTGCATGCGGTTGGCGGCGGCCTTGGCGACATTGAAGCTGCCGACCAGATTGACCATCACCGTGCCCTGGAAGCCGGCCAGCGGCATCGGGCCTTCTTTGCCCAGCACGCGGCCGGCGCCGAGGATGCCGGCGCAGTTCATCGCTACGTTCAGGCCGCCGAGGAAATCGTGGGCCTGGTCGATGGCTGCCGAGACGGCCGCTTCATCGCTGACGTTGACGTTGAAATAGCGGGCCTTGTCGGCACCCAGATCGGCAACGGCGGCGGCGCCCTTGGCGTCGTTGAGGTCGAACAGGGCCACCTTGCCGCCCTGGGCGACGAGGTGCTGGGCCACGGCCAGGCCGAGGCCGGAGACGCCGCCAGTGATCACGGCACGTACGGAAGACAGCTGCATTGAACGGTCCTGCAGGTTCGAGAACCGCCGATTCTAACGGAAGCCGTGACCGCCGCTGTTGTGCACTGCGCCGCCGGTGCAGGGCGGCGCAGTGCAGCGGTCAGCCGGCGGCGGCCAGCGCCTGCCCGGTGCGGCTGGCGGTGGCGCGACCGAGCAGGCCGGCCAGCCAGCGGCCGGTCTCGGCCAGTGCCGGCAGGTCCACGCCGCTGTCCAGGCCCAGGCCCTGCAGCAGGTAGACCACATCCTCGCTGGCGACGTTGCCGCTGGCGCCCTTGGCATACGGGCAGCCACCGGCGCCGGAGACCGCGCTGTCGACCACGCGCACGCCTTCTTCCAGGCAGGTGGCGATGTTGGCGATGGCCTGGCCGTAGGTGTCGTGGAAGTGCACGGCCAGTGCCGTCATCGGAATCTCGGCGGCAACCGCCTGCAGCATCGCCCGTGCCTTGCGCGGGGTGCCGACGCCGATGGTGTCGCCCAGTGAGATTTCGTAACAACCCATCTGGTGCAGGGCGCGCGCCACCCGCACCACGTCGGCCAGTGGCACCTCGCCCTGGTAGGGGCAGCCGAGTACGGTGGAGACATAGCCGCGCACGCGCACGCCATCGGCGGCGGCGCGGCGCAGGATCGGCTCGAACCGGGCCAGCGATTCGTCGATGCCGGCATTGGTATTGGTACGGTTGAACGCCTCGGAGGCGGCGGTGAACACCGCCACTTCCTCCACGCCCACCGCACGGGCGCGGTCGTAGCCCTGTTCGTTCGGCACCAGTACCGGGTAGTGCACGCCCGGCCGGCGCTGGATGCCGGCATAGACCTCGGCGGCGTCGGCCAGTTGCGGGATCCACTTCGGGCTGACGAAACTGGTCGCCTCGATGCTGCGCAGGCCGGTGGCCGACAGGCGGTTGATCAGTTCGATCTTGTCGGCGGTGGACACCGACTGCTTTTCGTTCTGCAGCCCATCACGCGGGCCGACCTCGACGATGCGGACGTAATCGCTCATGCGGCTGCCCCATCGGACGGACGGTGGCAGACCGCTTCGATGTTGTTGCCGTCCGGGTCGAGCACGAAGGCGGCGTAGTAATCCGGGTGGTACCACGGGCGCAGGCCCGGGGCGCCGTTGTCGCGGCCACCGGCGGCGAGGGCGGCGGCGTGGAAGGCGTCCACCTGCGCGCGGCTGGTGCAGGCAAAGGCCACGTGCACGCCGTGACTGGTGGTGCCGCCATTGCCGAGCCAGAAGAACGGCTTGCCATCGCTGCCGAAGCCGATGTGGTCGTGGTCACCGGTTTCTTCGGCGCTCACTTCCATCACGACGCCGATCTGCAGCGGCGCCAGTGCCTGCAGGAAGAAGGTCGTGCTGCGCGCCAGGTCGGCGCTGGTCAAACCAAGATGATCGAGCATGTTCAGGCTTCCGTGACCCAGTGGGGGGCGCGCTTGTCGAGGAAGGCGCCCAGGCCCTCCTGGCCCTCGGCGGACACCCGCAGGCGCGCGATCAGGGCGGCATTATCCCGATCCAGCGCGTCGCGGTCATGGCTGTCGCGGACCTGCCGCACCAGCTGCTTGGCGGTGGACGAGGCGATCGGGCCGGCCTTGTCGAGCAGGGCCAGCTGGCGTTCCAGGGCTTCGTCCAGGCGTTCGGGCTCGACCAGCTGGTGGACCAGGCCGATGCGCAGCGCGGTGTCGGCATCGAAGTGCTCGCCGGTGGCGAACCAGCGCCGCGCCTGGCGCGGGCCGATGGCCTCGATCACGTAGGGCGAGATCACCGCCGGCAGCAGGCCGAGGCGGCTTTCGGTCAGGCCGAAGCGGGCCGCGGTGCTGGCGATGGCAATGTCGCAGCAGGCAACCAGGCCGACGCCGCCACCGAAGGCGGCGCCGTGGACCCGGGCCAGGGTCGGCTTGGGCAGCTCGTCCAGGGTGCGCATCAGCCGCGCCAGGGCCAGCGAGTCCTCGCGGTTGTCGGCCTCGCTGGCGGCGGCCATGCCGCGCATCCACTGCATGTCGGCACCGGCCGAGAAGGAAGTGCCGTGACCGGCGACCACCACGGCCCGGACCGAATCATCGCCGGCGGCGGCTTCCAGAGCGGCAGTCAGCCGGGCGATCAGGCTGGCGTCAAAGGCGTTGTGCAGCTCCGGCCGGTTCAGCCAGAGGGTGAGGACAGCGCCACGGCGCTCGATCTGCAAAGCATCGTTCATGGGATTCCAGGGTCACTCCATACCTGTATGGATCATAGCGGGCCATTGGTCATGGGCCATGACGCGACGCGGGAATGTTAGAATCGAGAACCATTTACATCCAGCAGAGAACACGCTAGATGACGCTGTCCGAACTGCCGCTGCACACCTCGGCCGTGGTCGAGTCCGTGCAGGACCTGCATGCCAACGATGCCATTGCCCGTCGCCTGCGCGAGCTGGGTTTCGTGAATGGCGAGGAAGTACGCTTGGTGGCCAAGGGCCCGGTGGGGGGCGAGCCGCTGCTGGTGCAGGTCGGGTTCACCCGGTTCGCGCTGCGGATCAGTGAAGCCAAGCGCGTCGTGGTCGACGCTGCCAGCCAGGAACGACGTGCATGACCGCCACTGTCTCCGCCTCACCGCTGCGCATCGCGCTGGTCGGGAACCCCAACAGCGGCAAGACCGCGCTGTTCAACCAGCTGACCGGCAGCCGGCAGAAGGTCGCCAACTACACCGGCGTCACCGTAGAGCGCAAGGAAGGTCGCCTGCGCGCGCCGTCCGGCCGCGAATTCGCCGTGCTCGACCTGCCGGGTGCCTACAGCCTGCATCCGGCCAGCCTGGATGAGGCGATCACCCGTGACCTGTGCCGGGGCTTCTACCCGGGCGAAGCTGCGCCGGACGTGCTGCTGTGCGTGATCGACGCCACCAACCTGCGCCTGCACCTGCGCTTCGCGCTGGAGCTGCGTGAGCTGGGCAAGCCGATGGTGGTCGCCCTGAACATGGTCGATGCGGCCCAGCGCCGTGGCATCCAGGTGGACGTGGCCGCGCTGGAGCGCGAGCTGGGCGTACCGGTGGTGGAGACCGTAGCGGTGCGCAAGCAGGGTGCCAAGGCCCTGGTCGAACGCCTCGATGCGATGGTGCCGCACCTGGATGCACCGGTGCCGGGCCCGGAAGGTGGCATCGACTACCACGCCAAGGTGCGCGAGATCCTGTCGGTCGCCGTGCGGATGCCGGCGCGGACCGCGAAGATCGACGACGCGCTGGACCGCTGGCTGCTGCACCCGGTGTTCGGGCTGATCAGCCTTGCAGTGGTGATGTTCCTGATCTTCCAGGCGGTGTACGCCTGGGCGACGCCGTTGATGGATGGCATCGAGGCTGGCTTCGCCTGGCTCGGTGCTCTCGTTGGCAGCGTGTTGCCGGAGGGTCCGCTGGCCAGCCTGCTGACCGACGGCATCATCGCCGGCGTCGGTGGCGTGGTGGTGTTCCTGCCGCAGATCCTGATCCTGTTCTTCTTCATCCTGGTGCTGGAGGAATCCGGCTACCTGCCACGTGCGGCGTTCCTGCTCGACCGCATGATGGCCGCCGCCGGCCTGTCCGGCCGCTCGTTCATCCCGCTGCTGTCCAGCTTCGCCTGCGCGGTGCCGGGCATCATGTCCACGCGCAGCATCCAGGACCCGCGTGACCGCCTGGCCACCATCCTGGTCGCACCGCTGATGACCTGCTCGGCGCGCCTGCCGGTGTACGCCCTGCTGATCGGTGCGTTCATTCCGCAGAAGACGGTGTGGGGGGTGTTCAACCAGCAGGGCCTGGTCCTGTTCGGCCTGTACGCCGCCGGCATCCTCAGTGCGCTGGCGATGTCCTGGATCATGAAGAAGTGGCGCCGCGACAAGAGCGAGCATCCGCTGATGCTGGAGCTGCCGTCGTACCGCCTGCCACATGTGCGTGACCTGGCGGTCGGTCTGTATGAGCGCGGCATGATCTTCCTAAAGCGCGTCGGCGGCATCATCCTGGCGCTGACCATCCTGCTGTGGGTGTTGCTGTCGTTCCCGGCGGCCCCGGCCGATGCCACGATGCCGGCCATCGACTACAGCTACGCCGGCCGGATCGGCCATGCGATGGCGGTGTTCTTCGCACCGCTGGGCTTCAACTGGCAGATCTGCATCGCGCTGATTCCGGGCCTGGCTGCGCGTGAGGTGGCGGTGTCTTCGCTGGCCACCGTGTATGCGCTGTCGGCCGCCGATGACGATGCCGCCAGCCAGGCGCTGACCCCGTTGATCAGCGATGGCTGGTCGCTGGCCACGGCCCTGTCGCTGCTGGTCTGGTACATCTACGCCCCGATGTGCATCTCGACGCTGGCTACCATCAAGCGCGAGACCAACTCGTGGAAGCAGATGGGCTTTGCCGCGTTCTACCTGTTTGCCGCGGCTTACGTGGCCGCGCTGATCACCTATCAGGTGACCAAGGCGCTGGGAGGCGGCTGATGGATACCGGGCTGCTGATCCAGTACCTGATCATCGCGGTGGCCGTGCTGGTCAGTGCCTGGGTGGTGCTGAAGAAGCAGTTCCCGGGTACCGTGCGCACGCTGCGCGGGGCCTTGGCGCTGGCCCTGCTGAAGCCGGGTCGCGCGGCCTGGCTGCAGGCGCTGGGGCGGAAGATCGCGCCGCCGGCCAGCGGTGGTGGCGGTGCCTGTGGGGGGTGCGACAGCTGCGGGCCGACCAAGAAGTAGCGTCCAGCCATGCTCGACCGCGGCTGTCCGGAGGGTGCGAACTTTCGACCCGCACGCTTTCCAGGGTTCAGACCTCTCTGCGGATGATCGCGCGGAAGTTCCCGTCCTGATTCAATCGCCGCACCGATTCGCGGTTTCCATGGGCTGCTGCGAAACCCGCCACGTCGGCCAGGGCATCGAGCAGCAGGGCCTTCAACGCGTCGCGGTTGCCGGCCTCCAGCAGATCTTCAAGGTCCTGCTGGATGAAGGTCCGGCGCAGGCCCGGCGTTTCTTCGATCCGCCAGTCGACATGGGGCGTGGGAATGCTGGAGCGGTACCGGAAAGCCGTTTCAAGATCGTCAGGCGCGAGGGGATACGCGAGCAGCTCTGGAAAGTAGAGTCCAGCATTCACATAGAAGCCCCGGCTTTCGCTGGCGCGCTGGTGATTAACGACAAGCAGGGCGGCATCCAGCAAGCGGTAGCGCGTGGTCGACGTCCCGGCATAACCGGTCTTCCTGGCGCACTTGCTGAAGACGGTCGAGGATTTCATGGGTTTTGCCCGGGCTGAGGGAAGGGCCACAGACTTGAAGGGGAGCGTTGCCGCGTCCAGTGGCAAACCCGTCACCGCAGGGGCATGCAGCATCGCAGCGATGGCGCTTGCCGGAGCGGGCGTGCTGCCGCTAGCCTGCAGGCATGAACCAGACTCCCCTGCGATTGCTCATTCACGGTGCCTCCGGGCGCATGGGCCAAGCCCTGCTGCGGCTGGCCGCCGAACATTCCGAAACCCTGCAGATCGTGGCCGCCGTGACCGGTCGCGCGCCGGCCCAGCGCGTAGTTGACGGTGTGCCGTTCTTCGCGGCCAGCGAACTGCCCGGTGCGCCGGTGTTCGACGTGGCCATTGACTTCAGCCTGCCGGAGGGCTTCGACCCGCTGCTGGCGCTGTGCGTGGATCGCGGGGCCGGGCTGGTGTCGGGTACCACCGGTATCTCCAGCACACAGCGCCAGGCGCTGGACGCCGCGGCGGCGAAGATCCCGCTGGTATGGGCCTCGAACTTCAGCCTGGGCGTGGCGGTACTGGACGAACTGGTGGAGCGCGCGGCGCAGGCGCTGGCCGGCTGGGACTGCGACATCGTCGAATCGCACCACACCCAGAAGAAGGACGCGCCATCGGGCACTGCATTGACCCTGGGCGCGGCCGCGCAGCGGGGCGGGGCGGAGCCGCACTACGCCAGCCTGCGCGCCGGCGACATCGTGGGCGAGCATCTGGTGCAGTTCACCGGGCTGGGCGAGCGCATCGAGCTGGTACACCGGGCCACCAATCGCGACATCTTCGCCCGCGGCGCCCTGTTTGCCGCCCGCCAGCTGCAGGGCCGGGCCCCGGGCAGCTACCGCGTGCGGGACCTGCTGGCGTAAGGCGGTAATGCCGGCCGCTGGCCGGCACTACCGGGTAGCGGGTGCCGCATACCCGGCCGGATTGAAATGAATGCGCAATTGCCTGTTCATGAAGCGCGATAACCGCTGGCGTGAGCGCCCCGGCAGCGCTACAATTCGCACTCGCCGAATCACGAAAGCCGGACCGGTCCCAGACCGTACGTCCGCGCTTTTTTGCAACCGGATTTCCGTGAAGCGCAGGCGTGACTTCGGCAGCCCCCTCGGTAGCCAAAGTGAGATTCCCGTGACCCAAGCCGCAATCCTCGTCCTCGAAGACGGCACCGTATTCGAGGGCGAATCCGTAGGCGCGCCCGGCCTGTCCGTCGGTGAAGTGGTGTTCAACACCGCCATGACCGGCTATCAGGAAGTGTTGACCGACCCGTCCTACGCCCGGCAGATGGTCACGCTGACCTATCCGCATATCGGCAACACCGGCATGACCGACCAGGACGACGAAGCGTCCAAGGTGTGGTCGGCCGGCCTGATCGTGCGCGACGTTCCGCGCCGCCCCAGCAACTGGCGCAGCCAGGTGTCGCTGCAGGACTGGCTGATCCAGCGTGGCGTGGTCGCCATCGCCGGCATCGACACCCGCAAGCTGACCCGCATCCTGCGCGAGAAGGGTGCGCAGAACGGTGCGCTGATGGCCGGCGACATCGACGTGGAAAAGGCACTGGAAGCCGCCCGCAAGTTCCCGGGGCTGAAGGGCATGGATCTGGCCAAGGTCGTCACTACCGAGAAGACCTACACCTGGACCGAGGGCCAGCTGGACCTGGATGCCAACGCCTTCGTCAGCGTGCCGGCCAAGTACAAGGTCGTGGCCTACGACTTCGGCGTGAAGACCAACATCCTGCGCATGCTGGCCGAGCGCGGCTGCGAAGTGACCGTGGTGCCGGCGCAGACCCCGGCCGCCGAGGTGCTGGCACTGAAGCCGGACGGCGTGTTCCTGTCCAACGGCCCGGGTGACCCGGAACCGTGCGACTACGCCATCGAGGCGATCAAGACCTTCATCGATGTGAAGATCCCGACCTTCGGCATCTGCCTGGGCCACCAGCTGCTCGGCCTGGCCTCGGGCGCGCAGACCATGAAGATGGGCCACGGCCACCACGGTGCCAACCATCCGGTGCAGGACCTGGACAGCGGCCGGGTGATGATCACCTCGCAGAACCACGGTTTCGCGATCGATGAAGCAACCCTGCCGCCGACCCTGCGCGTGACCCACCGTTCGCTGTTCGACGGCACCAACCAGGGCGTGGCCCGCACCGACGTGCCGGCGTTCTCGTTCCAGGGCCATCCGGAAGCGTCGCCAGGCCCGCACGACGTCGGCCCGCTGTTCGACCGCTTCGTGGTGCTGATGGAGCAGGCCAAGGCGTGATCAGTACGCCGCCGGCCTGCCGGTGGCGTCGCGATGGACCGTAAACCCCGCATCGCTGCTGCCCCCGGCGCGGCGCTGCGGATCAAGATTCCTGATCGACAGCGTGCGATCACCCCCCTTGTCACGCTGTACTGACTTAGAGAAGAAAATGCCCAAGCGCACTGACCTCAAGACCATCCTCATCATCGGTGCTGGCCCGATCGTCATCGGCCAGGCCTGCGAGTTCGACTACTCCGGTGCCCAGGCCTGCAAGGCCCTGCGTGACGAGGGTTACCGCGTGGTGCTGGTCAACAGCAACCCGGCCACGATCATGACCGACCCGGAGATGGCCGACGCCGTCTACATCGAGCCGATCAACTGGCAGACGGTCGAGAAGATCATCGCCAAGGAAAAGCCCGATGCGCTGCTGCCGACCATGGGTGGCCAGACCGCGCTGAACTGCGCGCTGGACCTGGCCGACCACGGCGTGCTGGAGAAGTACAACGTCGAACTGATCGGCGCCAAGCGCGAAGCGATCCGCATGGCCGAAGACCGCGAGCTGTTCCGCGTGGCCATGGGTGAGATCGGCCTGGAGTGCCCGACTGCCGCCGTCGCCCACACCCTGGACGAAGCGCTGGAAATCCAGACCCGCGTCGGCTATCCGACCATCATCCGCCCCAGCTTCACCCTGGGCGGCAGCGGTGGCGGCATTGCCTACAACCGCGAAGAGCTGGTCGAGATCGTCAGCCGCGGCCTGGAACTGTCGCCGACCACCGAAGTGCTGGTGGAAGAGTCGGTGCTGGGCTGGAAGGAATTCGAGATGGAAGTGGTCCGCGATACCGCGGACAACTGCATCATCGTCTGCTCGATCGAAAACCTGGACCCGATGGGCGTGCACACCGGTGACTCGATCACCGTGGCCCCGGCCCAGACCCTGACCGACAAGGAATACCAGCGCCTGCGCGATGCCTCCATCGCCGTGCTGCGCAAGATCGGCGTCGATACCGGTGGCTCGAACGTGCAGTTCGGCATCAACCCGAAGACCGGCCGCGTGGTCGTCATCGAGATGAACCCGCGCGTGTCGCGTTCCTCGGCGCTGGCTTCCAAGGCCACCGGCTTCCCGATCGCCAAGGTCGCCGCCAAGCTGGCCGTGGGCTACACCCTGGACGAACTGAAGAACGAAATCACCGGCGGCCTGACCCCGGCCTCGTTCGAGCCGTCCATCGACTACGTCGTCACCAAGATCCCGCGCTTCGCCTTCGAGAAGTTCCCGGCCGCCGATGCCCGCCTGACCACCCAGATGAAGTCGGTGGGCGAGGTGATGGCGATGGGCCGCACCTTCCAGGAGTCGGTGCAGAAGGCCCTGCGTGGCCTGGAAACCGGCAAGGTCGGCTTCGACCCGACCGGTCTGGACCTGGGCAACGAAGACGACCTGCAGACCCTGCGTCGCGAGCTGAAGGCGCCGGGCCCGGAGCGCCTGTTCTATGTGGCCGATGCGTTCCGCGCCGGCATGAGCGTGGAAGAGATCTACGCACTGTCATTCATCGATCACTGGTTCCTGGACCAGATCGAGGAAATCATCGCGGCGGAAGGCGAAGTCGCCGCCGGTGGCATCGATGCGCTGGATGCCGCACGCCTGCGCAAGCTGAAGCGCGCTGGCTTCTCCGACGCGCGCCTGGCGCAGCTGACCGGCACCAACGAAGCCGCCATCCGCGCGCTGCGTCGTGCGCACAAGGTGCGCCCGGTCTACAAGCGCGTGGACTCCTGTGCCGGTGAATTCTCCACCGGTACCGCCTACCTGTACTCGACCTACGAGGACGAGTGCGAGGCCGCGCCGAGCAACCGCGACAAGATCATGATCCTGGGCGGTGGCCCGAACCGCATCGGGCAGGGCATCGAGTTCGACTACTGCTGCGTGCACGCGGCGCTGGCGCTGCGCGAGGATGGCTATGAAACCATCATGGTCAACTGCAACCCGGAAACCGTGTCGACCGACTACGACACCTCCGACCGCCTGTACTTCGAGCCGCTGACCCTGGAAGACGTGCTGGAAATCGTCGAACTGGAGCAGCCGAAGGGCGTGATCGTGCAGTACGGCGGCCAGACCCCGCTGAAGCTGGCGCGCGCGCTGGAGGCCAATGGCGTGCCGGTGATCGGCACCAGCCCGGACTCGATCGACCTGGCCGAAGACCGCGAGCGCTTCCAGCAGCTGGTGGACAAGCTGGGCCTGAAGCAGCCGCCGAACCGCATCGCCCGCAACGACCAGGAAGCCCTGCTGCTGGCCCGCGAGATTGGCTACCCGCTGGTGGTGCGCCCGAGCTACGTGCTGGGCGGCCGTGCCATGGAAATCGTCTACGGCGAAGCCGACCTGGCCCGTTACGTGCGCGACGCTGTGAAGGTGTCCAACGATTCGCCGGTGCTGCTGGACCGCTTCCTCGACAATGCTGTCGAGTGCGACGTCGACATCATCGCCGACAAGGATGGCAACGTCCTGATCGGTGGCGTGATGGAGCACATCGAAGAAGCTGGCGTGCACTCGGGCGATTCCTCGTGCTCGCTGCCGCCGTACTCGCTGTCGGCTGAAACCCAGGCCGAACTGCGCCGCCAGGTGGTGGAGCTGGCCAAGGCCCTGAACGTGGTCGGCCTGATGAACACCCAGTTCGCGATCCAGACCAGCGACGAGGGTGCCGACACCATCTACCTGCTGGAAGTGAACCCGCGTGCCTCGCGCACCGTGCCGTTCGTGTCCAAGGCCACCGGCATGGCGCTGGCGAAGATCGCCGCCCGTTGCATGGCTGGCAAGAGCCTGGCCGAGCAGGGCGCGACCAAGGAAATCGTGCCGGACTACTACTCGGTGAAGGAAGCGATCTTCCCGTTCGCCAAGTTCCAGGGCGTCGATCCGATCCTCGGGCCGGAGATGCGCTCCACCGGCGAGGTGATGGGCGTCGGCCGCACCTTCAACGCCGCCTTTGCGCGTGCGCAGGAAGCCGGTGGCATCAAGGCACCGCCGGTCGGCAAGGCCTTCGTCTCGGTCCGCGACCCGGACAAGAAGCGCGTGCTGCCGGTGGCCAAGGCGCTGCTGGCGCGTGGCTACAGCCTGGTCGCCACCCGTGGCACCGCCGCGTGGCTGCAGCAGCACGGCATGGACTGCGAGATCATCAACAAGGTGGTCGAAGGCCGTCCGCACATCGTCGACTCGATCAAGAACGGCGAGATCGTCTACATCGTCAACACGACCGAAGGTCGTTCGGCGATCAACGACTCGTTCTCGATCCGCCGCGAGGCGCTGCAGCATCGCGTCACCTACTCGACCACCATTGCCGGCGCCAAGGCGCTGGTGGATTCACTGGAATTCCGCGGCACCGGCCCCGTCTGGTCGCTGCAGGAGCTGCACAAGGAGTTGAATGCATGAGAGCCCCCATCACCATGAAGGGCGCGCAGAAGCTGCGCGACGAACTGGATCACCTGAAGTCGGTCAAGCGCCCGAAGGTCATCGCCGCCATCGCCGAAGCGCGTGAGCACGGTGACCTGAAGGAGAATGCCGAGTACCACGCCGCGCGCGAGGAACAGGGCTTCATCGAAGGCCGCATCAAGCAGCTGGAGGGCGAGCTGTCGCACGCCGAGATCATCGACGTGAGCAAGCTCAATGCCGGCTCCAAGGTGGTGTTCGGCGCCAGCGTGACGCTGGCCGACGTGGAAACCGACGAAGAGAAGAAGTACCAGATCGTCGGTGACCTGGAAGCGGACATCAAGCTGGGCCTGATCGCGATTTCCTCGCCGGTGGCGCGGGCGATGATCGGCAAGCTGGAAGGCGATTCGATCGTGATCGACGCCCCGGCCGGCCAGCGCGAGTACGAGATCGTCAGCGTCAGCTACGTGGACTGACCGCGTGGCGACGGCGACCCTGCTGTTGCCTGCACGCAGCCGCTTTGTCGCGGCTGCGCTGCCGGACGATGTGGCACGCGCGCTCGGCCGTGCCACGACGGTGCAGGTCGTGCCGGGCGAGCGCGCGCAGCTGACACGCCATTTCTCGGTTGCCGCGCCGCACTGGCCGGTGGCCGCGTTGACCCGCCAGCGCGACGTCGGCGATGCCGCCGGCGCCAGCTGGCTGCGTGCCGATCCGGCCTGCATGGTGCCGGACATGCACGGCGCGCGGATGATGGCCTATGGCGAAACACTGCGGCCGACGCTGGCCGACAGCCTCGCGTTGCTGCCGGTGCTGCAGCCATTGTTCGCCGATGCCGGCTTCGTGCTCGACGCACCCGATCCCTCGCGCTGGTACCTGCGGCTGCCGATCGACAGCGAGCTGCCGGACTTCGACAGCCCCGACGAGGTCCTCGGCGATGACCTGTTCTCGCATCTGCCCGAAGGCGAGGGCGGTCGTCGCTGGCGGGCGCTGATGACCGAGGCGCAGGTGCTGCTGCACAACCATTCCTGGAACCAGCAGC
The DNA here is from genome assembly GCF_059337855.1 of Stenotrophomonas maltophilia complex sp. Om-AH-Sm3. Taxonomy (NCBI): domain Bacteria; kingdom Pseudomonadati; phylum Pseudomonadota; class Gammaproteobacteria; order Lysobacterales; family Lysobacteraceae; genus Stenotrophomonas; species Stenotrophomonas maltophilia complex sp. Om-AH-Sm3. Next base: position 9,933 of record NZ_JBYBLQ010000024.1, on the reverse strand, counting down.
GTGCCGCACAGGGACAACAGCCGATCAATTCGCTGTGGTTCTGGGGCGGTGGCGTGATGCCGGTGTCGGTCAGCACGCCGCACGCGCAGGTGCGCAGCCGGGACGCGCTGCTGCAGGGCCTGGCCCTGGCGGCTGGTGTGGCCGTGGATGGCGAGCAGGCGGTGGATGCGCTGGTCGACCTGCGCCAGCTGCGCTCTTTGCAGCAGCTCGGCAATGATGCGATCCGGCCGCTGCTGGCCGCGCTCAAGCGTGGCGAACTGCAGCGGCTGGTACTGGACTTCGAGGACGGCCTGCAATTCCAGCTGGACCGTGGCCAGCGCTGGCAGTTCTGGAAGAAGCCGCGCCAGCTGCACGACTGACCGGGGTCGGATCCGTTCTCCATCGGAAAACGGCTCTGACCCCCCAGGGTTTGTCGGGGTTGCCGGCTAGCGGTCGGCACTACCGCAGGTAGCGGCGCCTCAACGGACCTCGCTGACCACCGTCGGCAGCGTCCAGTGCCCGCCGAGCATATTGCGACACTGGCCCGTCGTGAAATCGCTGCTCTTGACGAAGCGCTCGCCGTCCCACACCCAGTCTTTGGCAGAGATGCAATCGCCAACGCCGCGGCCTCGGAAACGGCCTCGCAATGTAGCATCGTCGCGCTCAAAATCTTCTGCGAGGTCGGTGACAAAGGTCGCCTGGTATGGTGATTTGTCACGCACCACCCAGTAGCCGTTGCTCATGTTGTAGGGCCCCACGAAGCAGCTGGTGCTTGCCAGCACATGTTGGGCGTCCAGTCGCTGGATCTCGATTTCATCTGTCCCGCCCTCGCTCAGGCGGCCGCACTCATCCGGCTTGGGCAGGCTGGCGATCAGTGCCTTGCGCAGGCCCGGTGCTTTCGCCAGTGCCGCGTCCGAGGCGCGCGGTGCCACCAGCGTGCCGCGCACGATCACTGGCACCGGCAACGCCGCAGGCACGCCTGCTTCGGGCTTGTCGCCACGCCGCACCAGCGCACCGGGGGTGCCCAGCCGGCCCTGTGCCTCGTCCATCTTCAGCAGTACGGCCGCTGCACCGCGGTCGGAGATCGGCCAGGCCTTGCCCTTGCCGTCGATGATCTCGATGCGTGCCTGGCGCGGCAGTGCGGCGACCAGTGCATCGGTCTGTGCCTGCTGCAACAACACTTTGTCCCCGTCGCCGGTGTCGCGCACCGGGCCCAGGTCCTTGCCGTTCAGGCGCAGGCGCAGTGCCCCGGTCGGCGTCGGGCTTTCGCCATCCTCGCCATTGCGCAGCCGCGCGATCACCTTCGCACCCGGGCCGCCGGCGCGCTCAAGCATCAGGCTGAGCAGGTTGCCGGGTTCTTCCGGACTGTAGCCGGCGGCGCGGCAGGTGCGGGTGTTGTCACAGGCCAGCGACCAGTCGTTGTGTTCGAATTCGACCCCGGGCCTGGGCTCAGGCGTCGCGGAGTGGGCGGCCGGGGCCACGGTGAGTGCCATCAGCGCGGTCAGCAGGGTGCGGGTCATGGATGGAAGTCCGTTCCAGGGCAGGCAAGCATGGAAGATACGGTCGTGAAATCCAAATGCTGCTGTCCGAAGAGCCAAGTTGCCTCGTCAGCAGCGGCAGCCGACCGGGGGAGCGGTGCACGTTATGATGTGCGGGTCTTTCGTAACCGGCGATGCCGATGTCCCTTGCCGCCGATGCTGCGCAGCCCGCCTCTGATACGCCGATGATCCGCCGCCGCGATGCGGTCGTACCCGGCAGTTGGCCGGAGGGCACGCTGCCGCTGCTGGCGCGTCTCTATGCCAGCCGTGGCGCAGGTACACCGGAGTTGGCGCAGCCGAAGCTGGGCAATCTGCACGCGCCTGAGCTGCTGACCGGCATCGATGATGCGGTGGGTCTGCTGATCGAGGCCATCGCCAACGACAAGCGCATCCTGGTGGTCGGCGATTTCGATTGCGATGGCGCCACCGCCTGTGCAGTCGGCGTGCGCGGTCTGCGCATGCTCGGTGCGCAACACGTCTTCCACGCGGTGCCGAACCGCATGGTGCATGGCTATGGCCTGTCACCGTCGCTGGTGGAAGAGTTGGCCGCGCTGCAGCCGGACCTGCTGGTCACGGTCGACCACGGTATTGCCTGCCATGCCGGTGTCACCGCGGCCAAGGCGCGCGGCTGGCAGGTGCTGGTCACCGACCACCATCTGCCGGGGCCGCAGCTGCCGCCGGCCGACGTGATCGTCGATCCCAACCTGGATGGCGATGCCTTCCCCAGCAAATCGCTGGCCGGTGTTGGTGTGATCTTCTATGTGCTGATGGCGCTGCGCCGGCATATGCGCGAGGCCGGCGTCTTCGCAGATGGCAAGGGGCCGGACCTGACCACGCTGCTGGATCTGGTGGCGGTGGGCACCGTTGCGGACCTGGTAGCGCTGGACCCGAACAACCGTGCGCTGGTCAGCGCAGGCCTGCGCCGTCTGCGCGCAGGGCAGGGCTGTGTGGGCCTGCGTGCACTGATCGAAGCCAGTGGCCGGGATGCCGCGCGACTGACCGCCACCGACATCGGCTTCGCACTCGGCCCGCGCCTGAACGCGGCGGGCCGGCTGGAAGACATGGCGCTGGGCATCGCGCTGCTGCTCACCGAAGATCCGCGCCAGGCGCGCGAGATCGCGCAGACGCTGGAGCAGATCAACGCGGAACGCCGCGCCGTGCAGCAGTCGATGACCGACGATGCCGAGCAGGCCCTGACCCGCGTGGTGCTGGACATGGCCGGGCAACGGCCGGTGGCCGCCTGCCTGTTTGATGCCGACTGGCATCCCGGAGTGGTCGGCCTGGTCGCTTCGAAGATGAAGGATCGCCTGCATCGTCCGGTGATCGCCTTCGCTCCGGCCGAACCGGGCGCCGACACGCTGCGTGGCTCTGCGCGCTCGATTCCCGGGCTGCACATCCGTGACGCGCTGGCGCTGGTCGATGCGCGCCATCCGGGCCTGATCGACCGCTTCGGCGGTCACGCCATGGCGGCCGGCCTCAGCCTGCGGCTTGACCACGTTGATGACTTCAAGGCCGCCTTCGTCGCCGTGGTGCTGGAAATGGTCGACCCGGCGGCACTGCAGCAGCAGGTGCTCAGCGACGGCCAACTGGCCGCGGACGAGCTCGATCATCGCCACGCCGATGCGCTGCGGTTGGCCGGCCCATGGGGCCAGGGCTTCCCCGAACCCCTGTTCGACGGCCACTTCGAAGTGGCCAACTGGCGCGTGCTGAAGGAGCGCCATCTGAAGCTGGAACTGCGCCTGCCGGGCGTGCCTGGCACGATCAACGCCATCCATTTCGGCGGCTGGCACGGCAACGCGCCATCACGTCACGTCCACCTAGCCTACCGGCTGGCCTGTGATGACTACCGTGGCGGCAGCGCCATCCAGCTGATCGTGGAGCACTGCCTGCCGGTTTGAGCGCCGTTTCGCGAGCGGGGGCCGTGGGCGGCGCGCTATGCGTGGATCCAATCAACTGGCCAAGCTCAGGGCGTCACCTCGGTCACCAGCGTCGGCATGTGCCATGCACCCCCAGCCGCGACCAGCCGGCACAGGCCGGAGGTGGATTCATCGGTCTGCACAAAGCGGCGCCCGTCCCAGCCCCAACTCGCGGTGGACCAGCAATCGCCTAAGCCGCGGCCTTTGTGCGCCGAACTGATTACCCGACCATCGTCATCGCCGCCCGATGCGGTCACCAGCGTGGCCTTGAAGGGCGGTGCATCGTTCACCACCCAGTAGCCGATGCCTTCGTTGTAGGCGCCACGCCAGCAGAGCGTAGACACCAGTAGGGAAGTCCTCCCCAGCCGGGACACGCGCAGCTCCTGCGGGCCGTCCACCATCGGCAGGCCTTCGGGTGTCAGTGCGACGCAGTCGCCGCCCGGGTTGGCCGCGGCCAGCGCCGCGCGCAGTGCGGGTGAGTGTTCCAGTGGGGCATCGGTGGCTCGTGCCGCCACCAATGGCGCCAGAACCAGCGTAGGCACCGGAAGTGCGGGAGGAACTGAGGCTTCGGCGCGCGACCCCTTGCGCATCAGCGCGCCGGGAGTCTCCAGCCGGCCCTGAAATTCGTCCATCTTCAGAAGCACCGCCGAGGCGCCACGATCGGACAGCGTCCAGCGCTGGCCATCGTTGCCGACCGCCACGATGCGGCTGCTGCGCACCAGCGAGGCCAGGAGTGCCTTGGTCTGCGCTGTAGACAGTGTCGCCGTGTCTGCGGTCAACGACAGCGCGCCCAGATCCTTGCCGTTGATCTGCAGCGACAGCTGTGTCGGCAGCTTGACCTCGTTGTACTGGCCCAGCATCAGTTCGGCGCTGACCGGCTGGCCGGGTCCGCCCTTGCGAGTCAGCAGCACCGACACCGGCAAGTTGCCGCCGACATCGTCCTGGTAGCCGGCGGCGCGGCAGGTACGGGTGTTGTCGCAGGCCAGCATCCAGTCGTAGTGGGCGAAGCGCACCCCTTTCACGCTGCCAGCGGCGGCGGCGCCGGCCAGGACCAGCAGGATCAAGGCAATCAACGGGCGCATGGTGCATCCCTGTGTGGCGAGGACTTCCATGGTGCTGGTTGGAGGGGCGTGTGTCGATGCGAGCACAGGCGCCAACCCCATTACGGTTGCTGGTGCGTTCAAAGGTCCACGATCCCACTGGAGCCCGGTCATGGTCTTCGCCCGTTGCTGCACCGTGTTGTTGCTGGCCCTTGCGGCCTGGCCCGCTGGCGCACAGTCGCCGCCGATCTCCCGGCCGCAGGCCGCCACGCCGCTGCTGATCGCGCCGGCGGCTGAGCAGCCGGTTCAATTACGACACGCCCGCATCGAAGGCGAAGTGCAGGCCGGCATCGCCCAGACCCGGATCACGCTGGAATTCCATAATCCGAACCGGCGCGTGCTGGAGGGCGAGCTGCAGTTCCCGCTGGCCGACGGTCAGCAGATCAGCGGCTTCGCGCTGGATATCAACGGCGAGATGCGTGACGCGGTGCCGGTGCCGAAGGACCGTGGCCGACAGGTGTTCGAGGAGATCGCCCGCCGCGGCGTTGACCCGGGCCTGCTGGAACAGACCGCCGGCAACCAGTTCCGCCTGCGCATCTATCCGCTGCCGGCCGGCGGCAGCCGGCGCGTGCAGCTGGTGATTCGCGAGCCGTTGGCCTTCGCCGGCCAAGGCTGGCAGTGGACGCTGCCGCTGCAGTTTGCCGCCGGTGCAGCCTCGGTTCAACTTAAGTTGCAGGCACCCGGCGCGACTACTGCAGGTACGGCGCCCTTCCGCATCAGCGCGGGCCAACTGCAGTGGCAGGGCAGGGGCGTTCAGCTGCCGAAGCAGCTGCAGTGGAGCCTGCCGGAAGCCCGCCAGGCACAGGTGCAGGTGGCGCCCTGGCAGGATGACCATTACCTGCTGGCGCAGCTGCCGGTGGCGGCCAGCAGCACGCCCCGCGCATTGCCCAGCGAGATCGGCCTGCTGTGGGACGGCTCCGGTTCGGCGGGTCAGCGCGATCGCGCGCGCGAGTTCGCGCTGCTGGATCGCTACTTCGCTGCGATGGGTGACGGCACCGTGGCCTTGACCGTGCTGCGCGATCGCGCCGAGCCGGTGCGTCGATTCCGTATCCGCGCCGGCAACTGGAATGAATTGCGCGCAGCACTGCTGGCCGTACGCCCGGACGGTGCCAGCGCGCTGGCGCAGTGGCAGTCGCAGCCGGGCGTGAAGGAATACCTGCTGGTCAGCGATGGCCTGCTGACCTATGGCCCGGAACAGCTGCCGGCGATGGCACCCGATCAGCGTCTGTTTGCGGTCAGCAGTGCCGGTGCGCGCACCGATGCCGTGCGACTGCGGGGTTGGAGTGAGGCGCATGGCGGTCGCTTCGTCGCGCTGGGCAAGGATGTCGATGCGGCGGCGCACGCGTTGCTGGCATCGCCGCTGGATGTGCAGGTCGATGCGGGACGCGGCGTGCAGGATGTAGTGATCGATCGGCGCAGTGAAGCCGACGGCTGGCTGTGGCTGCACGCACGACTGGCAGCCGACGGTGTGCCGATGCGGGTGCGCGTGGGCGACGGCGAGTGGGAAGCGCTGCCAGCGACGCAGAAGAGCAAGGACGGTGAACTGCTGGCCGGTTTGTGGGCGCAGGCGCGCCTGCAGCAGCTGGCCGCCGACCGTCGTGGCAACCGCGAGGCGATGCAGCGCCTGTCACAACGGTTTGGCCTGGTGGGGCCGGATACCTCGCTGATCGTGCTGGAGACGTTGGAGGACTACCTGCGCTATGCGATCCGTCCTTCGGCCACGCTGCGCGCGGAGTACGACGCCAGGTTTGCAGTGCAGGTCAGGGATCGCGCCGCTGGGGATCGCCAGCGCCTGGATGAAGTGGCCGCCCGCTGGAAGGAGCGCCAGCAGTGGTGGAACCGTAGCTGGCCGAAGGATGCGCCGCCGCAGGCCAAGGAAATGGCGCTGGACGTTGCATCCGCAGACTACGCAACCGAATCCGCACCCGTGGCGATGCTGGCAGCCCCTGCACCTGCTGCTCCGCCCGCCCCTGCACCGACGGCAGCAGCGGCCGAGCAGCGTAGGCAGGCCGCCAGCGCACGCGCGCGTCGCCCGGCGCCCGCGTCGGAGAATGCACTGGATGCGATTGTGGTCACCGGCGGCAAGGTCGATGCCGCTGCGGCCGCCAACGATGGCCAGCTCCAGCTGGCGGCCTGGCAGCCGGACTCGGCCATCGCCCGGCGCCTGCGCCAGGGCCCGCCGTCGCAGCTCTATGACCGCTATCTGGCCGAGCGCGATGCCCACGCCGACAGCAGCGCCTTCTTCCTCGATGTGGCCGACCTGCTGCTGGAGCAGGGCCAGCGCGAGCTGGCACTGCGGGTGCTGTCGAACCTGGCCGAAATGGATCTGGATAACCGCCACCTGCTGCGCGTGCTCGGTTACCGACTGATGCAGGCCGATGCTCCCGCACTGGCGGTGCCGGTGTTCGAGCAGGTGCTGGCGATGGGCCAGGAAGAACCGCAGAGCTTCCGCGACCTGGGCCTGGCGCTGGCAGCGGCAGGCAAGCCACAGCAGGCACTGGCGCCGCTGTACCAGGTGGTGGTGCGGCCGTGGGACAGCCGCTTCGATGGCATCGCCCTGATCGCGCTGGATGAGCTGACCAACCTGGTGGCCGGCAGCACGCCCCGGCTGGATACCACCGGCATCGACCCGCGCCTGTTGCAGGCGATGCCGCTGGACCTGCGCGTGGTGCTGTCGTGGGACGCCGACAACAGCGACATGGACCTGTGGGTAACCGACCCGAACGGCGAGCGCGCCTACTACGGCAACCGGCTGACCTACCAGGGCGGGCAGATATCGCAGGACTTCACCGGCGGCTATGGCCCCGAACAGTTCTCGCTGCGCAACGCCAAGCCGGGCAAGTACAAGGTGGAGGCGAACTACTTCGGCAGCCGCCAGCAGCTGGTGACCGGGGCGACGACGCTGATGCTGCGCCTGACCACCCACTGGGGCACGGCCAAGCAGAAGGACCAGATGGTCACGATGCGGTTGAAGGACCGCGCCGAAACCGTGCTGGTGGGCGAATTCGAGGTTAAATAGTCAACTGCCCCAAGTGGCCGTCCGAGGGTGGGCCAAGGAAGACCCTCGTCGACGCCGCTCTGGGGCAAGGAGGCCCTGTGTGGGGTCGGCCGCAGCTTGGCCGGCTCCCCGCGCCAAGGCGGGTACCGCCTGCCTGAATGCAGCGCCGACGCATCACGCTCGAGCCTCCCCAGCGCAGGCCCAGGCCCTCATTCCGGGCGCCCACGGCCTGCGGTATCATTACCAGTCATCTTTTGAATGCATAACCGCCGACATGATCGAACTGAATCCTGTCCGCCAGCGCATCACCGATCTGACCGATCGCGTGCTGTCGCTTCGGGGGTATCTTTGACTACGACGCCAAGAAAGAGCGTCTTGAAGAAGTAACGCGGGAGCTGGAAAGCCCCGACGTCTGGAACAACGCCGAGTACGCCCAGAACCTGGGCCGCGAGCGTTCCAGCCTGGAAAAGACCGTGGGCGGGATCGCCTCGGTGCTCGATGGCCTGAACGACGCCACTGAACTGCTGGAGCTGGCCGAGTCCGAGCAGGACGAGGAGACCGCACTGGCGGTGGTCGCCGACCTCGACAAGCACCAGGCCCACGTGGAGAAGCTGGAGTTCCAGCGCATGTTCTCCGGCGAAATGGACAATGCGGCGGCGTTCGTCGACATCCAGGCCGGTGCCGGTGGTACCGAAGCCCAGGACTGGGCCGAGATCCTGCTGCGCATGTACCTGCGCTGGTGCGAGTCGCGCGGCTGGAAGACCGAGCTGATGGAAGTCTCCGGTGGTGACGTCGCCGGCATCAAGTCGGCCACGCTGCGCGTGGAAGGCGACTATGCCTATGGCTGGCTGAAGACCGAGACCGGCGTGCACCGCCTGGTGCGCAAGTCGCCGTTCGACTCGGACAACCGCCGCCACACCAGCTTCACCTCGGTGTTCGTGTCGCCGGAAATCGATGACAACATCGACATCACCATCAACCCGGCCGACCTGCGTACCGACGTGTACCGCTCGTCAGGTGCCGGTGGCCAGCACGTGAACAAGACCGAGTCGGCGGTGCGTATCACCCACATCCCGACCAACATCGTTGTGGCGTGCCAGACCGGCCGCAGCCAGCACCAGAACCGCGACAACGCGATGAAGATGCTGGCCGCCAAGCTGTATGAACTGGAGATCCAGAAGCGCAACGCCGAGAAGGACGCGGTGGAAGCCACCAAGTCCGACATCGGCTGGGGCAGCCAGATCCGCAACTACGTGCTGGACCAGAGCCGTATCAAGGACCTGCGTACCGGCATCGAGCGTTCGGATACGCAGAAGGTGCTGGACGGCGACCTGGACGAGTTCGTCGAGGCCAGCCTGAAGGCCGGTTTGGCCGTGGGCTCCAAGCGCGCCGATGCCTGATCGACGCGCCTGCGCGGATATCATCGCTTTCCGCAGCGGAGGGCGATGATGCGCAGCGAAAGTGAACGCAAGGAACTCGGTAGCTTCCTGAAGGCCTGCCGCGCCCGTGTCGACCCCGCCACGCTCGGCCTCCCGGCCGGGCGGCGGCGCACCCCGGGCCTGAAGCGCGAGGAAGTGGCGCTGGCGATCGGGGTCAGTGTCAGCTGGTACACCTGGATCGAGCAGGGCCGTGAAGTGCGCGCCTCGCCCGAAGTGCTCGAGCGGCTCGCACAGGTGCTGCGCATGAGCGACGACGAACGCGCCTATGCATTCGCGCTGTCCGGCTATGGCGTACCCCTGGAGTCGCCGGACGAGAGCGTGACCGACGGCCTGCGCCAGCTGGTCGAAGCGATGCAGCCGATCCCGGCCTATGTGCGCAACACCCGGTTCGATATCCTGGCCTGGAACCCGGCCATCGCCGATCTGTTCGTGGACTACAGCCAGCTGGCGCCGCATGAGCGCAATACGCTGCGGCTGATGTTCCTGTACCCGCCGTACCGCACGCTGATTCTCAACTGGGAAGAAATGACCCGCGGCCTGCTGGCAGGCTTCCGCGCGGCGATGGCGCAGGCGCCGGACAAGGCGCCGTTCCTGGCGCTGGTGGAAGACATCGCCGCGCACAGCGAAGAGTTCCGGCGGTGGTGGCCGGAGCACGACGTGCGGCGGTTCGATGAAGGGGCGAAGAAGCTCAACCACCCCACGCGCGGGCTGCTGGACCTGCAGTACGTGGCACTGGTGCCGGAGAGCCGGCACGACCTTTCCCTGGTGACCTACCTGCCGCGAGGGTAGGGGTTTACGGCAGGGCTTGCAGCCCTGCACCCGCAGAGGCCGAGCAACAGCAACAGCAACAGCGGGCATTCCGTTGGATGGCGGGGCGGTGTGGGTTGGCAGGACACGCCGTAAACCCGTCCATGGGGGCTCGATGGCGCCATCCATGGCGCCAACGGTCCTGCCAACCCACAC
>NZ_JBYBLQ010000023.1:0-55298 GCF_059337855.1 Stenotrophomonas maltophilia complex sp. Om-AH-Sm3 | reverse complement strand
CCCCAACAGCCGGCCAGCGGCCGGCTCTACAAAGGGGCCGCTCCGCAGAATCCCTGTAGAGCCGAGCCCACGCTCGGCTCCACGGCAAGCGGTTTACCCGCGCAACGCCGCCAGCGATTCGGCCTGCAGCCGCTCGTAGATCTCGAACTCGTCGTTCACCGCCACGCCCAAGGCCTGCTCGAAGGCTTCGCGGTTGGCATGCGCGGCATAGGCGCGCTGTTCTTCGCCGCCCAGGTTCGACTGGAAGATGCCCGCGGCACTGACCGGCAGGAAATCCTCGTAGACGATCGGGTCAGCCGTGGCCAGGCCGGCGGCCACCAGCACTTCAGCGGGCAGATCGGCCACGCGCTCCGGCGCGGCGCGGCCAGCGTCGGTCAGCTGGTAGCGGTAATACCCCAGGCCTTCCTGGCGCAGGGTGTCATGGTCATCCGGGAAGCTGGCGAACACCGCCTGCAGGCGCTGGCCGTAGTCGCCGCCGGTGCTGCCTTCACCACCGGCGTCGCGGGCCTGCGACAACAGCTGGTCGTACAGCGCGCGGCCCTTCGGGGTCAGCGCCAGGCCGCGTTGTTCGATCTCGCCGAAGCGCGCGGTATGGGTGCCGGCATCACCACCTTCGGCATCCGGGAAATGCACGGCTTCTTCCAGCGCCTTGAAGCTGGTCTGGCGCAGCAGGATCGGGCAGGCACGGCGCGGCGGGCCTTCGATCACGGCCTTGGCCGCCATGCCATGCTCGATCATTGCCGCCTGTGCAGCGTCGATGTCCAGCGTGCGCGGGGTCAGGTGGTTGATGTGCGGGCCGCGGAAACTGACCACGTCAGCCACCAGCCGGTGCGCGTTGTGCAGCGCGCGGTAGGTCGGCAGGTCGACCGTGGCGTCACCATGCCAGCGGAAGGTTTCCAGTGCTTCATCGACGAAGCGCTCGGCATCGGCCTGCGACAGGCCACCGTCCCGCTCGGCCTGGTCGATCAGTGCCAGCGCGCCGTCGGTGAAGATGCGGCGGCGTGCCAGGATCTTCGCCGACTCGGCACGCAGCGCTTCGTCTTCGATCAGCTCCAGGCGCAGCAGCGAGGTGAACACGCGGAACGGATTCTGCGCCAGCGACGCGCCGGTCAGCGGGCGGAACGCGGTGGAGTGCACCGGCACGCCGGCCACCGACAGGTCGTAGTAGCCGACCGGGTACATGCCCATCACCGCGAACAGGCGGCGCAGCGTGGCCAGCTCCTGCACGGTACCGACGCGGATCGCGCCATGACGCTCTTCATCCAGGCGCGCACGCTCGTCGTTGCGCTGCAGCTGCGCGGCCAGCGCCGGGTCCTGGGCAAGCACCTGCGCGTTGATCCGCTCCACCAGTTCCACCAGCGTGCCGTACAGCGGCACTTCGGTGCGGTACATGCGGGACATGGCCTGCGCGAACAGGCGGCGGATCACATCAGGCGAAACGAAAGAGGCGCTCATCAGTCACTCGATTACGGGAACGGGGAACAGCTCGGACCCGTATTGTCGCCGGAGCGCCCGGCGGCGGCGATACGCAGAGCAACATGACCGGGTAGTGCCGGCCGCTGGCCGGCAACCCCGGATGCCTGGAAAGGATGCAATTGCCGGCCAGCGGCCGGCACTACCGCTTCAACTGGCGCTTCAGCGTGGCATCCAGGGTGATCGGCCGGTCCCAGTGCTGGTAGCTGGCCACGATGGCATGGCGCACAGCCCGGTAGTGCAGATTGTCCGGCTTGGTGGGCATGCGCTTGACCACCGCCTCCCAGCCGCCCTCCGGGTCCTGGCTGAAGGCACGCACGCTGTCGCGGCAGGTCTGGCCACTGGCCTTGGCCCAGAAGCAGGCGAAATAGATGTCTCCGGCCTGCCAGCCGTGGGTGGTGAACAGCGCGCTGATGTAGCCGCGCGGCACGTCGGCATAGCGCGATACTTCGTCGAGGAAGGCGTCGGGGTAGCGTTCGGCGTAATGGTTGATGTCCTGCAGCTGGGCATCGACCCAGCTGTCGCCGGTGTCCACGTCGTAGGCGCTTGAGCGCTCGGCGGTCTGCTGGGCCAGCACGGTGGCCGGCGCCAGCAACAGGAACAACATCAGCGCGCGCAGTCGGTGGTTCATGCCCCGATTCTGCCGCAGCCGACGGGCCCTGTCAGGCCGCAGCGGCCTTTGCCTCGATCGCCGCCAGTGCGGCCGGCCAGTCGTGGGCGGTATCGGCGGTGACCATGCGCGGCTCGTCGTCGGCCACGCCATGCTGGGTCTCGTGCGCCCAGGTCACTGCGTATGGGGTATGCACGCCCCAGCCACCCAGCGTCACCACCGGCTCGATGTCCGAGCGCAGCGAGTTGCCGACCATCACGAAGCGCTCCATCGGCAGGTCGAATTCGGCCAGCACGCGGGCGTAGGTCTCCGGGTCCTTCTCGGAAACGATCTCGATGCGCGGGAACAGCTCGGCCAGGTTGGCGACCTTGATCTTGGCTTCCTGGTGGAACAGGTCGCCCTTGGTGATCAGCACCACCGGGTAGTGCTCGGCGATGGCCGCCACCGCTTCGCGCACACCGTCGATCAGCTCGACCGGGTGGCGCAGGGTGTCGTGGCCAATCTCCAGGATGCGCTGGATGTCCTTGGCCTCGATGCGCTGGCCGGTGATGTCGATGGCCGCTTCGATCATCGACAGGGTCATGCTCTTGACGCCGTAGCCGAAGGTGCCCAGGTGGCGCTGCTGCACTTCCAGCAGGTGGCGCGCGGTCTGGGTGTCATGCACGTCGACGTAGCGCGACAGCAGGTCAAGATAATCCTGCTCGGCCTTGCGGTAGTAGTCCTCGCTCTTCCACAGCGTATCGTCACCGTCAAAACCGACCAGGCCGATGGCGCTCGACGGCGCAGGCGTGGAGGTGTTCATCGCGCAAGGATACAGGGGCCGTGGTGACGAAAAAAACCCGGGCGGCCGAAGCCGCCCGGGTTCCCATACGCCCCGATACGGGTCTTACCTGCCCTGCGCACCCTGCGCTGCGCCGCCGGCGCCGGCCTGCTGGGCGGCCACATAGGCCTTGTACTCATCGGCGCTCAGCTCACCGTCCTTGTTGGTATCGGCCTGGTCGAACACCTGGGCCAGGCCGGCGTTCACCTGCGCCTCGGTCTTGCTGATGGTGCCGTTGCCATCGGTATCGATGCTGGCCCAGGTCTGGCCACCGCCGTTGGCCTGGGCCGAGGCCGCTGCGGCCGCATTGGTTGCCTGGTCAGCCGCCTGGCCCGCCTGTGCCGCTGCCTGCTGCGCCTGGGCGGCCTCGTTCTGTGCCTGCGCGGCCTGCTGCTTGGCCGACTGGGCCATCGCCGGGATGGCCAGCACGCTGCCGGCGGCGACGATCAGGGCGATCAGGGGCTTGCGGTTGCGAATAGTCATCAGGGGTGTCTCCTGCCAATTGGGTGGTGTTGCGCGGCGTGTTGATTCCGCACGGCACCTACCCTGCCACCGCGTTTCTGAATCGATTTTGCGTCGCGACCGGCCCGCACACATGCGATTAACCACTCGCCTCCACGCATGCTTTAGCGCGGTGGTTAGGGTGAAGTGAGTGGCTCATAAGATGCGCATTCAGCGCCTCTGCATTTAACCGGCAGGCAACGAAAAACCTGCGTCAGTCGACGGTTTTTTCCGATGACCGCGAACTGAACAACACCCATGCAAGAGCAACACCGGCGAGCGCACCGGCGATTTCCAGCACCACACGGCTGCCAAGTTCGTTCGGATCGTGGATGGTGGCCAGGAAGATGCGCGCGTACAGCGGCGATTCCAGCCGCACGATGCCCATGTAGAACAGCTTCCACGCATCGATGCCGGCGGCGATGATCACGGCGATGACGCAGGACCAGCCGATCGCGTGCCCCATCGACCACCGCAGCAGGCGGCACAGCTGCGACCACAGGAAGTACACCAGCAGCCCAACCAGCATGGCGATGGCGCCGGCTTCCAGGGTACCGAGCAGGCCGAAGTGCAGGGGAAGGTTCATCGGGTTGGCAGGGATGAAGAGGCGGCCAGTGTAAGGGATCTGCTTCGGACCCAATCCGGCAGCCACGGTAGATCCACGCCGTGCGTGGATGAGTCTCCATCGAGATCGAATAATTCGACGATTGAACAAGGAGCAGCCGAGCATGGGCTCGGCCCTACAACGGACCGCGCGGGAAACTGTCAGAGGCTGGGCGGTGCCGGAGTGCGGGGTGTCAGCCGCATGGATGCGGCTGCCAAGCCTCCATGGACGGATTTACGGCGTCCCCGCACTCCGGCACCGCCCAGCCAACCCACGGAACGCACGCTGTTGCTGTTGCGTCTGATGTTGCCGGCCAGCGGCCGGCACTACTGCGGGTGCAGGGCGCAGCCCTGCCGATACCCCTACCGTACCGGGACGTCGTACGCGGAGCCGGGATCCGGTTCCGGCTGGAACGTGTAGTGCCACCACTCCTGCGGATAGTTCACGAAACCACGCCGTGCCATTGCCTGCACCAGTTGCCGCCGGTTCGCCTGCTGCGTCTCACTCAGCCCGCTCGTCTGCGTATGCGCACGTGGCCCGAAGAAGTCGAAGTCAGTGCCCATGTCCAACGGCGCACATGCACCGCTTCGGCAATCCAGCAGGCCCAGATCCACCGTGGCACCGCGGCTGTGGCCGGAGCGTTCGGCGATGTAGCCATCGGCCAGCAGGCGCGGCTTGTCCAGGTCCGGATACTGCTGTGCCTTGCGCGAGAGCTCGCGCGGATCGTTCACCCAGGCCATGAAGGCCTGCACCGAACGCACCGGCCGGTAGCAGTCGTAGAGGCGCAGGCCGAAGCCATCGGCGCGCAGGTCCTGTTCCACCTCGGCCAGCGCCTTCGCCACCGGCGCCAGCAGGTAGCACGAAGGCGCCTCGTAGCCGGGCACGCGCGCGCCGGTGAAGTTGTTGGCGCCCGCATAGCGGATGTCCAGGTCGATGCGCGGCGACAACGTACGGATCTCCACCAGCCCGGCGCTGGCCGCGTCGGTGGCCGGTGAAACGCGCGGTGGCTCAGCGGCGCTGGTGGTCGCTGCCAGGGCAATCGCCAGTACGAGTGAAATGCAGGTCCTGGAAGTCATAGCTGAAGTCGATGTCCGGATCGATGGCGCGCAGGTCCAGTGTCGGTGCCAGGCCTTCACCCGGCTGCAGCCACGCCTGCGCGTCTTCGCCCAGCGTATCCCAGCGCAGCAGCCAGCGCCCCTGCAGCTGCAGCACAGCCCCTTCCAGCCGGGGCGACTTGTCCACGCTGAAGCGCAGGCCGTCCTTGCCCGGGCACAGCGAGGCCGGCCCCAGCCACGGATCGGTGTAGCGGCCCTGCCAGCGCGGCAGATCGGCGTCCGATGTCGGCCGTGCCTCCGACGTCGCCGGCCGCTGATGGCCGCTTGCCGCGCGCGTAGCCTGGTCTGCCTTCAGTTCGGCCAGGTACGCCAGTGCCGGACGCGCCTCATCGGGGGCGGTGAAGCGCTTCAGCGCGGCCTGCATCAATGCGGTGCGCGCATCCTCGCCTTCACCGTTGATCAGCATCACCACGCCCACCTTGCGGTCAGGCAGCAGCGCCAGCGACGAGTACATGCCCGACAGGGTGCCGGTGTGCGCCACCTTCCACTGCCCGTCCATGTCCGACACCCGCCAGCCATACCCATAACCGTAGAAATGCGCGTTGTCCCAACGCCGCTGGCGTTCACCCAGCGGCATCGGCATGTGCAGGGTCCACAGCGTACGGCGCTGCTCAGCATCCAACCAGCCAGGTGCCAGGGCGGGATCGAGCAGCACCTGCATCCAGCGCGTCATGTCGCGCAGCGAACAACGGATGCCGCCGGCGGCCATCGACGGCAGGTCCGGGCTGATCGCACCATCGGCGTTCACCACCGTATTGTGGTCGCCACGCCAGGCATGTGGCTGCGCCACGTTGCCGACCCGCTTCACCGACCACGTCCCCACTTGGCAGCGGGTCATGCCCAGCGGCTCGAACACCTGCTCGCGCATCAACTGGTCATACGGTTTGCCACCCGTCGCAGCGGCCAGTTCGCCGGCCACCACGTACATCAGGTTGTCGTAGGCGTAGCGGCTGCGGAAACTGCTGACCGGCTTCAGGTGCGCCAGCCCCGCGATGATGTCGGCACGGGTGAACGCGTTCGGCTCCGGCCACAGCATCAGGTCACCGGCGCCCAGGCCGAGACCGCTGTTGTGGATCAGCAGGTCGCGCACCTGCATCTGCTCGCCCACCCACGCATCGTGCATGCGGAAGCCCGGTAGATGCCGCCGCACCGGATCCTCCCAGCGCAGCTTGCCCTGCTGCACCAGCCGCGCCAGTAGCGCGGCGGTCATCGCCTTGCTGTTGGAGGCGATCTTGAACAGCGTGTCCTGGTCGATGCGGCCGCCGTCGCCGCGCGCGCCCTCGGCATGCTGGTACACCACACGCCCCTGCTCGACCACCGCCATGGCCAGCCCGGGCAGGTGCTCGTGCTGGACCACGGCGGCGACGTCGGCATCGATCGAGGCGGTCGCGCTGGTCTGCGCCGCCGCAACCGGAAACACCGCCAACACGGCCACGCAGATGCAGCGTCGAGCGTGCTGGGCGGGTCTCAGTAGGCCCATGTGACGGTCAGCTGCGCATAACGCGGCGACTGGAACCCGGTACCGTAGCGGTACAGCGGATTCGGCGTACCGATGCTGTCCTGCGGTTCGTAGTCCTGATCCACGGTCACCACGCGCTGCTGGTTGAGCACGTTGTACACCGCCAGCTTGAGACGCAGGTCGGTGGGGATCGGCACCTTGTACGACACGCTCACGTCCAGGTCGTAGGTCCACGGCGTGCGGCCATCGCCACCGCGCGGGGAATGCACGAACACGCGTTCGGAGGGCACCGTGGCCTGGCAGTTGGACACGCACACGTAGTAGCTGTGGAAATCGGTGGCGTCGAATGGATTACCGGCGCCGAAGCGCGTGATCGGGCTGCCCGACTGCACGCCCAGCGTAGCGGCTACGCTCAGGTTCTCGGTCAATGCATAGCTGCCACGGAACTTGAACTGGTGTCGGCGGTCGTTGGCCAGATAGCCGTAGCCGCGGTAGTTCACCCACGGATTGTCGAAGTTCTCGGTACGCCCGGCATCGGCGAAGTCGGTATCGGAGTTGACCGGGCCTTCTGCATTGCCGCGGCCGTATGCGAGGGTGTAGGACGCGTTGAAGCCCCACTTGCCGTCCCAGGCCCGGTCGACTTGCAGCTCCAGTGCCTTGTAGTCACGCTTGGGCTTCACCCAGCCGCGCTGGCCGACGTAGTTGCCATTGTCGTCGTACAGCGCCCAGCCTTCCTTCGACGTATCGATGCTGATCCAGCCATCGTTGCTGCCGTCACAGTTGGTGTCACCCCATACGGTGTTGGTGCGGCCCGGATTGCCCATGATCCACACCCCGTCGATGGCACCACATTGCCCGGTCGCGGTGATGTTCATGTCATCGATGGCGTTGTGCAGCCGGCGATAGGTCACGCTGGCACCGACCGACCAGGCTTCGTTGATCATCTGCTGGAAGCCGAGGATCGCCTCGTCCTGGTACACCGGGTCCATGTCCCGGTTCACTTCGGCACGCAGGTCCGGCACGCTGCCGTCGCCCTGCGAGTTGTCCACCGGGCCGATCTGCGCGCCCAGGTTCGGGATGTTGTTGGCTGCGCCGCTGTAGCCGAGGAACTCATACCAGGTCCGCTCGTCGAGGAAGCCACCGGCCTGCTTGATGTTGATGACGTTGGCCACCGGCAGGAAGTAGCGGCCCAGGTTGCCGAAGACCTTGGTCGTGCCATCGCCGCGCACGTCCCAGGAGAAGCCCAGGCGCGGGGCCAGCATGTCGTCGATCTTGATGTAGCTGCTGCCATCGCCACCCTTGTTGTTAAAGGCTTCCAGGCGCAGACCCATGTTCAGCAGGAGGTTCGGCGTCACTTGCCAGTTGTCTTCCAGGTAGTAGGCCGAGTTGATCGTCTCGAATGCACCCTCCACTTCATAGCGACGGGTGCGCGCCACCAGGCCGCTGGCCGGCACGACACCGCCGTTGAGCGAGCTGCCGGGCGTGCGGGCGTAGACGTCGTAGCGCAGGCCGCCCGGCCCGGGATAGGCGCGACTGTAGTCGGACGTGTTCTCCTCCCGATCCAGGCCGAAGCGAAGCAGGTGGTTGCCCAGCGTCCATTCGAAATCGGCGCGCGCGGCCTTGCGGGTGTCCAATGCGGATTCGAGCTGCGAACTGCTGGTGCAGCTGCGGTCACCCTGCAGCGAGGGCGGCACGCCCTGGCTGGCGGTTCGGTTGTCGAACACGCGGTTGCAGTTCTGGTCCATCAACGAGCTCTGCACACGGTTGCGCTTGTTCTCGCCATACATCAGTTTCATGGTCAGGTCGTTGTTCACCTGCCAGCTGTAGGTGCCGGACCAGTTCTTGCCGCCCACCGTGTTGTAGATCTGGTTGCTGCGCTCGCCCACGGTCTGCCCAGTGGCGTAGTCGTAGGCGTAGACATCGGTGAGCGTCTTGCTCTTGTCCGAGAAACCGAACAGCGACAGCATCTGGTTGTCGGTGATCTGCCAGTCGATCTTGCCGCCCCAGAACGGATCATCAGCCTTGCCCTGGCTCAGGCGCGTACCGGCGTCGTTGGTCGAGGTCGGGCGGTAGTCGCGCGCCTCGTACATTCCGAAGAAGAACAGTCGATCCTGCACCAGCGCACCGGAAGCGAACACATTCAGCGCGCTGCGGCTGTAGTCGTCGCGGCTGGCGGTGATGTAGCGGCTGCCGTTGCCGTCGTATCGGTCGCGGGCCTGCGACTGCCACGCGCGCGGCTCGAACACCAGCTCGGCACCGGCCTTGAAATCATTGCTGCCCGAGCGGGTCACCGCGTTGATGACACCGCCGGTGCTGCGCCCGAACTCCACCGAGTAGCCGCCGGTCTTGACCTGGAATTCCTGATAGAACGAGAACGGTACCGACGAGAAGCCGACCCGGTTGTAGAAGTCGGTGACGTTCAGGCCATTGATGTAGACGGTGTTCTCGGCCACCGACGAACCCCCGAAGGAAATGCCTTGGCCACCCAGCGAGCCCTTGCCCTTCACCGCACCCGGCGCCAGCAGCGCCACGGCGGTGATGTCACGGTCCACCGGCAGGCGCGAGAGTTCCTCGCGGGTGATGTTGGTGGCCGACTCGGTGGACTTCACATCCACCATCGACACTACCTGCGGTGCCCGTACTTCAACCGTGCCCAGCGTGCTGACCGCGCCGAGCGGCACGTTCACCGTAGTTGCGCTGCCGAGACTGACCGTTACCTGGCCGACGCGGCTGGCCCCTCCGCCGGGCAGGCTCACCTCCATCTCATAGGTGCCGACCGGCAGCAACGGAATGCGGTAGCTGCCGTTGGCTTCGGCCTGCACGGAGCGCACGAAGCCCGTTGCCGGATTGCGTACGGTCACCGTGGCACCGGCCGGTACCTGGCCGGCATCGCTGACCAGCCGACCGACCACCGAACCATCCTGTGCGAATGCGTTGGGCGCGATCATGCCCAGACACGCCCCAAGGGCGACGCACAACGCCGCCCGCTTGATGCTGTAAGCCTTCATCCCCTGCTCTCTCCTGCAAGAATTGAATGGTGTGGAATGCGATGTGTCGCGCTAGCGTTGCCTGGCTGGCAGTACCCGCCACTGGAAGTCGTAGCTCCATTGGTCGAAGTACAGGTTGCCGCCTGCCCACTCGGCCTCGCCGCGCTGCGAGTCGACCGTTTCCGAGCGGAAGTGCTGCTTGGCCGGCACGAAGGGCTGGCCGAAATCGTCGTTGAATGCGATGCGGTAGCCGTCGAGGCCACCCAGGTAGAAGTCACGGAGGGCCGGCACATCACTGGCCAGTGCGCCGGTGGTCACGTCCATCGGCAGCCAGCCATACGGCGCCAGGTAGACCTGCCCCCAGTCATGCAGGTTGTTGTAGCCGCTGCCGTCGCCGGAGAACACCATGCCCGACTGCCAGCGCGCGGGAATGCCGTTCAGGCGCAGCAGCGCGATCAGCAGCAGGGTCTGCTGCCCGCAGTCGGCATGGCCGGCCCGCAGCGCGTAATCGCTGATGTTGCTGAGCGTGGAATATTCGCGCGCACCGGCCCAGGGAATGCGATCGACTGCAGCAAACAGCCTGCGCACCACTTCATACGGGCGCGTTTCACCCTGCAGCACCTGGTCGGAGAACAGCTTCAGCGCAGGGGTGAAGCGCACATGCGGCAGCTGCTCGGCCAGATAGGGCTTCAACGAGGAATCTTCCGGTGTGGCTTGCACCCTGGCCGGATCGATCGCGGTATGCCGGGCGAAGATCGTGACCGCGTAGCGGATCTCGAAGCGGGTCGGCTGCCCGGCAACCACTTTGGCTTCGAGGTAGGCGGTGCGTTGCTGGGTATGGGCCGGAGCCACGCGCGCCTTGCCCGGGGTGCTGCCCAGCCATTGCACCTGCTCCTGCTGGCCGGGGATCTCGCGCGGGTACGGAATCCACGCGCGGATCGTTTCACCGGCAGGCACCACATCGGCTTTCACCGTGAGCGACTGGGTGAATTCATAGCGCTGCGGCAGAACCGACGCCTGGCCACTCTGTTCGGCCGCAGCAACCACGCCTGCGTGGTGGGCATTGAGCACTTCGTTGGGGCCCGGAGGCGGCACCGGTGCATCCGTGCGGCGGCGCGCGCGTGCTTCGTCGCTGAGCAGGAACAGGTTGGAGGGTGCGCGCTTGAAGTACCAACGCTCGCCATCGATATCGAGATGCTCGATCAGGCCGAGTTGGTCCCAGCGCGCAAATTCCTCGTCGGTCAGATCGGGAATGCCGCGCCGTACGGCGTCCTTGGCGGCGTTTTCGTCGAGGGCGAAATCCAGGCGGATGCGGCGCATGCGCTCGCGCTGGAACGCTTCGTCAGTGGCGGCGGGTGTAGTGGCCAGCAGCGCGTCGGCGTCGCGGAAACGGCCGCTGTCGATCAGGTCGATCACCTGCGCCTGACGCGCCTGCTGCTGGCTGCTGCGCTCGCCTGCTGCGTGCGTGGCCGACATCCACAGCAGCAACACGGCACCCAGGCCGGCGGCGGCAGTCAGACGCGGTTTGCGAACGGCAGGATCCACAGCGACACTTCCCCAGCGCGGGTGGTAACGGCTGTGTAACACGGGCCGGGATGTTGGTCAATAATTTATTCTTGCTTTCGGGGCCAAAAGGAATAAATATTCCAACAGGCATTCGAGGAGGGTGTGCACCGCATGAGCCTGGCTTTCCGCGAACGGCGCCGGCATTGGCCGCGCCGCTTGACCCTGGCCCTGTGCCTGCTGGCCGCCCCGGCCTTTGCACAGGCGGCCCCACCGCCCGACCCGGGTGCGCCGCTGCCCTATGTGATCGGCCTGCACGAGGCCTATCTGACCCCGCAGTACTGGGCCGCGCGCCTGGACAACGCCGACGCGCCGATTCTGGATCGCGCGCAGATCGAAGCACAGAACGCGCGGATGCGGGCGCAGGACAGCCACATCCAGGACATCGCCGCACTGCCCGCCCAGCTTGATGCGGCGGCGGTGCGTGCCAGCATCGCCGCGCTGTCGAGCTGGCCCACCCGCGCTCTCTACAACGACAAGGGCCAGGCGATCGCACCCGCGCTGCGCAGCGCGATCGAAGCCAACCTCGGCCTCGATGCGATTCCCACACAGGTGGCAGCGCAGTATGGGCTGGTGGTGAAGCGTGCCGCGCTGCGCACCTTCCCCACCCGCGTGCGCGTCTTCAGCAGCGTCGGTGACACCGACATCGACCGCTTCCAGGAATCGGCACTGTTCCCCGGTGACAAGGTCGCCGTGGTCCATCGCAGTGCCGACGGCCGCTGGCTGTTCGTGCACAGCGAGCGCTACAGCGCGTGGATCGAAGCCGACGCCATTGCCCGCGGCGACAAGGCCACGGTGCTCGGCTACGGCGCGAAGGGACCGTACCGGATCGTCACCGGTGCCACCGCGCAGACCGCCTATACCCCGGAGGAGCCGCGCGTCTCGCGCCTGCAGCTGGACATGGGCGTGCGCCTGCCGGTGCTGGCCGACTGGCCCGCCGCCGAACCGGTGAACGGCCAGCAGGCCCACGCCTCGTGGGTGGTGCAGTTGCCGGTACGCGAAGCCGATGGTCGATTGAAGCTGGTGCCGGCGCTGCTGCCGCGCTCGCAGGACACCGCCGCCGATTACCTGCCGCTGACCCCGCGCCTGCTGCTGCAGCAGGCCTTCAAGTTCCTGGGCGAGCGCTACGGCTGGGGTCACGACTACGACACCCGCGACTGCAGCGGTTTCGTCTCCGAGATCTACCGCAGCTTCGGCGTGCTGCTGCCACGCAATACCAGCGCGCAGGCGGTCAGTCCGGCGCTGGATCGCCTGCCGTTCACCGGCAAGGACGGCAAGGCGGTGCGCGACCGTGCCGTCACCCGCCTGCAGGTGGGCGACCTGGTCTACATTCCCGGTCATGTGATGATGGCCATCGGCCACGTCGACGGCCGCACCTGGGTGATCCACGATACGGCGGGCGGCAGCTGGTTCGGTGCCGACGGCAGACGTGTGCAGGCCCATCTCAATGGTGTTTCGGTCACGCCGCTGGAGCCGATGATGGCCAGCGACACCGTCCGCTACATCGACCGCATCACCAACATCCAGCGCCTGCGGGCCAAGACTCCTGAATGAAGATCACCGCCATCGAACTGGGCATGCTGCGCGTGCCGTTGAAGACACCGTTCAAGACCGCGCTGCGCACGGTGGAGACCGTGGAAGACTTGGTGGTGCTGATCCGCACCGACACCGGTCACACCGGTTACGGCGAGGCACCGGCTACAGCGGTGATCACCGGCGATACGCACGGCTCGATCATCGAAGCGATCCGCCACTTCATCGCCCCGCGCCTGATCGGCCAGGACATGGTCAACCTCAACCACCTGTGCACGCTGGTGCAGACCGCGATGGAGCGCAACACCAGCGCCAAGGCCGCGGTGGAGATCGCGCTGTACGACCTGTGGGCGCAGCTGCACGGTGCCCCGCTGTACCAGATGCTCGGTGGCGGCGACCCGGTGATCACCACTGACATCACCATCAGCGTGGACTACATCGACAAGATGGTGGCCGATTCGTTGTCGGCGATCGAACGCGGCTTCGAGTCGTTGAAGATCAAGGTCGGCAAGGACATCGGACTGGACATCGAACGGGTCAAGGCCATCCACGCCGCCGTGGAGGGCCGCGCCCTGCTGCGCCTGGACGCCAACCAGGGCTGGACCGCCAAGCAGGCGGTGCATGCGATGCGCACGCTGGAGGAAGCCGGCGTGGTACTGGAGCTGCTGGAGCAGCCGGTGAAGGCCGCCGACATCAGCGGCCTGAAGTACGTCACCGACCGCGTCAACACGCCGGTCATGGCCGACGAGAGCGTGTTCAGCCCGAGCCAGGTGATGGACCTGATCCAGCAGCGCGCGGCCGACATCATCAACATCAAGCTGATGAAGACCGGCGGCCTGTCCAACGCGATCCGCATCGCCGACATCGCCGGCATCTACGGCGTGCCGTGCATGATCGGCTGCATGATCGAATCGAGCATCAGCGTGGCCGCGGCCGTGCACCTGGCCGTGGCCAAGAGCGATGTGATCACCAAGGTCGACCTCGACGGTCCCTCGCTGGGCCAGTTCGATCCGGTCAGCGGCGGCGTGCATTTCAACGAATCGGAGATCAGCATCAGCGACGTGCCGGGGCTGGGTATCACCGAAGTGCGTGGGCTGGAGATGCTGGGGTGATTTCTGCCTTGCGGTTGGCCTGGCGTGCCACTGACGTTGGGTCGGGCGTTACTTTTCTTTTCGCGAAAAGAAAAGTAACCAAAAGAAACGCTCCGCCGACCGCGCGCCGGTGCTACGCACCGGTTCCCTGCGCTCCTCGGCCCGTCGAGGGACGGCGCGGGAACTCGCTACGCTCAGACGCCCGCGCCTCTTCGCCCTCGCCGGACCTGCGGTGCTCGGCTCGCTTGAAGGCGGACTCAACGTCAAAAGCAACAACTGCGCTCCGTAACCTCTTCGAGGCTGGAACCCGCTCGACCCATTCCATGACACGCTCTACGCAGCCAGCCGCAACACGCCCACACATGCCCGGACACCCCGCATGCCGCCCCTGCTGAAGATCCGCACCGAGCGTGGGCAGATGTCGGCCATCGAGCGCCGCATCGCCGACTTCATCCTCGACAACGCCCACCTGCTGCGCGACTACTCGTCGCAGCAGCTGGCCAGCGCGTTGGGCATCAGCCAGTCCAGCGTGGTGAAGTTCAGCCAGAAGCTCGGTTTCAAGGGCTACCCGGACCTGAAGTACTCCATCGGCCAGGACGTGGCCCGCGCCGGTACCGACCCGCAGCAGGCGCCCAGCGAACCCGACGGCGGCGATGACTACCTGCGCCTGGGCGAGGCCCTGCGCCGCAGCAAGGCCCAAGCCGAGGAGGAAACACGCCAGGCCAATCCACGCGAGGAGATCGAGCGCATCGTGCAGCTGCTCGACGGCGCACCCAAGCTGTTCGTCCATGGCCTGGGTGACGACGGCCTGTTCGCCCGCGAGTTCGCCATGCGGCTGTCGCTGCTCGGCCTGCTGGTCGTGCCGCACACCGACCCGATCCTGATGCTGGCCAACCTGTCGGCCGCCCGTCCCGGCGATGCGCTGCTGGTGTTCTCCGAATTCGGCAACCTGCCACAGCTTTCGCAGCTGTCGCGGCAGTTCCAGGACATGGGGGGCAAGGTGATTTCCATTACCCGCCACACTGCCAACCCGCTGCGCGCGCATGCTGATGCGGCACTGGCGGTCTGCGCGCACGACCGCACGCCGCAGGTCGCGCAGCTGCTGTACCGTAGCGCCATGCACGCCCTGCTCGATTTCCTGTTCGTGCTGCTCTGCCACACCAATCCGGACCGCCGGCAGCAGCTGGCGGTGAACCTGGAGCGGATCGACCACCTGCTGGATTCCTGACCGGAGCACCTGTTGATGAAATCGCTGGTTCGCCTTGCTACCGCTGCGCTGCTGCTTGCTGCGACGGTGTCCGTTCACGCGGCGCCGCTGGATGGCGCGCGCCAGCTGATCGTGGTCACCAGCGATGGCTGGGACAGTACCCAGGGGCAGCTGCAGGCCTATGTGCGCGACGGCAAGGGCTGGCACGCGCATGGACAGGCGTTCCCGGTGGCACTGGGCCGTACCGGCAGCGCCTGGGGCCTGGGCCTGCATCCGGCACAGGCCGATGGCCCGCAGAAGCAGGAAGGCGATGGCCGCAGCCCGGCCGGCATATTCGCGCTCGGCACTGCGTTCGGCTATGCGGTCACACGCCCCGGCACCGCGATGCCCTACCAACCGATGCTGGACAGCAGTTACTGCATGGACGTGCCCAGCTCGCCGTTCTATAACCGCATCGTTGATGAAAAGAAGGTCGGCAGCGCAGCGGTCAAGGGCTCCACCGAGCCGATGCGGCTGGATCTGCACAACAAGGGCGACGTGCGCTACCGGGAGGGCTTCGTCATCGCCCACAACCCGGACAACCAGCCTGGCAAGGGCAGCTGCATCTTCGCCCATCTGTGGCGCACGCCCGGCGAGGCCACCGCCGGCTGTACCGCCATGCCACAAGCACGCATGCAGGCGCTGCTGGACTGGCTCCGGCCGCAGGATATGCCGCGCTTCGTGCTGCTGCCGCGCACCGAGTACCAGCGGCTGCAGGTGCAGTGGCAGCTGCCCGCGCTGAGCGGAGGCGCCCGTTGAGCGCGCAGGACGAACCACAGCTGCAGCGCGCGGTCAGCCGCTGGCAGATCGTCGGCCTGTCGATCAACGATGTGATCGGTAGCGGCATCTACCTGCTGCCGGCCGCCACCGTCGCCCTGCTCGGCCCCTTCAGCCTGTGGGGCGTGGTCGCCGCTGGCATCGTCGTCGCGCTGCTGGTGCTGTGCTACGCGCAGGCCGCCAGCTACTTCGATGAACCCGGTGGCAGCTACCTCTACGCACGCGAGGCCTTCGGCCGCTTCGCCGGATTCGAGATCGGCTGGATGATCTGGCTGACCCGCATCAGCTCGGCGGCCGCACTCAGCAACGCGCTGGCCGATGCGGTCGCGCGCTTCTGGCCATGGGCCGGCGTCGGCATGGGCCGCATCGCGGTGATCGTGGTGTCGCTGGGCTTCCTGACCGGCGTCAACATCATCGGCGTGCGCTCGGCCGCGCGCACCGGCGTGGTGCTGGTGATCGGCAAGATGCTGCCGTTGCTGCTGTTCGTGGCCATCGGCGCGTTCTATATCGACCCACAGCTGGCCTTCTCCGGCCAGCGCCCGGACCCGCATGATCTGCAACGGATGGGCGAGGCCGCCTTGCTGCTGCTGTACGCCTACGCCGGCTTCGAGAACATCCCGGCCGCCGCCGGCGAGTACCGCAATCCGCGCCGCGATATTCCGTTCGCGCTGATCACCATGATCATCACCGTCACCGTCATCTATGGCGCGGTGCAGGTGGTGGCGCAGGGTACGCTGGCCGGCCTGGCCAGCTCGGCCACGCCGCTGGCCGATGCCGCCGCCGGTTTCGGCGGCGAGGCGCTGGCGCTGATCCTGACCATCGGCGCGACCATCTCCATCCTCGGTACCAACAGCAACACGATGATGATGGGCCCGCGTTTCCTGTTCGCGCTGGCCCGCGATGGCTACGGGCCGAAGATCCTGGCGCAGGTGCATCCACGCTTCCACACCCCGGCCGCGTCGATCCTGTGCCAGGGCCTGATCGCGCTCGGACTGGCGCTGTCCGGTTCGTTCGTGCAGCTCGCCCTGCTGTCGATGACCACGCGGTTGTTCGCCTACATCGGCACCGCTGCCGCCGTCTTGGTGCTGGCCAAGCGCTACGCGGATCGCCCAGGCGCGTTGAAGCTGCCCGGTGGACCGCTGATTCCGGTGCTGGCGCTGCTGCTGTGCCTGGCCCTGTTCGCCAGTGCCAGCTGGCAGAACATCGCCGCTGCACTGGTGGCGTTTGCGATCGGCGCGGTGATCTACAGGCTGCCGCGCAAGGATGCCAGCGCCGGGTGATCGATGGGGCCGGGCCACGCCGGGGGGATTGACTTGGCGATCACGCTGCCGGACCGGGCGGTTAACCGCCACGCAGGCACGATCGGGCTTCGTCCATAACGGAGCCTTCCATGACCGAGTACCAGATTCCCGGCCGCGTACCGGACGACAGCACGCCGCGCGATGCGGTCAGCAACTACTGGCGCGAACGCTACACCGCCGAACCGTACTACGACGACCAGCTGTTCTTCGAGGACTACGAGCCGGCCTACCGGATCGGCCACGCCGCGCGCGCGCAGGACATGATCCGCGCCTACGAGCAGGTCGAAGCCGAGCTGGAATCGCGCTGGGCCAACGAGCGTGGCCACAGCCGCCTGGAATGGACGCAGGCACGCAATGCGGTGCGTCGTGGCTGGGAAGACGCACAACTGGCGGATCCGCGGCTGGCACGATAGCGCCAGGCTTCTGCAGAGCCGAGCCTACGCTCGGCTCTCGCACCACGTCTGTAACGTCGAGCCACGCTCGACTGAGCCGAGCATGGCCCGGCTCTACACCGGATCGATCACTCCTGTTCCGGCAGCGGCGGAACGATCGCGCTGCGCTTGCTCTCGCCACCACCGGCGGCGATCAGGTCGCGGGTGTTCTTCTGCACAGCCACCGCACCGAACAACGACAGCGCATACGCCATGCCGTAGAAGCCCTTCTCGCTCGGTGCCAGCATGGCGTTCCACAGGCCGACCAGCAGCAGCATCAGTGCCGACAGCAACGCGAACCAGCACAGCGCGTAATACAGGCCGCTGACCGGAATGCCTTCGACGCGGTCGCGCACGCTCTTCTGCAGCGACACCGCCGCGAACAGGCCGAACAGCAGCAGGGTCAGGTAGTAGCCCTTCTCGTTGAGCGCCATCGTGGCATTGAACAGGCCGATCAGGTACGCCGCCGCACCCAGCAGCAGGGCCACCCACGAGGCGGCGATGAAGGCGGTGGAGGGCTTGTGAGGCATGGCAGTATTCATTGCAGGTCCTTGGCAGGCAGACGGGCATGCTTTGCCCGGGCGTGCCCACCCTAGACGATCCCGCCGCTGCCGCACAGGGGGGCGCAGGACCTTCGGGCCACGACGGTAACGGCTGCGGTGGTATACAAGGGGCAGCCCGGCCATCCGCATCCCCGCCCTGGAGATACCCATGACCCGTACGCCCCTGCTGCTCGCCCTCGGCCTCGTGCCGATCCTCGCCACCTCCGCCTGCAACGCCGCCGATCCGGCTTCGGGTACCGCCCAGGCCACAGCGCCTGCAGCCACCGCCACCGACCAGCGGCCGTTCACCGCCACCGAAGTCAGCCGCTTCGACCAGCCCTGGGCGATGACCTTCCTGCCCGACGGCAGCCTGCTGGTCACCGAAAAGCGCGGCACGCTGCAGCACCTGAACCCGGCCAACGGGCAGAAGCACGAAATCACCGGCGTTCCCAAGGTCGCCTATGGTGGCCAGGGTGGCTTCGGCGACATCATCCTGCACCCGGACTTCGCCCGGAATCATGTTGTTTACGTCAGCTACGCCGAGGAAGGCACGCTCGACACCCGCGGTGCCGCGGTGGCCCGGGCCACGCTGGCACTGGATGCCGACGGGGGTGGCCAGCTGAAGAACCTGAAAGTGATCTGGCGGCAGAGCCCCAAGGTCAGCGGTGAGGGCCACTACGGGCATCGCCTCGCGTTCGGCCCGGACGGCAAGCTGTGGATCAGTTCCAGCGAGCGCCAGAAGTTCGATCCGGCCCAGGACATGGGCGGCAACCTCGGCAAGATCATCCGCCTCAACGACGATGGCAGCCTGCCCGCCGACAACCCGTTCGCCTCACAGGGCGGGGTTGCCGCACAGGTGTGGTCGCTGGGCCATCGCAACATCCTGGGCATGGCCTTCGACGCCAACGGCAAGCTGTGGGCGCATGAGATGGGACCCGCCGGTGGCGACGAGTTGAACCTGATCGTGCGTGGCGCCAACTACGGCTACCCGATCGTTTCCAACGGTGACCACTACGACGGCCGTCCGATTCCCGACCACGACACCCGCCCGGAATTCGCCGCCCCGAAGGTGACCTGGACGCCGGTGATCTCGCCGGCCGGCTTCGTGATCTACAGCGGCAGCCTGTTCCCGCAGTGGAAGGGCAGCGGCTTCATCGGCGGCCTGTCGTC
This sequence comes from Stenotrophomonas maltophilia complex sp. Om-AH-Sm3, assembly GCF_059337855.1. Lineage (NCBI taxonomy): Bacteria > Pseudomonadati > Pseudomonadota > Gammaproteobacteria > Lysobacterales > Lysobacteraceae > Stenotrophomonas > Stenotrophomonas maltophilia complex sp. Om-AH-Sm3. Next base: position 36,075 of record NZ_JBYBLQ010000023.1, on the reverse strand, counting down.
CACCTCGCTGGTGCGCGTGGCCTTTGATGGCGACAGCGCGCGCGAAGCCGAACGCTTCAACATGGGCGAGCGCATCCGCGAAGTGGAACAGGGCCCGGATGGCGCCCTGTGGCTGCTGGAAGACGGCAGCAAGGCGCGCCTGCTGAAGCTGACGCCGAAGGCATGAGGTGCCGCCGGCCTCTGGCCGGCACGTTTCTCCGCGACGGCCCCGCGTGCGGGGCCGTCTGCGTTCACTGGATGGTGATGACCTTCACCTCGGTCTGCGTGCAGGCCTTGTCCAGGCACGTTCCGTTCAACCACACCTGTCCATCGCCAATCATCACGCCCTGCTGGTTGACGAAGACCTTGCCGAAGTCCTGCTCGGACACTGCCTTGACCACCGCCGGGGTAATGATCTTCTCGTAGTTCCGCTGGAACTCACCGGGGCCAGTGATCTTCTTTCCGTCGCTGATGTTCAACGGGAAGCGCACTTGCTCGACCACCGCGGCACGATCACCGCCGACCACGGCGGTCTTGAACGCGTTGAAGACCTTCTCGAACTGCGCGGCATCGCCGAGCAGCGATTCGATGCGCGCACGCGCGTCCTCGTCGGGCGCCTCCGCGGCCGGTGCGGCCGGTGCGGCGGCGGCAGGTTCGGCAGCCGGTGCCGCCGGTTCAGCGGCAGGCGTCGCTGCCGCGTTCGCTTCCATCGGCGGCGGCGCATCCGCCGCAGGCTGCGCCGGCGGCTCAGGCTGCGAACAGGCCGCCAGCAGCAGAGCGGGAATCAGGTAGGCCATCCGGCGCATACGCGCACTCCATCGAAACAGGAAGCCCGATGGTAGCGCCGCCGCAGTGACGGCAACAAAAAGGGGACGGAGGGGATCAAGTCGTTAGTGGCACAAACGACTTGATCCCCTCCGTCCCCTTTTTCTGATCAGGCCTTCAGCAGTTCGAACTGCACGGCTTCGCCGGCGGCCGACGAGGCGCAGACCCACAGGTCGAACTGGCCCGGCTCGGCACGCAGCACGCCATCGCGGCCGGTGAACGCCAACTGCTCGCGGGTCAGGGTGAACACCACGTCGGTCGACTCGCCCGGCTGCAGTGCCACCTTGCGGAAGTCCTTCAGTTCGCGCACCGGACGCACACGGCTGGCCACGCGGTCGTGGATGTACAGCTGCACCACTTCCTCCCCGGCCACATCACCGCTGTTGGTCAGCGTGGTGGTGATGGTCAGGGTGTCGTCCCAGCCAAGCTGCACAGCACTCAGCTGCGGCACGCCGTAGGCGAAGGTGGTGTAGCCGATGCCGTGGCCGAACGGGTACAGCGGCTCGTTCGGAATCTCGCGCCAGCGGGCCTTGAACTCCGACATGGTCGGCAGCTCCGGTCGACCGGTGCGCGGGTGGTTGTAGAAGTACGGCTGCTGGCCGGACACCTGCGGGAAGCTGACCGGCAGGCGGCCGGACGGGCTGTAGTCGCCGAACAGCACATCGGCCACGGCGTGGCCGGTCTGCGTACCCAGGTACCAGGTCACCGCCACGGCCTGCGCATTGCGCACCGCGCCCTGCAACGCCAGCGCGCGGCCATTGCGCAGCAGCACCACCAGCGGCTTGCCGGTCATCGCCACGGCCTCGGCCAGTGCCTGCTGTGCCGGCGGCAGGGTGATCTCCACGCGCGATTGCGCTTCACCGCTGTAACGCTGCGGTTCGCCCAGCGCCAGCACCACCACATCGGCGCGCAGCGCGGCAGCCACCGCCGCTTCGGTACCGCCCGGAATGGCCGCTTCCAGTTCGCAGCCCGGCACGATTTCCAGCAGCGCTTCGTCGCCGATGGCGGCACGCACGCCGGTTTCCAGGTCGACGTAACGCTGCTTGTCGCCGAACAGCGTCCAGCAGCCTTCGATGTTTTCGCGGTCCTGCACGAACGGGCCGATCAGCGCGATCTTCTGCCCGGTCTTCTGCAGCGGCAGCACGTTGTCGCGGTTGTTCAGCAGCACGATCGAACGGCGCGCGGCATCGCGCGACAGTTCATCATGCGCAGCGATATGCGAGGTATCCGCTTCGCGCGCCGGGTCCAGCGAACGGTACGGGTCGTCGAACAGGCCGATGGTTTCCTTCAGCCACAGGATGCGGCGCACGCCTTCATCCAGCACCGCCATCGGCACTTCGCCGCTCTCGACCAGGCCCGGCAGGTGCTCGGCGTAGAAGCCGCTCTGCATGCTCAGGTCCAGGCCGGCGGTGAACGCCTTGGCGGTGGCATCGCGGTCGTCGGCGGCATAGCCGTGGGCGACCAGCTCCATGTCGGCGGTGTAGTCGGAGATCACCACGCCCGGGAACTTCCATTCGCCGCGCAGGATGTCGGTCAGCAGTTCAGCGTTGGCACTGGCCGGCACGCCGTTGATGTCATTGAACGAGGACATCACGGTGATCGCGCCGGCCTCGAAGGCGGCCTTGAACGGCGGCAGATGCACATCGCGCAGGGTCTGCGGCGAGATGTCCACCATGTTGTATTCCATGCCGGCCATCACCGCGCCGTAGGCGGCGAAGTGCTTCGGCGTGGCCAGCAGCGAATCGGCGGCGCGCAGGTCGCTGCCCTGGAAGCCACGCACGCGGGCGGCGGCGAACGCACAACCCAGCACCACGTCCTCACCGGCACCTTCGGCACCCCGGCCCCAGCGCTGGTCGCGGGCGATGTCCACGGCCGGGGCATAGGTCCAGTGCAGGCCGGCAGCGGTGGCTTCGATGGCGGTGGCGCGCGCGGTGCGCTCGGCCAGGTCCGGCTCGAAGCTGGCGGCCTCGCCCAACGGAATCGGGAACACGGTACGCATGCCGTGGATGACGTCGGCGGCCAGGATCACCGGGATGCCCAGGCGGCTCTCCTCGGTGGCGACCTGCTGGATGCGGCGGCCCAGCTCGGCGCCCACGCCATTGAACAGCGAGCCGACCTTGCCCTCGCGCACCTGCTGCAGCACCTGGTCGGCATTGCGCACGTTGGCTTCCGGGTTCACGTCCGGGGCGAACGGGCGGACCATGTCCGCGAAGACACCCAGCTGGCCGACCTTTTCCTCGACGGTCATCTGGGCAATGAGGGATTCGATGCGATCGGAGGCCACCGGCAGTCCTTGATGAAAACGTTTACAAGCCCGGCATTCTAGCGATCCCGAGCCATTTGGCGAGAGGTTTCTTCGTTCAGTTTCAGCCAACAGCGGGGCCCGTATGGTCCCACCGGGAGCACCGCAGCTTACTCCGAGCCGGCCATCTGGCGCTGCCCGGCCATCAACATGGCATCGCTGGAGGCCTGGAACACCCGCAAGCCGAACGCCGGCAGAATCGCCAGCAGGTGGTCGAAGATGTCCGACTGCACGGCCTCGTACTCGCTCCAGGCGGTGCTGCGGGTGAAGCAGTACAGCTCCAGCGGCAGGCCTTCGGTGGTGGGCTGCAGCTGCCGCACCAGCAGGGTCATGTCGGTATGGATGCCCGGGTGGCTGCGCAGGTAGCGCTCCACGTAGGCGCGGAAGGTGCCCAGGTTGGTCACGCGGCGGCTGTTGACCTCGGCCACGCCCTGCTCGCGCAGGCGCCCGTTCCACTGCCCCAGCTCCTGTTCCTTCTCACGCAGGTAGTCGCGCAGCAGCGCGAATTCGCCGAGGAAGGCCAGGTCGCCCTCGTCCAGGAAGCCGACGCTGTGCTGGTCCAGGTACAGCGCGCGCTTGATCCGGCGGCCACCGGCCTCCTGCATGCCGCGCCAGTTCTTGAACGACTCGGTCACCAGCTTCTTGGTCGGGATGGTGGTGATGGTCTTGTCGAAGTTCTGCACGGTGATGGTGTGCAGGGCGATGTCGATGACGTCACCGTCGGCGTTCTGGCTGGGCATCTCGATCCAGTCGCCGATGCGCACGCGGCCATCGCCACTGATCTGCACGCTGGCCACCAGCGACAGGATGGTGTCCTGGAAGATCAACATCAGCACCGCCGTGGCGGCGCCAAGGCCGGTCACCAGCGGGCCCAGCTTCACCCCAAGCAGGGTGGCGACGATGGACAGGCCGGCGGCCACGAACACCACGATCTTGACCACCTGCAGGTAGCCCTTGATCGGCTTGTTGCGCGCATCGGGCTTGCGCTCGTACAGGCTGTTGGCCGCGTCCAGCGCATGCGAGAACGCCATCGACACCGTCAGTACGGCCCACACGATGCACAGCTTGATGATGACGTTGACCAGGCTGGGCGGCAGGTCGGGGATGAGGGTGATGCCCGAAGCGATCACCTGGCTGGGCACCACGTTGGACAGGCGCGAAATCACCCGCATCAAGTGGCTGCCGCGGCCGGACTCGGCACCTGGCAGGCGCTGCAACAGGCGCCGCAGGCCACGCAGCAGGATGCGCTTGGTCACCCAGTTGGCCAGGCCGGCGGCGATCAGCAGCGCCGAGATCATCAACGCCAGGTAGGCGCCGGGATAGGGTTCCAGTGTGTTCTGCAGCCGTCCCAGCCACTGTACCGCCACCACCGCATCCACCATCAGTTGTCTCCTGTCTGTTTCGTTGTTGCCAAGGTTGCCGGCCAGCGGCCGGCACTACCGGGGTTTCCGGCCGGCGGCCGGATTTACCGGGTCAGTCCCGCGAGCGTTCGATGATCACGCCCACCGCGCGCGCGCCGCGCACCGCGCCGGGCTTGCTCAGCTTCAGGCGCAGCCACTTCACGTCGAATTCGTCCAGCACGATCTGCGCGCAGCGCTCGGCCAGTGTCTCGACCAGGCCGAACTCCGACTCGCGCACGAACTGCTCCAGGCGCTTGCTCACCGCCTTGTAGTTCAGGGTGTGGGCGATGTCATCGGTGGCCGCGGGGCGACGGTTGTCGAAGCCCATTTCCAGGTCGAACACCAGGTCCTGGCGGATCCGTCGTTCCCAATCGTAGATACCGATCAGGGCGTCGATCGTCAGCCCTTCGATGAAAACCTTGTCCATTGCGCTTACCGGCACGAATACAGGCGGCCATGGTAACGGCACGGCGGTGAGCCTGCCCGGAACGGGCGGTGGGCGGCCGGCAGGGACGCGGCTCCAGAAAAGACAAAGGGCCCCACTAGCAGGGCCCTTTGGTACTACCGTTTGTCCCCGGGGGGAGCTGTTGAACAGCCGCGGGTCCGGTGGCGCAGGCTTTGAAATTGAAGCAGGTCAGGCCTGCTGATCAAGAGGCGATTACGACTGTGCCGGTGTCTCAAAAGACAAAGGGCCCTGCTAGCGGGGCCCTTTGGTACCTCTCAACGTCCCCAGGGGAAGCTGGAATCCAGCCGCGAGTCCCGGAGCACACGCCGCAAGGTTAGGAGTGCACCCCAGACCAGTCAATTGGCAAATGCGTCACGGCAGACGACCGGCCGAAAAACCGAGCCGATCCACGAAATAACACTGACGATCATGATGCCGTTTTCTGATGTTCCTGCCTCGTTCCCAGGGTCAACGTGAAACCACGTTCCCTGGGAGTGAGTTGATGAAGAAAAGCAGGATCCTGCAGGCAGCACTATCCCGGCAGAGATGGTCGACCTACGAGCGCATCGCTTCTCGTTGCGTATCCGATCCCGCCACGCTCTATGCCTGGAACATGCAGATGTGTGCTGCTCTCCTGCCACCGTTGCACATCTGTGAAGTTGTGATCCGCAATGCAGCCGCTACGGCGCTGGTGCATCGTTATGGTCGATGCTGGCCCTGGCATCCAGCGCTGCTGCGCAGCCTTCCTGCCGAAGGCGCCCTTGCCTCGCTATGCAAAGTCCGCGGCAGCGCCGGAGTTCCGCGGGATGTACCGGAGGTCATCGCCAAACTGCGATTCGGCTTCTGGCAGCAATTGTTCGCTCGACGGTTCGAGCATTCGATCTGGGCCGGGACCATGGGCCTGGCGCTGCCACACGCACCCTCGGTGCCGCTGTCCGTCCTTCGTCGGTCCATCCATGCCGACCTCGACCGCATCCGCCACCTGCGCAACCGCATCGCCCATCACGAGCCCATCCTCGAGCGCGACATCGGCGCCGACCTGGCCGCGATCGGGCGGCTGATCCATGCCCGCTGCCCACACACGCTGGGCTGGCTGCAGCGCCATGAGCGGGCGACGACGGTATGGGCGGCGTCGCCGTTGGCCGGGCGTCCGTAAAGCGTCCGCCGGGCGTGGCCCGGCGCTACCGGCTCAGACCGCCGGCAGGGTCGCCATGTCCCAGCGCGGGGTCACATCCACCTTCGGCGGGCTGTGCTGGCCAGCCTGCAGCCGCAGTGCGCCAGCGAAGGCGATCATCGCGCCGTTGTCGGTGCACAGTGCAGGCCGCGGGAAGCAGGCGCGGCCGCCGAGGCGCTCGGCCATCTGCTGCAGGCGGGCGCGCAGGCGCTTGTTGGCACCTACACCGCCGGCAACCACGATCACGTTGGTCCCGGCCGCTTCCAGCGCGCGCTCGCACTTGATTGACAGGGTCTCGACCACCGCGTCCTCAAAGCCCCGGGCAATGTTGGCGCGGGTCTGCTCGCTCTGGTCGCTGTCGCGCCAGGCCATCAGGACCTGGGTCTTCAGGCCGGAGAAGCTGAAATCCAGCCCCGGGCGGTCGGTCATCGGCCGCGCGAAGCGGTACGCGCCCGGCGTGCCCTGCTCGGCCAGCCTGGCCAGCTGCGAGCCGCCCGGGTACGGCAGGCCCATCAGCTTGGCGGTCTTGTCGAAGGCCTCGCCAGCCGCATCGTCCAGGGTTTCGCCCAGCAGGCGGTATTGGCCGATCGCGTCCACCGCCACCAGCTGGGTATGGCCACCGGACACCAGCAGCGCCACGAACGGCGCTTCCGGCGGGTCGTCTTCCATCAGCGGAGCCAGCAGGTGGCCTTCCATATGGTGTACGCCGACGGCCGGTACCTCCAGCGCCCAGGCCAGCGATCGGGCCACGCCGGCGCCGACCAGCAACGCGCCGACCAGACCGGGACCGGCCGTATAGGCGACGCCATCGATATCGCCTACACCCAGACCGGCGTCGGCCAGGGTCTGGCGTACCAGTGGCAGCAGCTTGCGGACGTGGTCGCGGCTGGCCAGTTCGGGCACCACGCCACCGTATTCGGCGTGCAGGGCGATCTGGCTGTAGACCGCATGGGCGCGCAGGGCCGCGCTGCCGGCCAGGTCGGTGTCATACACCGCCACGCCGGTCTCATCACAGGAAGATTCGATGCCAAGGACTCGCATGCCTGCTATTATGACGCCCCTGCCGCCCCCTCGGGGGACGTGCAGATCTCACTGCTTTCGAACCGCCGGCCCGTATTCAGGGTTGGCCGCTTGCAGTTTGTCGATTCGCCGCTATAATGTGCGGCTCGCCGGGCGTGACCCGGTTCTACTGTGTCCCGGAGATTCCATGCCCAGCGTCAAAGTCCGCGAGAACGAGCCCTTCGAGTTTGCTCTTCGCCGCTTCAAGCGCACTTGCGAAAAGGCCGGTGTGCTGGCCGAAACCCGCAAGCGCGAGTTCTACGAAAAGCCGACCCAGGAGCGCAAGCGCAAGGCCGCCGCTGCTGTGAAGCGTCAGCTGCGCCGCTCGTCGCGCGACGTCACCAAGCGTCAGCGCCTGTACTGATCGGACGCATCTTCATTGCGGCGGGCCTGCCCGTCGCGATGGAGCCGAAGCCGGCACGCGCGAGCGTCGCCGGCTTTTTGCGTTTCCGGGTTCGGGCATCCGCCCCGCCCCACCTACCACCACGAGGTTCCTCATGAGCATGAAGCAGCAGCTCACCGAAGACATGAAGGCCGCCATGAAGGCGGGCGAGAAGCACAAGCTGGGCGTGATCCGCCTGATCAATGCCGCCATCAAGCAGCGCGAAGTGGACGAGCGCATCGAGCTGGATGACACCGCCGTGATCGCCGTGCTCGACAAGATGGTCAAGCAGCGCAAGGACTCGGTCAGCCAGTACGAAGCGGCCAACCGCGAAGACCTGGCCGAGATCGAGCGCGCCGAGATCGTGGTCATCGAAGCCTATCTGCCGGCCAAGATGGGCGAAGCCGAGATCGTGGCCGCCATCCAGGCCGCCATCGCCGAGACCGGCGCCTCCGGCCCGGCCGACATGGGCAAGCTGATGGGCGCACTGAAGCCCAAGCTCGCTGGCCAGGCCGACATGGGCCTGGTGTCCAAGCTGGTCAAGCAGCAGCTGGCGTAATCCGGTACCGGAGTCGGATCCCTTTCGCAACGCGAAAGGGCTCTGACCCCATTGATGCACCCGCTTCACCGCGCCTTCGTTGGCCGCCTGCTACAACCACACCCATGGTTGAACCCGAGCCCAACGTTCCCGTGTCCCTGCACAAGTACCTCAAGCGCCTGCAGGACAGCTTTCCGATGGCGGTGGCCAAGCGCTTCATCGACGTCGACGTGCTGACCCAGGCCGCCTCCGTTTCCTTCTACGCCCTGCTGTCGATGGCCCCGCTGCTGGTGCTGCTGCTGTGGTTGACCGCTTCGCTGTACCCGCCGGCACAGCAGGCGCTGATCGACCAGATCAGCTCGGTGGCTGGCAGCAGCGCGGCTACGGTGGCCGAAACCGTCTTGAAGAACGCCGACAACCAGCCCGACGTCGGCTCGTTGGCGGGGCTGTGGAGCACGCTGCTGCTGTTCGTCGGCGCCACCGCCGTGTTCGCGCAGCTGCAGAACGCGCTCAACCTGATCTTCCGCACCAGTGGCGAGCGCCTGGAGGGCATCAAGGCCTGGCTGCGCAAGCGTGTGTTCTCGTTCGGCGTGGTGCTGGCCCTGGGCTTCCTGCTGATCCTGTCGATGACGGCCACCACGGTACTGCAGGTGGCCTTCGCGCAACTGCCCTCGATCCTCCCCGCGCTGGGGTACGTCACCAGCCTGCTGCTGTACGCGGTGGGGTTCGCCTTCATGTACCACTACCTGCCCGACCGCCGCGTGGCATGGCGCCAGGCCTTCATCGGCGGCGTCATCACCTCGGCACTGTTCGCACTGGGCCGCTACGGCATCGGCGTCTACATCGCCACCGTGGCCCCCGGCAGTGCCTACGGCTCGATGGGCGCGCTGGTGATCTCACTGGTCTGGATCTATTACGCGACCGTGGTCTTCTTCGTTGGCGCGCTGATGACCGCGGTGATCGATGAGCGCCTGCGCGCGCGCCATCACCTGGCCGCCGCCGGCATCGATCCGGCCACCGCCAGCCAGGTGCCCGACAGGGGGTAAACTAGGGCAACCGCCCCCGGTTCCGTCGCGTGGTCCTGTACCGCGCCCTGCCCTGTTGCCCATGGCCCGTATCCCCGACGCTTTCATCGACGACCTGCTGGCCCGCACCGACATCGTCGAGGTGGTGGGCAGCCGCGTGCCGTTGAAGCGCCAGGGCAAGGAATACGCCGCACGCTGCCCGTTCCATGACGAGCGCTCGGCCTCGTTCACGGTCTCGCCCACCAAGCAGTTCTATCACTGCTTCGGCTGCGGCGCGCACGGCACCGCGATCAGCTTCCTGATGAACTACGACCGCCTCGAGTTCCTCGACGCGGTGGATGAACTGGCCAAGCGCGCCGGCATGGAAGTGCCGCGCAACGAGAATCCGCGCAGCCCCCAGCAGCAGGACGACAGCCGCGAGCTGTACTCGGCGCTGGACGCCGCCACCAGGTTCTTCCAGAAGAATCTGGAAGGCAGCGAGAAGGCACGCGCGTATCTGGAAAGCCGTGGCGTGGACGAAGCGAACCGCGCGCGCTTCCAGATCGGCTACGCACCGGATGGCTACAGCGGCCTGCGCGATGCGCTGGGCAAGGACGAGCGCCGCATGAAGCTGCTCGACCGCGCCGGCCTGTTCTCCAAGAACGATCGCGGCCACGTCTACGACAAGTTCCGCGACCGGGTGATGTTCCCGATCTTCGACCGTCGTGGCCGGGTGATCGCCTTCGGCGGCCGCGTGTTCGAGAAGGACGACGGCCCCAAGTACCTCAACTCGCCCGAGACCGCGCTGTTCCACAAGGGCCGCGAACTGTACGGCCTGTGGCAGGTGCGCCAGGCCAACCAGAAGATCGAGCGGTTGATCGTGGTCGAAGGCTACATGGACGTGGTCTCGCTGTTCCAGTTCGGGGTCACCCAGGCGGTGGCGACGCTGGGCACGGCGACCACGCCGGACCACGCCGAGCTGCTGTTCCGCAACGCGCCGGACGTGTTCTTCTGCTTCGACGGCGATGCCGCCGGCCGCCGCGCCGGCTGGAAGGCCCTGGAGTCGGTGCTGCCGCGCATGAAGGATGGCCGCCAGGCGTTCTTCCTGTTCCTGCCCGATGGCGAGGACCCGGACAGCATCGTGCGCAAGGAAGGCGCCGAGGCCTTCAACGAGCGCCTGAAGCAGGCCACGCCGCTGTCGCAGTTTTTCTTCGATGAACTGACCCGCGAGATCAACCTGGGCACGCTGGACGGCAAGGCACGCCTGGCCGAACGCGCAAAGCCGATGCTGGCGCAGATTCCCGACGGTGCCTTCGGCGACCTGATGAAGCAGCAGCTGGCGCAGCTGACCGGCCTGGGCGGCACTGCCCAGGCCACGCGCGCGCCGATGCCGCAACGCCAGCCACAGCGGACGATCCAGCCGGTGGCCAAGCGCAGCCTGGTGCGCGGCGCGATCGCCGTGCTGCTGCAGCAGCCGTCGCTGGCGCTGACCCTGGGCGGAAAGCATCACTTCCAGGGCCTGCGACTGCCGGGCGTGGAGCTGCTGCTGGAACTGCTGGGGCTGGTCGAACAGCGCCCGGACATCAGCACCGGCGCCCTGCTGGAACACTTCGACGGCCGCGAGGAACAGGCGTCGCTGCACACCCTGGCGGCACAGACCCTGCCCGGCACCGAGGCCAGCTGGACCCAGGAACTGCACGACGCGGTGGCACAGCTGGAGAAACAGCTGCTGGTGCAACGTCTGGAAGAGTTGTTGGCAAAGCAGCGCCAGCAGGGCCTGGATGATACTGACAAATACGAACTGCGCGAGCTGCTGAAGGCCCGCGCCGGGCTGCGCCTGTAGCGGCAGAACGTTTTCACGGAGAGGACCATGCTGCTGCGCCTGACCTGCCTGCTGTTGTTGTCGCTCTGCCTGCCACTGGCGGCCCTGGCCGCAGATGGCCCGCTCAATGAAGTCCGCCCGGGCCTGTATGCCGGTGGCCAGCCCTCCGCCGCACAACTGCGCGAACTTGCCGCGCAGGGCGTGCGCACCGTGATCGACCTGCGCCAGCCCGGCGAGGACCGGGGTTTCGACGAAACGCGCGTTGCCGAATCATTGGGCCTGCGCTACGTGCGCATTCCGGTGGCCGGTGCCGAGGGGCTCGATGCCGCCAACGTGCGCGCCGTGCACCAGGCCCTGCGGCAGAGCCAGGGGCCGGTGCTGCTGCACTGTGCGTCCGGCAACCGCGCCGGCGCCGTGCTCGGCCTGGTCAACGCACGCTACGAACATGCCAGCCCCGAACAGGCCCTTCAGCTGGGCCAGCGTGCTGGCCTGACCTCGCTGGAAGCCGCCACCCGCCAACGCCTGGCCACGCCGGTCACCTCGCCCTGAACCCTCCGCACCAAGGACTCTGCCCACCATGACCCGCTGGTGGTCGCGCCTGCGACCGGACAACTTCACCCTCGCCCTGCTGTGCACCGTCGGCCTGGCCTCCCTGCTGCCGATGAAGGGCGCCGCCGCCATCGTCCTGGACGATGTCACCACCGTCGCCATCGCTGCACTGTTCTTCCTGCATGGCGCGCGCCTGCCACGTGAGTCGATCATTGGCGGCATGCTGCACTGGCGGCTGCACCTGACCATCCTCGCCTGCACCTTCCTCCTGTTCCCGCTGCTCGGGCTGATGTTCAAGCCGCTATCGGGCTGGCTGCTGACCCCGGAGCTGTACCTGGGCGTGCTGTTCCTGTGCACCCTGCCCTCCACCGTGCAGTCGTCCATCGCGTTCACCTCGATGGCGCATGGCAACGTGCCCGCAGCGGTGTGCAGTGCCTCGTTGTCGAGCATTCTCGGCGTATTCCTGACCCCGCTGCTGCTGACCGCACTGGCCGGCACCTCCGGCGGCGTGCACGACCCGCTGCATGCGATCGGCGGCATCATGCTGCAGCTGCTGGTGCCGTTCGTGGCCGGCCACCTGCTGCGGCCGTGGATTGCCGGTTGGGTGGAAAAGCAGCGCGCGCTGCTGCGTTACACCGACCAGGGCACGATCCTGCTGGTGGTGTATTCAGCGTTCGGTGAAGCGGTGACTGAAGGCCTGTGGAGCAAAACGCCGCTGCTGTCGTTGCTGGCCGTGGCGGTCGTGGCCGCCGTGCTGCTCGGCATCGCCATGCCGCTGATCACCTTCATCGCCCGCCGCCTGCGCTTCAACCGCGAGGACGAGATCGCCATCGTGTTCTGCGGCTCGAAGAAGAGCCTGGCCACCGGCGTGCCGATTGCCAAGGTGCTGTTCGCCGGCGGCAGCCTCGGCGCCATCGTGCTGCCGGTGATGATCTACCACCAGATCCAGCTCATCGTCTGCGGCGTGATCGCGCAGCGGTACGCGAAGCGCGCGCCCTGACCCGACGGGAGGACATCCACGCATGGCGTGGATCTGTTGTAGAGCCGAGCCCGCGCCCGGCTGACACCTGTGATCCGGAGTAGATCCACGCCATGCGTGGATGGTTGCCTGACGCTACGGATCCACCAGCGTCCCGACGCTCAGTTCCGGCATCCATACCCACAGGTCGTACGGCCGTTCCGCCCCTGCAGCGACCCGCGGCCCCGTGGCAACCTGCTCTCGAAGTGGCCGCGCCATGCAACCGCCCGCGCATCCCCACGTCTGACCACGTTGCGCACCCAACCGCACGCTGTAGATATCCAGGTCCCGCAGCTGGGAGGCCATCGGCCGCCTCTGCATTTCCGGCGGCATACCTTCCGGCCGCCGCAGCATGGCGTGGACATTGCCAGTCAGCACCAGCATGCGTGCATTGTCTGGCAACCCTCGATAGAGCCGTCGCAACTCGGCTGCCATGAAGTCATCGCGCGCCTGGTTGCCGCCACTGCTGGCATTGACGTCATAGCCAACCACTTCTATCACGCGCCCCTGCGCCTTCAGCACACGCAGGCCTTCGATCATCGCCAGCATGTCACGGCTGCGGCGACCATCATGCTGGTCATCGCGCACGGTCCAGAACGCGCGCCCGCGCAGGTGCCGGCGCGCCGTGGCCCCGCCATCGGATTCCAGATAGCCGCGCAGCACAGGGTTCTCGGCGCGTGGCAGTTCCAGCGCCAGCAGGACCGGGCCGTTGCGGCTGTAGTCGTCCACCAGCTGGCGTACCAGCAATGGGGTCTCGCGGGTGCCGTGGAATTCGCCCAGTACCAGCAGGCGGTGCTCACCGGCATGCTGGCGGATCTGCGCGGCGGTGTCATCGGCATGCGCGGTGAGGGCCACACCCAGCGCCAGCAGCAGCGCAGCGGTCCAACGGAAGATCGAATGCATCCCTGCGCCTTCCTTTCCTTTGCGGTCAGGAACAGCAATGGCGACGCCGCTGGAAGAGATCAAGTGTAGAGCCGAGCCCACGCTCGGCTGCTCTTCCAATCTCCCCTCAGCCGAGCATGGGCTCGGCTCTACAGGTGGTGCTTCACAACCAGGGCAGGATCCAGTGGTCGACCAGCAGGAAGGCGAACAGCGCCATCAGGTACACGATGGAGTAATAGAACATCTTCATCGAGAACAGCTCATCCGGTGGGTCGAGCATGCGCCAGGCGTACCAGAGGAACACGGCATTGAGCACGATCGCGCCGCCCAGGTAGAACGCACCGCTCATGCCCACCAGGTAGGGCAACAGGCAGACCAGCGCCAGCACCACCGAATACACCATGATCTGCTTGCGGGTGTGCGCCACGCCGTGGGTCACCGGCAGCATCGGGATCTCCGCCTTGGCATAGTCCTCGCGGCGGAAGATCGCCAGCGCCCAGAAATGCGGTGGCGTCCAGATGAAGATGATCAGCACCAGCAGCGACGAGTATGCCCAGTCCGACGAGCCCTGCATGCCGGTCACCGCAGCCCAGCCCAGCATCGGCGGCATCGCGCCGGCCAGGCCACCGATGACGATGTTCTGCGAGGTCGCACGCTTCAGGTACACGGTGTAGATCACCGCGTAGCCGATCAGCGAGGCGAAGGTCAGCACCGCAGTGATCAGGTTCACCCACAGCACCAGGATGGTCATCGACAGCACGATCAGCACGCCGGCGAACACCAGCACCTGCCATGGCTTGACCTTGCCGACCACCAGCGGGCGCCACGACGTGCGTGCCATCTGCGCATCGATGTGCGCATCCAGCAACTGGTTGATCGCAGCGGCCGCCGAAGCGGCCAGCCAGATGCCGAGGAAGCCGAGCAGGCCGGCGCGCACCTGCTCCCAGCTGGGCACGCCCGGGACAGCCAGGACCATGCCGACCAGGGCAGTGAAGACAATGAGGGCGACGACCTTGGGCTTGGTCAGGTCCCAGTACTGGCGGTAGTTGGAAAACATGGAATCAGTCCGGGGCGCGCAGGCGGGCCAGCAGGCTGACCAGCACGAACAACAGGGCAACGGCCACGCCGTTGTGGGCCACGGCCACTTCCAGTGGCAGCGCCAGCTTCACATTGAGGATGCCGAGGGTGACCTGCAGCACCAGCAGCGCGATCAGCGCGCTGGCCCAGCCGCGCATGCTCGGCAACCGGAACAGGCGCACGCCCAGCCACAGCAGGTAGATGGCCACCACCGCCGCGAACAGGCGGTGCGCCATCTGGATGGCGATACGCGAGGCGCCATCCAGCACGCCGCCTTCGTAGTCCACGCCGATGCCACGCCACAGGGTGAAGCCTTCGACGAAGTTGTGCTGCGGCCACCACTGGTTGGCACAGCGCGGGAAGTTGTCCAGCGATGCACTGCCGCCGCCGCAGGCCAGCGCCGCGTAGTTGGCACTGACCCAGCCGCCGAGTGCGATCTGGGTGACCAGCACCGCCAGGCCGATGCGCAGCAGCCACTTCAGCTTCGGTGCCTCGGCCAGAGTGATCGGCATGTGCGTCGCACGCCAGGCCATCCAGGCCAGCAGCGCGAACATCAGCATGCCGCCCAGCAGATGGCCCATCACCACGATGGGCTTGAGCAGCAGGGTCACCGTCCACATGCCCAGCAGGGCCTGGAAGATCACCACCGCCAGGGTCAGCAGTGCAGCGCGTGCCAGGTCGATGTTGCTCCAGCGCAGCGCGGCGATCAGCAGGATCGCCTCGCCGACCAGAGCCAATGCGCTGGCGGTGCCATGCCAGCCCATCATGTACAGCGGTATGCCAGCGGCCACCAGCACGCAGGCGGTCACCACTGCCGTGGTTCCAAAGCGGCGCT
This sequence comes from Stenotrophomonas maltophilia complex sp. Om-AH-Sm3, assembly GCF_059337855.1. Classification (NCBI taxonomy): domain Bacteria; kingdom Pseudomonadati; phylum Pseudomonadota; class Gammaproteobacteria; order Lysobacterales; family Lysobacteraceae; genus Stenotrophomonas; species Stenotrophomonas maltophilia complex sp. Om-AH-Sm3. The sequence goes on along the minus strand of NZ_JBYBLQ010000023.1, from coordinate 20,784 downwards.
TGCGCGTGGCCAGCAGGGCCAGGGTCAGGATCTCGATGCCCAGCGCGCCGGCCAGGAAGCGGTGCACCTGCTCACGCCAGGCCTTGTGGGTCTCCAGCGGGCGGATCTCCGCCGCCGGGTGGCCGATGGTCTCTTCCACGTGCTGCGGCCAGGTGGCCTGGCCATAGCAGGTCGGCCAGTCCGGACAGCTCAGGCCGGCATCGGACAGGCGTACGAACGCGCCGAACATGATCGTGCTCGCGGTCATGATCATGGCGAACCACGCCAGGCGGTGGAAATTGCGGTGCAGCGCCGGACGCGCGGAAAGGCTCATCAAACGGGACTCACTTCAGTTTCAGCAACGTGGCCATGTCCTTGCGCAGGCCACCCAGGTCGGAACCCGGGGCATGGCGCATGATCACGAAGCCGTTCGGATCGATCACGTAGACCGGCAGTCCCGCCGGATCATCGACGCCCGGCAACGCCGCGCGCAGGGCTGGCGACGGAGCCAGCGGCCGCAGCGCGGGCAGCGAGGCGATCGACGCCGGTGGCGTACCCAGCCACAGGATCTCGACATTATCGGCGTTATGGCCGAACAGCTGCCACACCTTGCCCAGTCCCTGCGACAAAGTGACGCACTGCGCGTCGCAGGCACCGGCCGGTGCCACCAGCAGGCGCCAGGTGCGGGCCTCGGGGTTCCAAGGATAGGGCTGGCCACTGGCCAGGGTCGGCGTCTGCAGGCGCAGATCGACCGGCGGCTTCAGCAGCTGTCCCGCATTGCGGTGGCCGGTGGGCTGCCAGCCGGAGAAGCGCAATACCGCGGCCAGCGCCATCGCCCCGAAGAACACGGCAAACAGCAGCACCAGGGTCCGGCGGCCGGAGCCGCGCGCCTGCGGGGACGTAGCAGTGTTCATGTGGGGCATTTTCTCATGGTTGGGTAAACGATGCCGGTAGTGCCGGCCGCTGGCCGGCATCCAGGAATCCGAGTGCGTGCCGGCCAGCGGCCGGCACTACCCGGCGATGGGCCGTCTCCTGCGCCGCTCCAGCACCAGCGCCACCACCAGCACGGTCAGGGCCAGGCCGAACCACTGCACGGCGTAGCCCAGGTGTCGCTGCGGTGGCAGCGTATTTGGCAGCAGGTCCATGTCACGCTCGTCGCCGAAGGGCAGCGCCGGGTCCAGTCGCAGGACCCGCTCGGGCAGTGTTGGCAGGCCCAGCGCTGCGGCGAGGCCCTCGGCCGGCAAGCGGCTGGCCAGCCAGCGCCCCGCCTCACCGGTGGCGGAGAACGGCGGACCCAGTACCAGCCCCGCCGAAGGCGGTGGCGCCAGCAACCCGCGCACCACCACCGGCGAAGGCGGCGCCGGTATGTCCGGCAGCGTGCGATCCGGCGGCAGCGCGCGCCAGCCAAGATCGACCAGCAGCACGCTGCCTTCGTCACTGCGGAACGGGCGATAGATCTTTACGCCGGCACGGCCATGCCGGGTCTGGTTGTCCAGCAGCACCACGCCAGGCAGGAAGCGACCGTGATCGGCCACACCGTGCAACGCACCGGGGGCTGCCAGAGCCTGGGCCAGCGGCAGCGCCTGTGCCACCGCTGGCCCCTGCGCATCCAACATTGACTGTTTGGCATGCATGCGCTGCAGCTGCCACAGCCCCAATGCAGTGAAACCGGCCATCGCCAGCACGGCCAGCAACCATCCGAGCACGCGTGTGTGCTGGCGCATCATGACAAGTCCGCACAAACGCGGTCAGATAGGCGCATCCACCCTGCCCTCGAGCCGCGCATGAGTGATTCGCTGAAGACCCTGCTGGTAATCGCGTTTCTGATCGTCATCGTCTGGAACCTGGGCGCCGGCCTGTATTACCTGCTGGTCGACCGCGGCCAGACCAAGCGCACGGTCAACGCACTGACACGTCGCATCGCGGTGTCGGTGGCGTTGATCGTACTGGTGATCGTGAGCATCTACATGGGCTGGATCAAGCCGCACGGCGTCGGCGGCTGAGGCCACCGATGCGTGCGTGGTCAAAGCACGTAGACGAACAGGAACAGCATCAGCCACACCACGTCGACGAAGTGCCAGTACCACGCGGCCGCTTCAAAACCGAAATGGTTGTCGCGGGTGAAGTGTCCCTTGGCCGAACGCAGCCACATCACGATCAACATGATCGTGCCCAGCAGCACGTGCGCACCGTGGAAGCCGGTCAGCATGAAGAACGTCGAACCGTAGATGCCCGAGCCCAGCGTCAGGTTCAGCTCCTTGTAGGCGTGGATGTACTCCTCCGCCTGCAGGGTCAGGAAACCGAGGCCGAGCACCACGGTCAGGCCCAGCCAGATCAGCAGCTGGCGGCGGTTGCCGGCCTTCAACGCGTGATGGGCGATGGTCAGGGTCACGCCTGAGGTGAGCAGGATCAGCGTATTGATCAGCGGCAGGCCCCACGCCGGGATGGTCTGGAAGGCACCACCGATCGCCGCCGGGCCATTGGTCGGCCATCCGGCGGAGTAGCCCTGCCAGAGCAGCTCGTTGGTCATCACCCCGCGGCCTTCGCCACTGAGCCACGACAGGCCCAGGTTGCGGGTGTAGAACAGCGCGCCGAAGAAGGCGCCGAAGAACATCACCTCGGAGAAGATGAACCAGATCATCCCCATCCGGAACGAGCCATCGACCTGGTGGTTGTAGCTGCCGGCCTGCGATTCGCGCACCACGTCGCTGAACCACCAGAACAGGGTCAACACCAGCATCGCGATGCCGATGTAGAACGTCCAGCGCCCCCAGCTGGCATCGTTGAGCCAGCTGGCCACGCCCACCATGGTCACCATCATCGCGATGGACCCCACGAAGGGCCATTTGCTCTGGGCCGGGACGAAGTACACGTTGGCGTCGGTCGGTGTCTGGGCCATGTCGGTATCCGGGTCAGGGTGCGGCGTGCGCGCCGTCCGAGGTGGCGGCCGGGGCCAGCCGATCGGACAGCGCGTCGTTGCGGTAGAAGGTGTAGGACAAGGTGATCGTCTTGATCTCCGGCGGCAGGTCCGGATCGACGATGAAACGCACCGGCATGTCGCGCTTCTCGCCGGCCTGCAGCGTCTGCGCGGTGAAACAGAAACATTCGGTCTTGCTGAAGAAGCCCGAGGCACGCGCCGGCGCCACCGAAGGCACCGCACTGCCGACCACCGCCTGCTGGCTGTCGTTGCGGGCGAAGTACAGCGCCTCGTTGAGTTCGCCGGGCACCACATCCATGGTCAGCTGCTCGGGATGGAACGACCACGGCAGGCGCGAATTGACGCCGCCATCGAACTCCACCCGCACGGTGCGCTTGCCAGCTGCAGCACCCGTACTGGCTTCACCACCCGGGCCGCGTTCCAGGCGCACGCCGAATACCTTCTCGCAGGCAATGCGGTACAGCGGCACCAGCGAGAAGGTCAGCAGGAACACCGCCACTGCCACGCCGATCAGGCGCGGCAGCCCGGCACTGGGTGACCGCGTGCTGGCCGGTGCCTCGCTCATCGGCCGATCACCCCGCTGAGGATGAAGCCGACGTAGACCAGCACCGCGATGGCGCCGACCCACATCGCCGTGCGCCGGGCACGCTGGCGTTGCTGTTCGATGCCGTGGTGTTGGGCTTCGCTCTGGCTTTGGTTCTGGTAGAGCCGACTGCTAGTCGGCTGCACTTCGCGAGTCGACTGACAGTCGACTCTACCGTTGGCCAGCACGCCGTCAGCCGAGCATGGCTCGGCTCTACAGGTCTGCAGTGGGCTCTCGTTATGCATGCCCCACCTCAATGCGTGATGTCGTCATGCGCCAGATCCCCCGGACGGATGGTCGGCGGCGTGGTGAAGGTGTGCGCCGGTGCCGGCGATGGCAGCGTCCACTCCAGCCCGCGTGCACCTTCCCAGCTGCGTGCTTCGGCCTTCTCGCCGTTGCGCAGCGACGACAGCAGGATCGCGGCCATCATGAACGGCGTGACGAACATGCCGAACGCACCGATCGAGCTGATCAGGTTCCAGTCGGCAAACGCTACGCTGTAGTCCGGAATGCGGCGCGGCATGCCGGCCAGGCCGAGGAAGTGCTGCGGGAAGAACAGCAGGTTGACGAACACGATCGACCACCAGAAGTGCACCTTGGCCCACTTCTCGCTGTACATCCGCCCCGTCCACTTCGGCCACCAGTAGTACACCGCTGCAATCAGCGCGAACACCGCGCCGGTCACCAGCACGTAGTGGAAATGCGCAACCACGAAGTAGGTGTCGTGGTACTGGAAGTCGGCCGCCACGATGGCCAGCATCAGGCCGGAGAAGCCACCGATGGTGAACAGGATGACGAAGGCCACCGACCACAGCATCGGCGCCTCGAACGTCAGCGAGCCCCGCCACATGGTGCTGACCCAGTTGAACACCTTCACCCCGGTCGGGATCGAGATCAGCATGGTGGCGAACATGAAGTAGATCTCGCCGCCCAGCGGCATGCCCACGGTGAACATGTGGTGGGCCCAGACGATGAACGACAGGAACGCGATCGCGGCGGTGGCGTACACCATCGCCTGGTAGCCGAACAGCGGCTTGCGGCTGAAGGTCGGGATGATCTCGCTGACCACGCCGAAGGCGGGCAGGATCATGATGTAGACCTCGGGATGGCCGAAGAACCAGAAGATGTGCTGGTACATCACCGGGTCACCGCCACCGGCGGCATTGAAGAAGCTGGTGCCGAAGAACTTGTCGGTCAGCAGCATGGTCACCGCACCGGCCAGCACCGGCATCACCGCGATCAGCAGGAAGGCGGTGATCAGCCACGCCCAGCAGAAGATCGGCATCTTCAGCAGGTCGATGCCCGGCGCGCGCATGTTGAGCACGGTGGCGATGATGTTGATCGCACCCATGATCGAGCTGATGCCGGCCACGTGGATGGCGAACACGCTGAAGGCCACGTTGTAGCCGCCCTGCAGCGACAGCGGCGGATACAGCGTCCAGCCACCGGCCGGTGCACCACCGGGCAGGAACAGCGTCAGCAGCAGCAGGCTGAAGGCTACCGGCAGCAGCCAGAACGACCAGTTGTTCATGCGCGGCAGCGCCATGTCCGGCGCACCGATCTGCAGCGGGATCATCCAGTTGGCAAGCCCGACAAACGCCGGCATCACGCCGCCGAAGATCATCACCAGCGCATGCACGGTCGTCATCTGGTTGAAGAACTCGGGCTTGACGAACTGCAGGCCCGGCTGCGCCAGCTCGGCGCGGATCACCACGCTCATCGCCGCGCCGATGATGAACATGATGAAGCTGAAACCCAGGTACAGCGTGCCGATGTCCTTGTGGTTGGTCGAGAAGAACCAACGCTCGAAGAAACTCTGGTGGTGATGGTGATCGTCGTGCCCAACTGCCGAGTGCGCCATTGCAAAACACCTCTCAGAATCGGTTGTCACCACGGCCGCGAGCGGCCGCGGGCTTTACATCACGCGCCGCTGGCCGCAACCGCAGGTGCATTGCCGGCTTCAGCAGCAGCAGGTGCCGCCGGTGCTTCGCCCGCAGGGGCAGCCGGTTCTGCAGGTGCCGCAGGGGGGGCGGGCTCGGCCGGCGGTGCAGGCTTGCGCTGCGCCAGCCACTGCTTGAAGTCCTCCTTGGACACCGCCTCGACCACGATCGGCATGAAGCCGTGGTCCTTGCCGCACAGCTCGGCGCACTGGCCGCGATACACCCCGGGCTGCTCGATGCTGGTCCAGGCTTCATTGATGAAACCGGGGATCGCGTCCTGCTTCCAGCCCAGCGCCGGCACCCACCAGGCGTGGATCACATCATCGGAAGTGATGACGAAGCGGACCTTGGTATCGACCGGCAACACCAGCCGGTTGTCGACGTCCAGCAGGTAGTGCGGATGACTTTCGCGGGTCGGCACGATGCCACTTTGCCGCACGCGGTCGGATTCCCGGTCCAGGCGACTGGTGAAGGTGACGTTCTCCCCGAGGTATTCGTACTTCCACATCCACTGGTAGCCGGTGACCTTGACCGTCATCTCAGCATCGCGGGTGTCGTACATCTTGATCAGGTTGGCCGTGGCCGGCCACGCCATCACGATCAGGATGATCACCGGGATCACCGTCCAGATGATCTCGGCCTTGGTGTTATGGCTGAAGGTGGCGGCGACCGCGCCCTTGGATTTGCGGAACTTGAAGATGGCGTAGGCCATCGCGCCGAACACGATGACGCCGATCACCGTGCAGATGATCAACGAAAGGTTGTTCGATTCCCAGGCCAGGCGCGAGGTCTGGGTCACCCCCTTGCCCATGTTCAGCTGCCACGGCTTGGGATCGGCCGCCTGGGCCCAGGCCAACGCCGGCATCAGTCCCCCGGTCGCCAGCACTGCGGCAACCGCGTTCACGCACTTCGTGCCCCACCTGCTGCTTTGCTTCATTGCCTAGACCCTTAGCGTCGTCGGTTGCCGCCATCGCTGGCGGCGAGCAAGCTTTCAAGTGTCTCTGCGAGCGTCTGACGTTCGGCCGGCGCGAGGAAACTCCCCACCTCCACCTGCCGGCCGCTGGATGCCAGCCGGACCCTCTCATCGTCGGTGAGCAGGCGCACCCAATGCGGGTGGGCCCGGAACACCGGCGATCCACCGGGTACGGGAATGACCTCCACGTACGCCGGCACTACCCGGATCTCCTCCTGTCGTTCACCGCTGCGCCACAAGGCACGCAGCGCCGCCGCCAGCACCAGGCTGTACAGCAGCGCGAACAGGGGGGCGAATGCATTGCCGGCCCACCACCCGAGGGCGGACACCAGCCACATCGCACCCGACAACACGGTGAACAACAGGACGAACTGCCGGGCATCGAGCGCCCGTGGGGGACGCAGCCGCAGCTGCGTACCTGACCCATCCGGAGCTGGAAGCACCTCGATCATGTCGCAACCGCGTTCCTGCCGCGGGAAACGTCTCGATGGTAGCCCCGCCCTCTCGCCGGTAGCAAGGGTGCATTCACACTTTTTCCGATGCTGCAACACAGCATGCGGTCGGCGGCACGGATGACGAATTCAGCACAAACATCGCCGGGTTTGCTGAACACGCCGAATCCACCACCGTTAGTGGCTATCAGCCCTTCATGAAGGTGTCTGCGTGGCACTTCCGAAGGCCTCAAAAATGATTAAAATCGCCAAGTTTTCCACTGGCCGGACCGGCATGAACGCACCTTCCTCCTCCCCTGCCGCCCACGACGCCCCGCGTCCGGGCGCGCTGCTGTCGCCGGAACTGCCGGCGCCCCCCAACCCGTTCCGCCAGGCCATCACCGATGCCTGGTTGAAGGACGAGGCCAGCCACGTCCGCGAGCTGCTGGCGCAGGCGCGCCTGCCCGCCGAGGAACAGGCCAGGGTGCAGGCGCTGGCCGCCGACCTGGTCGGCCGCGTGCGCGTGCGTGCCAAGGACCAGGGCGCGATCGAAGCCTTCATGCGCCAGTACGACCTGGGCAGCGAGGAAGGCGTGCTGCTGATGTGCGTGGCCGAAGCGCTGCTGCGTATTCCGGACCAGGACACCGCCGACAAGCTGATCCGCGACAAGCTGGCCGATGCCGACTGGGAAAAGCACCTGGGCGGCAGCGACTCGGTGCTGGTCAATGCCTCCACCTGGGGCCTGATGCTGACCGGCAAGCTGGTGCAGATGAACGACGCCACGCGCGCCGATGCGCCCAGCGCATTCAAGCGCCTGGTCGGCCGCGTCGGTGAGCCGGTGGTGCGCCTGGCCGTGCGCCAGGCGATGAAGATCATGGGCCACCAGTTCGTCATGGGCCGCACCATCAGCGAAGCGCTGGCGCGCTCGCACAAGGGCGACAACGCCAGCTACCGCTACTCGTTCGACATGCTCGGCGAAGGCGCGCTGACCATGAAGGACGCGCTGCGCTACCTGGAAGACTACCGTCGTGCGATCCACGCCATCGGCGGCGATCACAAGGCCCGCGGTGGCCGTCCGGACGGCGACGTCAACAACGCGCCGGGCATCTCGATCAAGCTGTCGGCGCTGTACCCGCGCTACGAGCACGCCAAGCGCGAGCGCGTGCTGAAGGACCTGGTGCCGGGCGTGCTGGAACTGGCACAGCTGGCCAAGAGCTACGGCATCGGCTGCACCGTCGACGCCGAAGAGTCCGACCGCCTGGAACTGTCGCTGGACATCATCGAGCAGGTGTTCTCCGACGCCTCGCTGGCTGGCTGGGATGGCTTCGGCGTGGTCGTGCAGGCCTACCAGAAGCGCACGCCGTACACGATCGACCACCTGGCCGACATGGCACGCCGTGCCGGTCGCCGCCTGCAGGTGCGCCTGGTCAAGGGCGCCTACTGGGATGCCGAGATCAAGCGCGCGCAGATCGAAGGCTACCCGGGCTACCCGGTGTTCACCCGCAAGCAGAACACCGATGTGTCCTACCTGGCCTGCGCCAAGCGGCTGTTCACCCATGCGGACGCGATCTACCCGATGTTCGCCACGCACAACGCGCACACCATCGCGGCCGTGCGCAGCATCGCCAACGGCGGCGTGTACGAGCACCAGAAGCTGCACGGCATGGGCGACGACCTGTACGCCGAAGTGGTGCCGGCCGACCGCTTGAACCTGCCCTGCCGCGTGTACGCCCCGGTCGGTTCGCACGAAGACCTGCTGCCGTACCTGGTGCGCCGCCTGCTGGAAAACGGTGCCAACTCCAGCTTCGTCAACCGCATCACCGACGAGCGCGTGCCGATCGCCGACCTGATCCGCGATCCGGTCGAGATGGTCGCTTCGTTCGAATCGATTCCGCATCCCAAGATCCCGCTGCCGGTTGACCTGCTGCGCAGCCAGAACCACGACAGGAAGAACTCCATGGGCGCCAACCTCGCCAACGACAACGAACTGCGCGCCCTGGCCGAGCAGCTCAACGCCGCCGTGAAGCCGTGGCAGGCCTCGCCGCTGGTACCGGGTGCCAACCCGGCCGGCGCCGCGCTGCCGGTGACCAACCCGGCCGACACCCGCGAAGTGGTCGGCCAGTGGCTGGCCGCCGATGCCGCCACCGTGCAGAAGGCCCTGGCCAACGCCGTGGCCGCACAACCGGCCTGGAACCGCACCCCGGCCGCCAGCCGCGCCGCCATCCTCGAACACGCCGCCGACCAGCTGGAAGCGCGCATGCCGGAGTTCATGGCGCTGTGCGTGAAGGAAGCCGGCAAGAGCCTGCCCGACAGCATCGCCGAAGTGCGCGAAGCCGTGGATTTCCTGCGCTACTACGCCAAGCAGGCGCGCGAGCAGTTCAGCCACGCCGAGAAGCTGCCCAGCCCGACCGGTGAATCCAACGAGCTGCAGCTGCACGGCCGCGGCGTGTTCGTCTGCATCAGCCCGTGGAACTTCCCGCTGGCGATCTTCCTGGGCCAGGTCGCCGCCGCACTGGCCGCCGGCAACAGCGTCATCGCCAAGCCGGCCGAGCAGACCAACCTGATCGGCTACTACGCGGTGAAGCTGCTGCACGATGCCGGCGTGCCGGCCGAGGTGGTGCAGTTCCTGCCGGGCGACGGCGCCACCGTGGGTGCGGCGCTGACCGCCGACCCACGCGTGGCCGGCGTGGCCTTCACCGGCTCCACCGAGACCGCCCGTGCGATCAACCGTGCGATGGCCGCGCGTGACGCCGCCATCGGCGTGCTGATCGCCGAGACCGGTGGCCAGAACGCCTTCATCGCCGACTCCTCGGCACTGCCGGAACAGCTGGTCAAGGACGCGATCGGTTCGGCCTTCACCTCCGCCGGCCAGCGTTGCTCGGCCGCGCGCGTGCTGTTCGTGCAGGACGACATCGCCGACAAGGTGATGACCATGCTGGCCGGTGCGATGAAGGAACTGAAGGTCGGCAACCCGGGCCTGCTGTCTACCGACGTCGGCCCGGTGATCGACGCCGACGCGCTGAAGATCCTGCAGGAACACGCCGAACGCATGGACCGCGAAGCGCGCCTGATCGCCGCCGCCGAGCTGTCCGCTGAAACCGCCAACGGCACCTTCTTCGCACCGCGCGCGTATGAACTGAAGGACCTGGGCCAGCTGCACAAGGAAGTCTTCGGTCCGGTCCTGCACGTGATCCGCTGGAAGGGCGACCAGCTCGACGCGGTGATCGACCAGATCAACGCCACTGGCTACGGCCTGACCCTGGGCGTGCATTCGCGCATCGACGAAACCGTTGACCGCATCAGCAACGGCGTCCACGTCGGCAATGTGTACGTCAACCGCAACCAGATCGGTGCAGTGGTCGGCGTGCAGCCGTTCGGTGGCCAGGGCCTGTCCGGCACCGGCCCGAAGGCCGGCGGCCCGCACTACCTGCTGCGCTTTGCCACCGAAAAGACGGTGACGGTGAACACCACCGCCGCCGGCGGCAACGCCTCGCTGCTGACCCTGGGCGACTGATCGTCAGCCTCATGCAGTGAACGAAAAACCCCGCGAACGCGGGGTTTTTTTATGCGTTGCTTCCTGTAGCGCCGAGCCCACGCTCGGCTTTTCCGGCGCGGCCGAGCGTGGGCTCGGCGCTACAGAGGCAGGGCGACACTGAACCGGTTGTCCGCACGCTTCGCCAGCTCGCGCTGTACGCGCGCGATGCGCGTCTCCAGATCGCCTTCCAGCAGCACATGGTCGACGCCCCGCGCCTGCAGCTCGCGCACGTACCACGCATGCTGCTGCGCACGGAATGCTTCCCCCACCCGTGTGCCGTCCTGGTCGAACGGAATATCCGGCGCGCACAGGAACAGCAGGTCATATGGCCGCAATGCAGCCTGCCGCAGTGCCTCCGGCGCCGTACCAGACATCCAGCCGCTGTAGCCCAGCGTCACCAGCGGCGTGGTATCGCAGAACAGCCAGCGATGTGCCCGCCGCGCAGCCTCTTCTTCATGCCGCGGCTGGGTCATCGCGATACGAAGCAGATCGTCCGGCATCAGGTCGCCGCCCTGCTGCTCCCAGAGCGTGCGGCCATACTCCGGCACCCAGGCGGTCTGCAGGCGCTCGGCCATCACCCGCGCCAACGTGGTCTTGCCACTGGACTCGCCACCAATGAAGGCCACGCGCTGCACGTATCCGGCGTACACCTCCGGTGCGAGACCATGGCGGTGCGCATGCGGATCGGCGCGCAGCTGGGTGCCGCACGCCTGCCCGGCGTCCAATGCGCGTTCGAGCCGCTCATGGCGTACCGGCGCACCGAAGTGCGTGGCCAGCGCCTGCGCGAAGCCGTCACCGTAGTCCTCGCCGGTGTACACCGCCTGCACCGGCCCGCCGAACAGGCTCAGGCACAGCCAGGCGGTAAACTCGCGCTGCACGTGCTCGTTGTCGCTGTCCTGCGGCAGCGTGCGCACGGGCAAACCGTGCTGCGTGCACAATGCCGCCAGCCGCGCATCATCGAGCACCGCCACCGTCGCCTGCGGGAAGCGCGCTCGCAGCCAGCGCTCGCGACGCTCGGCGCTGTAGCCTGGGAAACCCGGCTGTGACCAGCCGATCACCAGCAACTGCCGGCAGCGCGTGGCGGCGAAGTCGATCAGGCGTTCGTGGCCGAGGTGCAGCGGGCAGAACTTGCCCACCACCAGGCCGCGCGCGACGCGCTCAGGCGGCGGCATCGGCTGCCTTGGCCTCGGTCCGCATCAGATGGCGCCAATGGCGCAGGGCGACCAGCGCGTTTATCCAGAAACCGATGTAGAGGATCGAGGTCAGATGCAGGCCACGGCTGTAGTACAGCGGCACTGCCACGGTGTTCACCAGCAGCCACACCCACCACGATTCCAGCTTGCGCCGCATCATCAGGATCTGCGCGATCACGCTCAGCACCAGCACCGCCGAATCGATGTAAGGCGCATAGGCGTTGGTCAGTCGGGTCAGCATCCAGCCGTAGCCGAACGTGGCCACCACCGCCAGCGGCGCCAGCCAGGCCCATGCCCGCGGCCGCAGCGCAGTGATCGGCAGCGGCGCGCCATGGTCGCCGCGCAGCCACTGCCACCAGCCCAGCACGCTGATGGCGATGAAGAAGAACTGCAGCACCATGTCCGCATACAGGTGCGAGCGCTCGAACACGGCCGCAAACAATGCGCAGCCGACGATGCCCAGCCACCAGGTGTGCACGTTGTTGCGACCAGCCAGCAGGATCGAGCCGGCGACGGCGATGTTGGCGGCCAGCTCCAGCTGGAAGTTCGGGTCGGACAGGTTCATCGCACCATTGTCGCGTAGATCCACGCCCTGCGTCGTCGGACCAGCAGATCCATGCCATGCGTGGATACCCTCCGCAAAAAGAAAGCCCCGCTTGCGCGGGGCTCTCCTCGTACTGCTTCAGGCAATCGCCCGAATCAGAACTTGTACTGCATCGACGCCGCCAGCACGTCGCCGCTCACCTTGTACTTGCCGGTCACGGTGTTGGCAGTGGCCGAGGTCGAGGTGATGTTCGGATCCTTGGTGAACAGGTGGGTGTAACCCACGCTGTATTCCATCTTGTCCGAAGCGGCGTAGGTCAGGCCCAGCGACAGCCACTTGCGGGTGGTGTCCGGCACGCGCACGTCACGGTGGGCGTCGGTGGTCGGGGTCTGGTCGTACGCCAGGCCGCCACGCAGGGTCAGCTTGTCGTTCACGCGGAAATCGGTACCGATCGACGCGAAGGTGGTGTCGCGGTAGTGGAACGGCAGCACGCTGTCCGGCTGGTTGGAGTCATAGTCGACGGTGACCTGGTCGAACTTGCTCCACGCCGTGCGCGTGACCTCGGCCATGATCTGCCACTGGTCGTTCACGCGGTGGGTGAAGCCCACGGTGGCGCTGGCCGGCAGGGTGATGGTGGCGCGGCCGTTGCTGTCGATGAAGGTACCCGGGGCAGCAGTGGCCAGGAAGGCGGCAGCGTTCTGCGGGATGGTGAAGTCGGCCTTGCCATCGGTGATCTTGTGCTCGACCTTCGAGCGGTAGCTGAAGGCGATGTTGGTGCCTTCCACCGGGGTGACCGTCATGCCCAGGGTGTAGCCGACCGACACTTCGTCGCCCTTGATGCGCAGGTAGCCATCGGCGGTGCCCGGCGAGAAGCCGAGCTGGGCGGCCTGGCGTGCAGCGGCCTGCGACGCCGCCGCAGCCTGGGCTGCGGTGCCGCCTGCAGCCAGCACACGCGCCGCAGCGGTGCGCTGGGCCGTGGCGTTGATCGCGGTGCCGGTATCGACAGCGCTGGTCAGGTCGACGTTCAGGCGCTCGGCGAACACCGAAGCACCGAACGACAGGTACGGGTTGACGTCGTAGGAGAACGCCACGCCCAGGTCGATGGCCTGCAGCTCGGTCTTGACGCCGTTGTAGCGGCCGACCCAGTCGCGGTCGTATTCGGTCTTGAAACCGAACGGCACAGTCAGCGAAGCACCGAAGTGCATGTTGTCGTTCTCGCCGAACGGCACGTGGAAGTACGCGGCCGGAACCGGGGCGATCATGCCGGCGTCGCCGCCGTTGCCACCGGAAATCGGCGCGCCGTTGCCGTACTGGCCCTGGCCGCGGAACTTGGCGCCGAAGCTGATGGCGCTGACGTCGCCCTGGACCAGGGTGCCGTCGAGCAGGCGCATGGAGGCCGGGTTGGTGGCGATGACCGAGGCGTCACCTTCGGTCGAGGTGGAGCCGGCGAACGCGCGGCCCAGGCCCTTGGCGCTGTTTTCCTTCAGCTGGAAGGCGGCAGCATTGGCATCGGCGGCGGCCAGCGCACCGGCAACGCCGACGGCCAGCAGGGTCAGTCGGGCAATGGTGGAAGCGGTTTGCATCGTAGTTCTCTCTCTCCGGTAAGCGGTGATGGTGCTCTGAGTGCGCCTGCGCCCGCCGGGTCCTGGGACCCATCGGAGCGCGCCGGATTCCCCTCCCGACATACGACGCCGTATGCGAGTATTACCCAGACCTGTTAATGAAACAATAACAGCGCAGGCGGTTTTTTCGTCTCAAAAGCTGAACAGGACCATCCCCACCGAAAGTGGCCGCACGCTAGGCTATTGGCATGTTCGTCTCGCTCCCGTCCCGCAAGAAGGCGGCCCTGCGCTGGGCCACGCCCGTGCTGTTCGCGTCATTGTGGCTGGCATTCCTGTGGTCGATCTCGCGTCCGGACGATGCCCGCGGCAGCCTCTGGCTGGACTGGGGCGCGCTGTCCACCGGTCTGACCCACCCGCTGGACTGGTGGGCGACCCTGCAGGACGGCAGCGTGCTGCGGCTGTTCACCGCCCTGTTCCTGCACGCGGACTGGTCGCACCTGCTGGGCAACCTGGTGTTCCTGTTGATCTTCGGCCTGCCCGCCGAGCGGGTGCTGGGACCGTGGCGGCTGCTGCTGCTGTTCCTGGTCGGCGGCGCAGTGTCGAACCTGGTGGCGATCTACACCATGGGCAGCCCGGACCAGATCATCATCGGCGCCAGTGGCGCGGTGTCGGCCCTGATCGGTGCGTATCTGGCCCTGTTCCCGGGCGCGCGGCTGGGCGTGGTGATCCCGCTCGGCCTGTTCCTGGAGTTCGTGCGCGCCCCGGCCTACCTGCTGATCGGCGTCTGGGCGGCGCTGCAAGTGGTGTTCGCCCACATCGGCCCAAGCTTCGGCATGGTGGCCTGGTGGGCGCACATCGGTGGCTTCGTGTTCGGCGTCGTGTACGGGGTCTACGTGCGGGCTGCGATCGCGCGCCGCCTGCGCAAGCGCCACGGCTTCTGATCCAGGTAGAGCCGGCCGCTGGCCGGCTCCACGCTCACCCGCTCGTTCGCAGACCAGGAATCAAGGCTTGGCCGGCACAGGAGCGGGCTTGGCTTCCGGCGTGCTGTCTGCCTTCGGTTCGACCTTCGCCTCCGGCTTGGCTTCGGGCTTCACCGCAGCGGCCTTCGCGGCCTTGGCGGCATCCGCCTTCGCGGCCTCGGCCTTCAACCGTGCGGCCACCGAGCCCGGGTTCTTCAGCTCGGCCAGCGCGTCGTTGATCGGGCCGTCGCCCGGCAGCACCGCACCGGCGTGGTAGCCCTCGGTGCCTTCGTCATCGCCGCGCAGATGGCCCGGCAGTGTCGCTTCGCTGTAATCGCTCAGGCTGGCCGGCAGGGCATCCTCCGCCGGAGTGGCGGCGGGCTTCAACTCAACATCCGGCACGATGCCGGTGGCCTGGATCGACTTGCCGCTGGGCGTGTAGTAGCGCGCGGTGGTCAGCTTCACCGAATCGCCGTTGTCCAGCGGCAGCACGGTCTGCACCGAGCCCTTGCCGAAGGTGCGGCTGCCCACCACGCGGGCGCGCTTGTTGTCGCGCAGCGCGCCAGCCAGCACTTCCGAGGCGCTGGCCGAACCGGCATCGGCCAGTACCACCACCGGTGCGCCCTTCAGCAGGTCGCCCGGGGTCGCGTCGAATCGGGCATCGCTGATGCTGATGCGGCCACGGGTGCTGACGATGTTGCCCTTGTCGAGCAGATCGTCGGCGACCTGCACGGCGGCCGTCAGCAGGCCACCCGGGTTGCTGCGCAGATCCAGCACCAGGCCCTTGAGCTGGCCACCGGACTGCTTCTGCAGCTGCTGCACATGCTTCTGGAAGTCCGAGCCGGTATCGGCCTGGAAGGTGCTCAGGCGGATATAGCCATAGCCCGGCTCGAGCAGGCGGCTGCGCACGCTGGTCACGCGGATGGTCTGGCGGGTCAGGCTGACATCGAACGGCTTCGGCTTGCCATCACGCACGATGGTCAGCACCACCTTGCTGCCGGCCGGGCCACGCAGCGGTTCGCTGGCATCGATCGCGCTGATCGGCTTGCCGTCGATGGCGATGATCAAATCGCCGGCAAGGATGCCGGCCTTGGCTGCCGGCGTGTCGTCGATCGGCGCGATCACCTTCATGCTGGCATTGTCCGGCTGCTGCTGCAGCTCCACGCCGATGCCCTCGTAGGCACCGTTGGCTTGCTCGTCGAAGGCCTGCGCGTCTTCCTTGTTGAAGTAGGTGCTGTGCGGATCAAGGTCGAGCAGCAGGCCACGCACGGCTGACTGCATCAGCTTCTTGTCATCGACCGGGTCGACATAGGCGGCGCGCACCGCGTTGTACACGGCCACGAAACGGCGGATTTCCTCCAGCGGCACCTTCGAGGTCACCGCCTCCTCGCTGTTCGCTGCCTGCCCGCTGGTTTCCGGGCTGGGGGCGGGCGCGGTCTGCTGCGCCCAGGACAGCGCTGGCAACAGGGCCAGCAAGAGGGTGGCGGTACGGGCTGCGCGCATGGATCACTCCTGTCGACGGTGGCATGGTGCCCAAGGCACATGCACCGATTATGCGCGAAGCACAGCTAAATTCCCGTTGAATCCGGCCCGCATCCGGCGGGCCAGGATTCAGCGCCGCTGCAGCCAGCTGTCCGGATTGACCGGCTGCCCGCCACGGCGCAGCTCGAAGTACAGCGCGGTGACGCCCTGGCCGCCGGAATTGCCGACCTTGGCCACCGCATCGCCGCGGCTGACCCGCGCGCCAGCATCCTTCAGCAGGGTGTCGTTATGCGCGTAAAGGCTCATGTAGCCGTTGCCGTGGTCGACGATCAGGATCATGCCGTAGCCGGTCATCCAGTCGGAGAACACCACGGTGCCATCGGCCACGGCCGTGACCGTGCTGCCAGCTGGCGCGCCGATCAGCACACCGCTGCTGGTGCGCCCATCGGGCAGCTTGCCGCCATAGCGGGCCAGCAGGTTGCCGGACAACGGCCAACCCAGGCCGCCGACCTTCGGCGCCGGTGCCGACGCCACCGCAGGTGGAACCTTGGTGGGCGGCGGTGGACGGCCCTGCGCGGCGGCCTGGCGTGCGGCGCGCTCGGCAGCGGCTTTCTCGGCGGCGGCCCGGCGTGCAGCGGCGCGCCGCTCGGCTTCGGCCCGCGCGGCAGCGGCACGCAGGTTGGCCAGCAGCGTTTCCAGTGCCTTGGCGTCCTGGCCCAGTGCCTGTTCCTTCTCACGCTGGTCCTTGAAGCGCTCTTCCAGCGAGGCAACGGTCTTTGCGCGATCGCGGCGGTCCGCTTCCAGGGCGGCTGCCTGCTGTTTCTGGTCCTGCTGCGTCCCCTGCAGCTTCTGCTTGCGCTCGGCGATCTGCGCCTGCAGCGCTTCCAGTTCCTTCAGGTCGGCGGTCAGCGTGGTGATCCGCTGCGCACGCTCGCGCTGCAGGTAGCGATGGTAGGCCAGGGCGCGGTTGGCATCGGCCACCGTGTCCTGCGACAGCAGCAGCTTCAGCGGTGCGTGGTTGCCCAGCTGATATGCCGCGCGCAACAGCCCGGCCAGTTCGCGGTGCTGCTGGGCCAGGTTGCCCTGCAGCGTGCTGCGGCGCTGCTCGGCTTCGGCAAGGGCGCGGCCCTGCTCGCGCAGCGCGGCTTCCGTCTGCGCAAGGGCACGGCCGGTGCGGGCTACCTTCTCGTCGGCCTCGCGCAGTTGTTGCGATGCCTGCCCGCGCTGGCCCTCGATCTGCCGTCGCTCCTGCGCCACGCCCTTCAGTTCGGTTCGCAGTTTCTGCAGCTTGCGCTCGGTCTCGCGGGTGGTCTGCGCACCGCTGGGCAGCGGCAGGGCCAGCGCCAACGCCAGCCCCAGCAGCAGGCAGCGACCGCCGCGGGCAGCGGCGATGTGATGTCGGCGTGATGGGAAGGCGTTGTCGCGCAAGGGCTTTCCAGTGACTTCAGGCAGTTGCGGGGGCTACCGGGGAATGGTGACATCTCCGCACGCGGCCTGCCAGCCGCACATCCATCGAGGTCGCCATGAAAACTCTTTCCATTCCGCTGCTGTTGGGCGTACTGCTGGCCACCGGGCCGGTCTGTGCGCAGGAGAACATCAGCAAGGTCAACGGCAGCATCAGCGCCGAACCCGGTCAACGCTACGGCAAGCTCGACACCGTCAACGGCGGCATCCGCGTCGGCGAAGGCGTCGAGACCGGCAGCATCGACACCGTCAACGGCGGGGTGAAGGTCGCCGACCGCGCGCGCACCGGCAAGATCGAAACGGTCAACGGCGGTGTGCGCCTGGGTCGTGAAGTGATCGCCAGTGGCGGCGTCAGCACCGTCAACGGCAGCATCTTCACTGATCGCGGCAGCCAGATCGAAGGCGGCGTCGAGACCGTCAACGGCGGCATCGGCCTGGTCGAGAGCCGCGTCGGCAAGGACGTGGAGACCGTCAATGGTGACATCACCGTCGGTATCGGTTCGCAGGTCAACGGCGGTGTGCATGTGCGCAAGCCGAACTTCAGTGTCTCGCTGACCGCCAGCCGCAAGCCGCGCGTGATCATCGGCCCGAATGCGGTGGTCACCGGCCCCCTGCAGTTCGAGCGCGAAGTGGTGCTGTACGTGCATCGCTCCGCTCGCATCGGCCCGGTGACCGGCGCCGAGCCAATTCCGTTCGACACCGAAACCGCCCCGGCGGACTGAACCCGCCGGACCTGCCGGTTCGGTGATACTCACTGTTACCGGTCGCGCATCAGGTGCGGCCGCCCTTTGTTCTCCAGGAATCGACGATGCCCCGCAAACTCCTCCTGTGCCTGGCCGCCGCGGCCGCGCTCAGTGCCTGCAAAGGCGAAAACACGCCCGCCGCCGCGCCGGCCACCGACACCGCTGCGGCGAAGCCGGCCGCCCATTCGTTCTCCCCGGAGATCAATGCCGGCGACTTCGCCGAGATGGTCAAGACGCTGGCCTCGGATGAGTTCGAAGGCCGCGCCCCGGGCAGCAAGGGTGAAGAGCTGACGGTCAACTACATCCGCGACCAGATGCAGCGCATCGGCCTGCAGCCCGGCAACGGCGACAGCTGGTTCCAGGATGTGCCGATGACCGAGACCACGGCCGACGAATCGACCGTGCTGAAGATCACCCAGGGCGGCAAGACCACCGAGCTGAAGTTCGGCACCGACATGGTGGTGGGTACCCGTACCGGCCAGGCCGAGGTGAAGGTCGATGCCAGCGACCTGGTGTTCGTCGGCTACGGCGTCGATGCACCGGAGCAGAAGTGGAACGATTACGCCGGCCAGGACTGGAAGGGCAAGACGGTCGTCATGTTCGTCAACGACCCGGGCTTCCATGTCGACGACGAGAAGCTGTTCGACGGCAAGCGCATGACCTACTACGGGCGCTGGACCTACAAGTTCGAGGAGGCCGCGCGCAAGGGCGCCGCTGCTGCACTGATCGTGCACGACACGGCCGGCGCATCCTACGGCTGGGACGTGGTGAAGAACTCCTGGGCGGGCCCGCAATACGACCTGCCGGCCAAGGATGACCCGGAAGCCCGCATTCCAGTGCAGGGCTGGCTGAGCGCCGAGGCGGCCAAGGCCCTGTTTGCCGGTGCCGGACTGGACCTGGCGCAGGCCTACAAGGATGCCAGCAAGCGCGGCTTCAAGCCGGTACCGCTGAAGGCCACCGCAGCGGTCGACCTGAAAAGCCAGATCGCACAGAAGCAGTCCCGCAATGTGGTCGGCGTGCTGCCGGGCAGCAAGCGTGCCGACGAGGCCGTGCTGTACATGGCGCACTGGGACCACCTGGGCAAGCATGAGGGTGAAACCGGCGACAACATCTACAACGGCGCGGTCGACAACGCGACCGGCGTGGCCGGCATTCTCGAAGTGGCCGAAGCCATGGCGCACCAGGACCCGAAGCCGGAGCGTTCGGTGGTGTTCCTGGCGGTGACCCTGGAAGAATCCGGCCTGCTGGGTTCGAAGTACTACGTCGCCCATCCGACCTTCCCGCTGGACAAGATCGCCGGTGTGATCAACATCGATGCGATGTCGGTGGCCGGCCGTGCCAAGGACGTGACCGTCACCGGCTTCGGCAGCTCGGAGCTGGAGGACATCCTCAAGCCGTTGGCCGCCGCCCAGGACCGTACGCTGCACGGTGAGACCTCGGTGCAAAGCGGCTTCTACTTCCGCTCGGATCACTTCAACTTCGCCAAGGCCGGTGTGCCGGCCCTGTACGCCGATGGCGGCGAGGACCTGCGCGAGGGTGGCGTGGAAGCGGGCCGCAAGGCCGCGGCGGACTACGGCGCCAACCGCTACCATGGCCCGAAGGACGAGTTCGACGCGGCCACCTGGAAACTGGACGGCACCGTTGAAGACCTGCAGCTGATGTACGGCGTGGGCAAGGAACTGGCCGGTGGTGATCGTTGGCCGAACTGGTATGCAGGCAACCCGTTCAAGGCGGCCCGCGACGCGATGATGAAGGACAAGGCTTCGGCCAAGTAAAGTCGGGCCATGCTCGACTGAGCACTTGAGAGCAGAGCGGCGCCCCACGGGGCGCCGCTTTTCTTTTGCGTACCGTCGGCGGCAGATCCATGACTGGTGTGGATCTGCCGGTAGTGCCGGCCGCTGGCCGGCAATCGATTGGTAGCGGCCAACCTTGGTTGGCGCAATGCTTCCTCGTGGACGGCATCCACGCATGGCGTGGATCTACCGGGCGATGTAACGCCATCGGGTTGCAGGCCAGCGGCTGGCACTACCTGTATTACTGCGCCCAAAGAAAAACCCCGCTGCGCGAGCAGCGGGGTTTTGGGTGTAAACCCTGGCGATGACCTACTCTCGCATGGCTTGAGCCACACTACCATCGGCGCAGCTGCGTTTCACTTCCGAGTTCGGGATGGGATCGGGTGGTTCCACAGCGCTAATTTCACCAGGGAGACGGTTGCAGCAGCGCTTGCAGCGCCAGCTTCGCGATCTTGCCCTTGGGCGGAAGGTATCCAGAAAAGCAATGCCTTCACTTAATAAGAAAAACCCCGCTGCGTCAGCAGCGGGGTTTTGGGTGTAAACCCTGGCGATGACCTACTCTCGCATGGCTTGAGCCACACTACCATCGGCGCAGCTGCGTTTCACTTCCGAGTTCGGGATGGGATCGGGTGGTTCCACAGCGCTAATTTCACCAGGGAGGCTTT